>JAPLCP010000182.1 GCA_026392155.1 Armatimonadota bacterium | reverse complement strand
CCCTTCTGTATTACCATCGGGCTAAACCTAGCTCCACTCGTGCTGTTTTTCTATTACCTCGGAAACTAGCCGCTCTTTTCTAGGCTTTAGACGCGCCATATTGCTACCAGTCGCTCCACAGATGCGGCAGCCGCTGGCGCAGGGAGGGAAGAGACACTTCCCTTTGCGGGGATGCTCTCAAGCGGCCAGCTTGCACTCAGAAACGCCTCACTCTCCAGTCGGATGCCACCGTCCCAGGCTTGTAGGGCAGCATCCAGCGCGGCAAACTCGGCAAAACCAGCACGCGGCCCGTAGATTAGCGGTGTCCCAGCGGCCATACACTCTCCCACGAGGCCATAGCCTGCCTTAGAGATCACGCAGTCCACCGATGCCACCAAATTCTCGTGCCGCACTGTCTCTCGGGCCAGCACCACCAGGTTGCGGGGCCAGGGCTTAGGCGGTGGAGTAAGCGTGTAGAACGTCCAGTCCGTAAAGCGCTCCAGGCTTGGCCACGGAAATGGCATCCCCCAGTTTCCCGCGTAGATCAAGGCGCTTCGTCCTCGTCCAAGCACACAGGCTTCCCCTACTCGCGCCACGAGGCCGACCGACTCTCGGCGAGGGAAGTAGGCCATTGGGAGCGCGAGCCTAGCTTCCAGCAGCAGCGTGGCCTGGGCATACTCCGCCTCCAGCTGCGCCACAATGGCCTCAAAGCCCGCGTACTCGGCGTAGATATCGACCCAGGTAAAGTTGGCCACGCACACCGAGGGCACCCCCAGCGTGAGAGGAAACGAGGCGACATCCGTTACAACCAACCGCGCGCCAATAGACTTGAGCCAAGCGATCTCGTCTGCGCGGCGTGCCTCGTTGCGCTGGTTCTGCGCCTCCCAGGCCGCCTTTGTCGCCGCTTGATCCACCGTCATGGAGTCCGTCTGGAGGCAGCCGACATCGAAAGACTCAGGAATCAGCGTGAAGGAGCGCTTGACTTCCGCACGCCAGAACCACTCGGGAGCCACCGTCTTCACGTAGAGCGGAATCTCCTGAGGCAAGTCCCGCAAGATCGTCACCTCCCGCGCCGAGTGCCCCAGCCCATGCCCCGAAACATACGCCACAATCGCCATAGCCGCAAGCATACCTGATTGCCACTGGTGGGCCTCTCTGGTTGTCGTAATGAAGAGGCGGTGGGTCTGTTGGGCTAGCTACTTTTCGACCTCGACCGTGTCCCAGCGCTTGCCGTCTAGGCTACTGACTGTGATAACGGACATCCCCCGGAGATTTGCCCAGCGCCGGAGCAGAAAAGTGGTCTTGATCGGCTTGGCTTTCCTGAGATTCAGGCCAATGGCTTGGAGGGCCGCTTCGGGGGTGGGGAAGGCGGTGCGAAACTTGACCGTGGCGACCGTGGCCTTGCTCTTGGCAAAGCGGACATACCAGGCCGAGCGCTTCGTCCCGTACTCACGAAATGTCCCCCCTTCGCCAATACTCAGCGGCTTCCCAATGGCGGCATCCACCTGCCTGGGAGCCCTGCCAATCACCTGCTGGATCGAGAAGTCCTTGCACAGTGCAGGCAACGCAAGAAGGGATAGGGTCAAAACCAGGGCAAGTTTCGTTTTCATGGACGAATTGTACACCAAGTCCCACTTATTTTGAGTACACTAGCACCATGTCGAATCCAAATGTGGTCTTGATCTGTGTGGATCAGTGGCGCGGGGATGCGCTGGGCTGCGAGGGCCACCCGACGGTGATGACGCCGCACCTGGATCAGCTCGCGGCAGAGGGAACGCGGTTTGCGAAAGCCTACGTTGCCACGCCTAGCTGCATCCCGGCGCGGGCGACGCTCTACACGGGTCTCTCGCAGATCAGCACGCGAAAAGTGGGCTACCGCGATGGCGTCCCGTTTGACTTCCCAGTGACCGTCGCCTCGGAGTTTACGAAAAATGGCTACCAGACTCAGGCCATCGGTAAGCTTCATGTCTTCCCCGAGCGCAGCCAGATCGGCTTTCAGAACGTGCTGCTCCACGACGGCTACCTGCACTTTGCCCGCAAGAAGCCGCGTGATGTGGGGCTGGTAGACGACTATCTTCCCTGGCTCCGCGAGAAGACCGGCGATCCACGCGCCGACTACTTCGACAATGGCGTAAACTGCAACTCCCAAGTCGCGCGGCCCTGGGACAAAGACGAAGCCTTGCACCCGTCGACGTGGATTGTGAGCGAGGCCCAGGACTTCTTGCGCCGCCGCGACACGCGCAAGCCGTTCTTTCTGTACTTGGGATTTCATCGCCCACACCCGCCCTACGATCCGCCACAGTGGGCCTTTGATCAGTATGTCCATGACCCCATGCCCGCCCCACCTGTGGGGGACTGGGCCGCGGAAGTTCTGGGGTCACTCGACGATAGCTGGCGCGCCGATCCGAGCGTGGCGAAGCTCTCACCGCGAGCCTTGCAGCGAGCACGGGCGGGCTACTTTGGACATATCTCGCACATTGACTTGCTCCTCAATCGCTTCTTCGAGACGCTGGCGGAGTACGGCCTGCGCCAAGACACCATCATCTGCTTTGTCTCCGACCACGGCGAGCTGCTGGGCGACCACAATGCCTTTCGCAAAGTCCTGCCCTACGAGGGAAGTGTCCGTGTCCCCTTTCTTTTGCAAGGCCCCGGAATCCCCCGCCAGACCGTGATCTCGGACGCCGTGGCGGAGCTGCGCGATGTGATGCCGACGCTTTTAGACGCCGCCGGGCTTGCGGTTCCTGAGGGGCTAGACGGCAAGAGCCTGCTCTCTGTGGCGCGGGGCGAGCAAGCCACCGTGCGGGAGTTTCTCCACGGGGAGCACACAGCGTTTGGGCAGAGTGTCCACTACCTCACCGATGGGAAAGAGAAGTACATCTGGTGGTCGGGGACGGGCCGGGAGCAGCGCTTTAACTTGGCATGCGATCCCCACGAGTGTCACGACCTAGGCCCAGACGATAGCTGGCGCGAGAGGCTCATTGCCACCCTCCAAGACCGCCCGGAGAGTTTTGTCGAGAACGGAGCGCTGGTCACGGGCCGCCCGGTGAACTCTCTGCTTCCTACTGCGTCGTAAACGGCATGAGAGAGCTACAACGTGAGTGGAGTGTGAAGGGCGCAAAGCGCACCGCAACTGTCGTGCTGCCCACCAAGACCGAGGGAGCACCGATTGTCTTTGGGTTTCATGGCCACGGCGGCAATGGAGGCAACTGCGCCCGGCGCTGGAACTTGCAAAAACTCTGGCCTGAGGCGATCTTTGTCTATCCCAATGGGCTGCCTACCAAGACTCCACGAGATCCTCAGGGCGGCAAGCCGGGCTGGATGATGTTTGGCGGCGGAGGTTTCCTTCCCAACCGGGACCTAGAGTTCTTCAATGCGATGCTGGAGACGGCGCGTCAAGAGTGGAAAGTGGACGAGAAGCAGCTCTACTGCACCGGGCACTCCAACGGCGGCGGCTTTACCTACTACCTCTGGGGTCAGAAACCCGAGCTCTTCGCAGCACTGGGTGTCGTGGCCGCAAGTGGGGAGCGCCTGATTCGCAGTGCCAAGCCCTGTCCTTTGATGCACATTGGAGCGAAAAACGATCCGATTGTGAAGTGGGAGGGCCAGCAAGCCGTAATTGATGCCGCAAAGAAAATCAATGGAAGCAAAGTTCCCGTTGAAGTGGTGATGCACGATGGGGGCCATGAGTACCCGAGCCTCGCCCCTGACAAAATCGTGCAGTTCTTTAAGAAACACCGTCGAGGCTAAAAAATGTGCTAAAATGCCGACGATTTGGCAGTGACTTCTAATGAGACTGATTTCCCGGCAGACGTAAGGACATTGATCCTCTCGCCGGAAGACTATCTGGCGGGTGGCATCAAAGTACTCCGCTTCCATCTAACCAACAGTGATGCACAGACGGCGCTGTATGTCAAGCTTACCTGCGAGACGAGCTGGCTTAGTGTCACCCCGCAAGAGGCCGCCCTCGCCCCCGGAGAAAAGCAGGCCATTGCGGTGACGGTTCAGATTGAAGGAGCCCGCACTCAGCTTCAGGCAGGCGGTGCCCCGGCAAGCCCGATTGCTCTCCAGTGCCAGCGCCTCGGAGGAGCCGGAACCTCGCCGCTCCCCCAGATGAGTGCCCGTGTCTACGTGCGTCTCCCCGTGGCGATCTGCCCCTCGTGTGAGAAAACACTCGATGCCGACCTCACCGACGGTGCGACGATCCCGGCGATCTGTCCGTACTGCTTCGAGCGCTTGCGCCCCTGCCCTATCTGCTCCACTCCCAATACATGGCGTGCCAAGCAGTGCATCGCCGACGAGTCGCATATCGTCCGAGGGCTTCGGGACTGGATCGCGTTGGGCGGTGACCCCAGCCACTTTGGCACCCGTGAGCCCGCTAGTATTGGACTCCCGCCCACACATGAAGGAGGGGGCCTCTCCCTTACCCGTCGCTGGTCGTACCCATCGGTGCCCCCGGCTCGTCGCGAGCAAGTCCTCTACTGGAGCGCTCCCGTCGCCGCGTATGGCCTCGTCGCCTCGACCGCTGCCACCACCGAAGGGGATGCCCATATCTTCGCCTTTCAGAGCGATACGGGTGCCCCTCTCTGGGACCCGTACCCGATCGCGGATCCCGTCTACCCGGAGCGCGGCGGGGTGACGATCAACGAGGGTAAGCTCTACGCCGCCACAGTCGAGGGCCTCCTGGTCTGCATGGATGTGCTGCGGGGTACGCGTCTCTGGGAGCGCACTCTGGAGGGCAAGGTCTATGGAGCTGCCGTGCCCTCCACGCCCGGCTCGCCGCTTCTCGTGCCCCTTGTCACCCCCGATGGTGGTGCGCTTGCCCAGGTAGCAGCTGAGCGTGGGGATGGGATCTGTATTACGCCACTGGATGGCCCAGTGATGACGGCTCCTGCGTTCATTCATGGGAAGATTCTGGTGCATGACGACAGCGGAACTCTGACCTGTGTCGAGCTCGAGACGGGCACAGTGCTCTGGCGCTCCCACGGCCTCGGGAAGTTCCAGGCAGCTCCGGTTGCCTTCGACGATAAAGTCTACTCCGCCACGGAGTCCGGCAAGGTCTTTGCCCACGCTCTCCAGACGGGCAAGGAGCTCTGGCAGGTAGAGGTCACCAACACCGCACTCTCGGGGACACCAGCTTGTGATGGGAGCCTACTCTACGTGCCCGCGGAAGACGGCATTCATCTGGTCAGTGCGGCGATGGGCCGTGCTGTGCGCCGCTACCCAACCCGCCGCCCCGTGCGCTCGTCGCCTGTGGTGATGGGGGGCTCACTGATCTTTGGTGTCACCGATGGCGATATCTACGGAGCCTCATCGGGAAAGACCATGGAGCGCATCTACGAGACTGGAACCGTCGGTTCCCAGATCATCGCTGCCCCCGCCCTCGCCGATGGTGCAATATTTCTCACCGCCACCAACGGTGTTCTCTATAGCTTGGCTCTAAGCTAGCCGTATAATAGAGCAATACTTTTCTTATGGCAGAGACCACCATCCTAAGCATGTTTGAGAGCCCCAGTACCGTGGAGACTCCAACTCCTGGCAGTACGGTCTGGCTGGCACGCGATCCCCTGATGCAGCGCCCGGTGCTGGTGAAGCGGCTCGCCTCCGTGACGAACCGCGCGCGGCTCACGGAAGCTCTCACTCTGGAGCATCCCGCGATTGCCAAGACCCGGCGCTGGTTCCTGGATGAAAACCAGCTCTACGTGGTGCGTGATGTCGCACGGGGCAAGAACCTGCGCCAGCGGCTCTCAGCACAAGGCGGACGGCCTGATTTGGAGACTCTCAGGCGGCTCCTCTTGCCGGTTTTAGATGCGCTGGAGTACACCCACAGCCGACAGCTTCCTCATGGTGGGATTTCCTACGAGAATATCTTAGTTGCCGATGATGGCGCTGTCATGCTCACCGATTTTGGGGCCACCGACCCTGCCGCTCCCCACCACCGCGCGATCTACAATGGGGCGCTGACCACCGAGAACGACATTCAGGCAACCGCCAAGCTGATCGCGGCGCTGCTGCCTATAACAGGCTCGTTTGCCAACCCGACCGTGCGGAGCCGCGTGGAAGGGATCACCCTGCGCTGTGAGACAATCTCCGGCCTGCGAGAAGTTCTCTCTGGCCTGGAGAGGCTAGCAACGGCCCCCTTGCCGCGCCAAAACGCAACCGCCGTCGCCACGATTGCCTCGCAGGCACCAGGACAGCCAGGGCTCCCTCCGCCGCTCTTTGGGGACTTGCCCAAGACCATCGTCCCCGCGCTCACCGAGCAGAACACTCCCGCCCCCACCAAAGGAATCGCCAAGCTGGTCTGTAGCCAGCCCGATCGTCCGCTGGTGCCTCAGGGTGGCGGTGGACTTATGGCAATTGAAGCCAAGAACGAGGGGGACGCGACCCTTCTGATTCGGATGGTCGCCACTCAGCATGCCTGGCTCAATGTCCGCCCGACCACACTCCCTTTAGTGTTGCCCCCTGGAGCCAGTGTCAAGATCGGCTTTGTCGTCTCGGCGGCGCGCCTGGCAGGGGGCGAGTACAGAAGCGCCGTCTATCTCTCGTCCAACGCCCCCGGCCCCAATGCCGAAGATCTGCGCACCGGCTGGTGGAAGCACACCTTCGAAGTGCGCGTCATGGTTGGCAGCGGTGGCGGAGGCTGGAAAGGATACTAGTCATGACTTTATTTCTTCCCCTAGCATTACCCGCACTCATCGCTGCGGCTCCTGCGCACCTCCAGAGTTTCTCTGGCGACTACACCGGCAAGCAAGACGGTGGCAACATCAAAGTCACCTTAAAGCAAGACGGGAGCGGCGGGGTCACGGGAACCTTTCACGATGGCTCCTCAACGGCTACTCTCTCAGGCACCACCTCGCCCGATGGTAAGAAGCTCACCGGACAGTTCACCTACCAAGGTATCAATCTCCCGTTTGAGATTCGCCGCAAGGGAGCCGGGATCGAGTTTGTGATGAAGTTTGGCAACGAAGAAGAAGTGATGAGCCTCAGCCGCACCGGCGGAGCCGTCCCTGAAGAAGCCCCCAAGCCAACAAAGCCCAAGCCTGCCAATCCTCCCACGAGCAAGCCAAGCACCACCTCCAAACCCCGTGCGACTCCCACGCTGGCGGGAGCCTACCAGCACCCTGCGGGGCTAAAGATCGGGCTCCCCAAGGGCTGGAAGGTGCAGGCGTATGGGCCGGTTCTGGCCCTGCTCCCTCCCGGAGCCACCAAGCTTGATGGCGATGAGACCTATCTTCTCTTAGTAGGCGAGGCAAATGGAGTCACCAGCAAGACCGATCCCCGTCTGGGACAGTTTACGGAGCTGGTACTCAATGGAGCAGGCGGCGAGGGGGGGCTGATTCTTGGCAAGGGAATTACGTTCCAGCGTACTGGCCAAGACAGCAACGGCCTGACGTTTCAGGGAAACAATGGGCGTGGCAGTAGCATCTATGCCCGCTGCCTCTTCTCGGAGCCCAAGGGACAGATTGCGGCCGTGCTCGCGCTGGGCCTCAAGGCCAAGATCGCCCCACGAGAGGCGGCGCTCCAAAGTGCTCTCGCGGCGGTGAGTGCCAGCGCTCCGGAGCGGGATAGTCGTCTCCTGGGAAGCTGGAAGGGAACAACGGCCACCAAGTCCCGCGATGCGCGCGATGCCGTAGGACGGCAGCAAGCCTCAAGTGTCACCGATAGCAGCACCACCTACCAGCTCAGCGGCGACGGGAAGTTCCTGGAGAGCCGCTGGTCGCGTACCATCGCGATTGGCCAAGGCGTCTCGCTCGACTCAGGCGATACTGTCGAGCGCACCAGTGGTCTCTGGGCAGCTAGCAACGGTAAGATCGCCTTCTGTGAGGACAACGGCCTCTACTTGCTCGGCTCGTACCAGATCCAGAGTGGGCATGTGGTGATTCAGATTGGCGATCGCGTCATCACGCTGAGCCGCGGCTAAGAAGGATTCTGCGCTGGCGTGGTGAACTACTAGGCATGGAAAATATCACCCGTCGGTATCTTTTAGCGGCACTGTTTGCCGCGACTGTAGCGCCTGCCTTCGCCCAGAAGCCTGTCACCCACAAGCTCATCGCCCAAGACAAGGGCCGTGTGGTTGTTCTCAACGAGAAGGGCGAGGTGGAGTGGGAGGTGGAGTGCCGCTTCAACTCGCACGATCTCTCGGTGCTTCCCAATGGTAATTTCTTGCTCCACACCGGCCCCGCCACGATTGTGGAGATGACCAAGGACAAGCAAGTCGTCTGGAAGTGGGAGAGCAAGCCGGTGGCTCCGTACACGGGCCGCATCGAGATCCACGGCTACCAGCGCCTCAAAGATGGCCTGACCATGATCGCGGAGACGGGCAATAAGCGCATTATCGAGGTGGATAAAGACGGCAAGATCGTCAAGGAAGTGCCTCTCACGGTAGAAGCGCCCGACTCACACCGAGACACCCGCCGCGTCCGCAAGCTGGATAATGGGAACTACCTCGTGGCTCACGAAGGCATGGGAGTTGTCCGTGAGTACGATGGCACAGGCAAGATTGTCTGGGAGTACAAGATTGATCTCAACAATCAGCCTGCCACCGGTGGCCATGACGGCCATGGGGTCTCCGTTTTCAATGCACTACGCCTCAAGAATGGCAACACCATGATCGGCGGCGGCAACAACAACCGCGTCTTTGAGGTCACCAAAGAGGGCAAGGTGGTCTGGAGCATCGAGCGCGACGAGCTCAAGCGCCCCGATGGCCGCCCGATCCACCTCTGCTGGGTCACCACGGTTCAGGTGCTCCCCAACGGCAATGTCGCGTTTGGCAACACCCACTCCGGCCCCGAGAACCCCCAGATCGTTGAAGTCACGCGCGACAAGAAAGTCGTCTGGATGCTCGATGACTGGAAGACCTTCGGCAACGACCTGTGTGCCTCGTGGTTTCTCGATGTCAAAGGCAAAGTGATCCGGTAGCCCTCCTCCCTTAATCCCTCCTCCCCCGGCCCCTCCTCCCAACCCTGGGAGGAGGGGAGATTTCCCCTCCCTGCCCTGAGGGAGGGTGCCGAAGCGAGGGACGAGCGAAGGCGGGTGGGTTCGAGAGAAACTTAGCCCAGAGTCAGACGGGCAAAGAGGAAGAGGAGGATGGCCCCCCCTGCCACAACCAGCAGCCCTGCCGTGCGGATGCGCTTGAGGTAAAACAGGAGCCCTAGCCCCGTCAGGGAGATGAGCGTGAGGACAATCGCGGAGATGTCAATCACCCACGACCAGCTTTTGTTGGTGTGACGGCCCTTGTGAAGGTCGTTGAGCGCAGCCAGAGAGCCCTCCTCCGCCACGGTGAGCTGCAAAGCCCCCGTCGTGCGCGTGATAAACGCATCGGCGGAGTAGCCAGGGCCTTTGAAAGCGACCGTGCACTCCCGGTCGTCGATCCGGAACTCCTCGACGGCTCCGCGCACGCCAAACTCGCTCCGGAGCTTCTCGACAATCTCCAGCTTTTTGGGCTCCCCGCTACTCAACCACTCCGGTGGGATTTGGCCCGTTTTCTCGCTCTGGCGCAGGCTCCCTACGATCCAGTCCGCATGGTTCAGCGTCAGGCCCGTGATGCTGAAAAATAGCACCATGAGCAAGCTCAGGAGCGAGAGATAGGTATGGAGCCAGCGCATCCCGGAGTGGATACGGAGCCTGAGCGGGCGAGGCGCTTTATCTCTTTTTTCGGAGCTCAATATCCGCGCTCTTCATCTCGATATTGCCGCCTAAGTCGGCCTTTAACGGCTTATTGGCAAGGGGGAAGCTCTTTCGAATGAGCTGGTAGGTACCATGCTCACGAGCGGCCTCCACGCAGATAAAGTACTCGCCCTGAGCCACGGGCTTTTTCTTATCGTCTTTGCCGTCCCAGGCCACACTGTACTTGCCCGGCTGGCGGGTGGGACTCGATGAGGTCGCCGCCAGATCGCCGCCGTCCACCAGCTTGCGCAGGCTCTCGCCACGCACCCAGGCACGCAGGTCACGGAGCCAGCGCATCCCGCGCCCTCCCTGCTGGAACCAGAGCTCCAGCGTGCGCACTGGGCTACCTTCTTTATCCTCAATCCAGACCGCCACATACGGACGACGATAGCCCCCTTGGCCGGGGTTATTGATCTCGAAGTTAATCAGTAGCTCCAGGCTACTGTCCCATGGTTTCTTTTGCATTCTTTTTCTCCCAATCTGCCCAGCGGGGGCTGCGTACGATCTCTCCCTCTGCCGTTACCAGCAGACACGCAACGCCCTCTTCGTTCTCCGCGAGAGCAAGGCTCTCCTCTATGGTGAGCACACAAAACGCCGTCGCCAGCACATCGGCCACGCGAGCACGGGGCGCAAGCACGGAGGCACTCGCGATATGGGTCACCGGCTGCCCGGTGCGCGGATCGTGTAGGTGCAGGCCACGCCGTGCGCTTCCGCTGGTCGCCAGCGCCTGATTGCACAGCCATACCCGCGCAAGTGGCGGGCTATTTTCCACCTCACCCGAGACCGTGGCTTCCACGGGCCTCTCGCCACGCACACAGAGATCCCCGCCGATATTGACAATTACCTCAAAGAGACTCTCCGAGGAGGCCAGCACCACGTCGCAGACCCGATCGACGATCTCGCCTTTGGCAATGGCATTGAGTGTCAAGGGCACAGCCTGATTCAGGCGGGTAAACATGCGCTCTGTTTCCTGTCGCCAGAGCGGCTCTCGCCCTGCTGTCACGCCCGGATGGAACGCCCCACGGGTTGTCTCCACCCAGCGTTCACTGTCGAGCAAGAGCTCGGCAAGCTCGGACGAGAGCAGGGTGGTTCCCTGCCAGCGCCGCAGCTCGCTCGCAGGATCGTAGCTGCTAAAGATCTTCGCCAGGCGCTGAATCTCTGCCAATGCCACGTGCTCCGCCTGCCTTGCCACGGCCTGCGACGAGGCGCGGAAACGGAGGGCCAGCGACGTTCCCAGGATCTGTTCGTAGTGAAACGTCCAGGAACGAGCGCTGGCCCGCTTTAGCTTAGCGAGGAGGGCCACCAGGACCGCCAGGCCCCCCCATACTGGAGGCGAACTTCGTCAGCTCGTCGCGGGTCAGCTTGCCGTCCTTATTGGTATCGGCGCGGGCCATGATCCCCTGCATTCGCTCGGGAAGCTCGTCTTTACTGAGCTTGCCATCTTTGTTCTTATCGTTGGCCATGAGCATGCTCACCATCTGCGAGGGATCGGGTGGCCCACCCATCATTCCGCCGGGCCCACCGTGCTCACCGCGCTCACCGCGCTCACCACGCTCACCACCAGGGCCGCCAAAGCCACCTGGAGGCATCGGGGGGCGGAGCTCGTCCTCGGTCAGCTTGCCATCTTTATTCTTATCAAGCGACTTGAGAGCCGCCGCCGCACCCGCAATCTCCGCTGCCGAGAGCTCGCCATTGCCATCTTTGTCGAGCGCCTTCATCAGTGGGTTCATGCGCATCATCCCACCGCCACGTCCGCCACCAAAACCACCGTCACGTCGCTCGCCGCCACCGCGACCGCCAAAGCCACCTTGAGCAAAGGCCACCGCGCCGCAGAGCGCCAGTGCCGTTACTGCTAAAAACTGTCGTTTCATGGTTCCAAACCTCTCTGCTCTCTAGTTTGCCCTACAATCATGAAGAAAAAATTACCCTCGGTCACAAATCTCGTGATAGGGATTATAGGGGCACTCACCGCACCGAAAAAGCACTTTGCCACGTCTCTTGTGTATGGGCGATTTAAAAGATCCTCGGTTGATGTATCTCAAGGCCGGACTGTTTTTACTGGCGGGATGCGCGGCGGTAACCGGCATCCTGGTGGAGTTTCCATCGGTGCGGCTGGCGGCACTTTTGGTGATTGAGCACTACATGGACCCCGGCTATAAGTTCGCGGGGCTGGGCTCGTTTCTGCTCTATCTGCTGAGGCAAAAAAACGCGAAAAAAATACGGTAAACTAGGGACTGTGTTTTCCCGTTTTAAACGAGGCAAAAATTCTGACGGAGACGCCATGACAGATGATAGCGCCACCCCGACCTCCGGGGAAGAGTTTGATGCCGACAGCGCCACGGCAACGATGACCCAAGATGTTCCCACTCTGCAAGCTCAGGTGGAGAGCCTGACAGGTGAGTTGGAAGCTGCCCGCACCGATTTTTTGCGTGCCCGTGCCGATTTCCAAAACCTGAAGCGCCGCACGGAAGAAGAACGTGAGGGGCTTAAAGCCTACCTGATCGAAGAGACCATTACCAAGCTTCTGCCCATCCTAGATAACTTTGAGCGCGCCCTAATCGCCGCCTCGCAGACCAAGGACTACGAAAAACTCGTGATGGGAGTCAATGCCGTCTACAAACAGTTTGGTGAGGCAATGGTAAGCGAGGGCGTTCAGGTGATCTCAGGCGGCCCCGGCACTCCCTTCGACCCAAACTTACACGATGCAATTCTCAGCACTGAAGAGAGTGACCAGCCCGAAAACACGATTGTTGAGGAGCTACAGCGTGGCTACATGCTAGGCAATAAAGTGCTCCGTCCTACCCTTGTCAAAGTCGCCACAGGCGGCTAGGAGAGAAGTCTATGAAACTCGGAAACTACTTAGTAGCGATGCTTGTCGTACCTGCCCTTATTCTCACGGTGGGCTGTAAGAAACCCACGCCTGTGGGCAAGTGGTCGGGGAACTACAACAATATCCCAGCCACCTTTGAGTTCAAGGATGGTGGCCAGATGACGGTCTCCGCAACGGCACCCGTTGTTGGCCAGGTTACCCTGAGTGGTACCTGGGCAGTGGAGGGCGATAAGCTCAGCACCAACCTGACCACGGGAAATCCTCCCGCGATCTTAACCATGATCCCCGCCGATAAGCGAAAAGCCTCGGAGACCTTTAAGCTGGAGGGAGAGACCCTCACCATTGGACAAGGTCAGCCCATGACACGTGTTAAAGAGTAGCCTTTAGCGCAGCTTCTAGCACTTCGTCGCGGCCTGCCTGGAGACCTCTCCGGGTGGGCCGCACGAGCTTTTGGGGCATGATTCCCACTCCTGCCACTTTCCGCCCCTCAGGAAAGCGCACGTCCTGCCCGGAGAAACGCACGACGATACCATCGGAGAGGATCAGGTTGGTAACATCGCCGACAGCTCCTGCCGTGGGAGAGCCAATAAGAAGCGCCCCACAGGCAATCAGAAACAGCGCCGTGTGCTCCGACTGGCTCTGCGTGCGCTCGTCCACCAGCACGATAAGCTTTCCTGTATAGGGCGTACGTCGCCCCCGCGTCGGAAGATGCTGATAGAAAACCTCTTCCAGCCCCCTTCCCAAAAGCGCATCCCCCTCGGGCGGTAGCGCCACGGGCCGAATAAACTTCACCGCGACGGCTCGATCCACTCGTGCCAGATGCGGAGCCAGCTCCCACGCCACGCCATCGTCGACGTAGCCACGTAGGTCGAAGATGAGCGTGGGAGCATTACCAAAGCGTGCAAAGAGTGGCTCGATATCTGCGACGATCAGCCGGTCGAGATCGGCGTAGACCGCGCCACCGGCGAGCAGCCGAACCGGATCGCCCCCCCGCTCTTTGCTTGCGGTTTGCAGGCGGGGAACGGCGGCGGTCTTGCCCCCTTCCAGACGCAAGCGCGCGATACTGCCTTCGTCACCCGCCAGCAGCCGGTTGCTCAGGTAGTTCTCCCGCGCCTGCGGGGTTCCTGCCGCCAGAAAGGGATCAAGCTGTGCCCGACGCGCTGCAATCCGTGCACCATCCACTGCCGCGATCACGTCCCCCACTCTCGCTCCCCCCGCCTCTGCCGCTGGGTGACGGAGCGCGACAATAGTGGATTTCCCTTCAACCATCTGGAGCCGCACCGCAGCGGCAGCACTTCCAAAGAGCAAGCCATCTAAGGGAGTTAACGTGACAGCGTGACCATCGCCCGTTCGTCGTAGGAGCTTGCGCACCGCTTTATGAAACGCCAGAGCGGTTGTGGCAGCACGCACTTCGCCAAGAAATCCTGGTAGGGCGCGCTCCAGCTCCGGGCGAAGCTTCTCACGCTCGGGGTGGAGAAGCCAGAGAGTCCCCCAGAGCCGAAGCGCCGCGTGGAGCCGTGTTTGTGGCGGGGGAGGAAGTTTATAGGAGGCTAGCTCAGGCGCACGCAGGGCCTGTGCGGCAGGCTTTTGCCCCCACTCCCGCGCTGCACTCAGAGCCGCGACCGTGTCTGAGTAGCGGCCAGGGATCGGCTGTGCCGTCAGGCCCGTGCGCACACGAACAGAGCTTTTGGCATCGAGAGCCCATGTCACGGTTAGCGGAATTTCAGGTAGCTCTCCTTCCCCCACAAAAAAGACAGCGCCGCGTCCAAGCTGAACCAATGCCAGGGCAAACGGAGGAAGCGATGTGTGACGTGTGACCAGAAACGCGGTGGGTGGCCAGCGCCGGAGACTGAGCTGGGCATCGCGCTCTAGCCAGCCCGTGCGAAATCCGCCTGTCGCGCTCTCCGCTTCCGGGACTTTCCCATAGTGCGCCCGCTGCCAGAGCGCAGGCTCCGCAATTGCCTCCGTCAGAGTGGCAAAGCGCTCCGTGGCAACACGCCCCGCAGCTTGAGTCGCCGTGAGATCCAGAATTGCTCCACGAGCACGCGAGGCATCGCTCAGAAATCCTGCCAGTAGCTGCTCCCCCTGCGGCTCTCGCAAGAACGCTGCATCGGGGAGGGTCAGCAGCGGCAAGCCTTCACGGGTGGTGCCACTGTAGCCAGGCACGATCTCCGCCCGGCGGCTCTCCTCCACCAGCACTCGGCTCTCCGAGTCCCCTAGGGCCGCCAGCCACTCGCCTAGCCTCTCGGGCGTGGGCTGTGTGAGCAATCCGGGGAGGAGCTTCTCAGTCGCCTCCCGCCAGCGCTCCGTCGCACCGGGATAGAAATAGGCAATGGTCGTGTAAAGTTTCGCCAGCGCAAGCATGGCTCCAGTATAGCTTGCGACTCGCTGCATCACACGGAAGATGGTGCGCCAGCGGTCGCTCTCCGTGTTGAGCTCCAGGTAGTAGAGTGCGCCGCGTGTCAGGCTCTTTTGGGGAATCTGTGACAGACGGTATAATCCCCGCATGACTCTGCGTCCTCTGTGGGATTTTTTGCAGCAGCCGTCTACAATGGCGTTCTATACGGAGGCGGGCTATCTGGTTCTGGCCTCACTTCTGGGGGGCTTTGTGGGGGCACAGCGTGAGGCGACAAACCACTCGGCGGGGCTGCGCACCCATGTGCTGGTCTGTCTTGGCGCGTGCTTGCTGACCCGGATTCACTTTGCAACGGGCGATCCGGGGCGAATTGCCGCGCAAGTGGTGACGGGCATTGGTTTTCTCGGAGCCGGTGTGATCTTGCGGCGCGGACTCTCGGTGCGTGGCCTCACGACAGCCGCCTCCATCTGGATTGTGGCGGCGATTGGAATTTCCTGCGGCGCGGGCGGGCTCTACGCAGCCTCGGCGGCCTTTGCGACCCTACTCGTCCTTTTCACCCTCACCGTAGGGCGCTGGTCGGAGAACCTGATCCACAAGCACGAGAACCAGCTCACCCTTGCCATCACGATCACCCGCCATAAAGGTGCGGTCGCCACCGCTCTCACCGCGATCACGGAGGCAGGAGCCACCATCGCCGCCTTCGAGACCGAGGACATGCCCGATGGGCAGCGGGTATTACAAGTGACACTCCGCATGCGCCCGGATGTCAAGCAACAAGATATCTGCGATGAGCTAAGTCATACCCTCCCCGACGCCACAATTGAGTGGGTGTGAGTCCCGACGTTGGAGTCCCGCCCCTACAACGGGCGGGACTCCAACGGGCGGGATTTTACCACCACGCTCCGCTCAAACGATACAATCTACACGATGATTTTGAGCTTTCCCCCTGTCTGTTTGATTGTTCTGGTTGGCGCATCGGGCTCCGGCAAGTCCACCTGGGCAAAAAAGCACTTTCTCGCCTCGCAGATTGTCTCCAGCGACCAGTGCCGCGAGATGGTGGTGGATGATGCCGCGTCGCAGAGTGCCAATGAGGATGCATTTGCGCTCTTTCACCAGTGGATCGCGCTACGTCTGAAGAACCGGCGGCTGACCGTGGCGGATTCGACGGCGCTCAAGCCGGGCGCTCGGGATCGGTTGATCGAGCTTGCCCACACCGCTCGCGTCCCCTTGCAGATCGTTGCCTTCGATGTCCCGCTCGATGAAGCCATTCGCCGCGATGCCCAGCGCACCGAGCGCAGTGTCGGTGAACGCGTCGTCACGCGCCACCGTGCGGCGCTGGAGCAGGCGCTTCGCGAGCTTCCCAAAGACACGCGTCTCAGTGGCGTTCACCTTCTGACACCAGAGCAGATGGACACGGCCACGGTTCAGACCACGCCCGGTGCCCTCACCGCTCCCGCGTTCGATGTGATCGGGGATGTGCACGGCTGCCTGGGCGAGCTAAAAACGCTTCTGGAAAAGCTGGGCTACGACCGCACCGAGAGCACGCACCCCGAGGGCCGCGTCCCCGTCTTCGTGGGCGATCTGGCCGACCGTGGCCCGGACTCTCCCGGCGTCTTGCGTTTTGTCTGCGACTTGGTGGCACGCGATAAAGCCTTGTTCGTGCCGGGCAACCACGACGACAAGCTCTTTCGGATGCTCCAAGGTGGGAAAGTCCAGCGCACCCATGGCCTAGATCTCACTGAGGAGCAGCTTCTGGGAATGCCTGAGAAAGAGCGCGAGCGCCTGACCCTTGATGTTCTTGCCTATCTTGCGCCGCAGCCCGTGCACTTGGTGCTCGCCGACGGCAAGCTGGCGGTGGCCCACGCCGGGATTCGCGACGACATGCTCGGGCAAAGCTCGGACTTTATCACGCGCTTCACCCGCTTTGGCGATGTCCGTGGCTTTGCGCCCGATGGCATGCCGATCCGCCACGACTGGGCTGCCGAGCGCGAGAATGGAGACGATGGGCCACTGATCTGCTACGGCCACACGCCGCAAGATGAGATAGTGTTTGTCAATAACACGGTCAACCTCGACGGCGGCTGCGTCTTCGGAGGCTTTCTCGCAGCCCTGCGCTTCCCTGAGCGCGAGCGGGTGACCGTTCCGGCGGAGCGTGTCTATGCCCAGAAGCGGGTACACTCGGAGGCATGACCTCCCGCTCTTGGCAGTTTGACAACACCTACGCCCGCCTCCCTGAGGCTTTCTTTTCAAAAGCCTTACCGGAAGCCGCCCGCGCTCCTCGGCTTGTGCTCTTCAACCAGCAGCTCGCTGAGGCGCTCGGGCTAGACTTTGATGGCGACTTAGCCGCGCTCTTTGCAGGGCAGGCGATTCCTGAGGGCGCGGAGCCGATTGCGCAAGCCTACGCGGGGCATCAGTTCGGTGGTTTCAACATCCTCGGCGATGGGCGGGCGATCTTGCTGGGTGAGCACGTCACGCCCGATGGTACACGCTTCGACATTCAGCTGAAGGGCTCGGGGCGCACCCCCTACTCCCGGCGCGGCGATGGCCTCGCCGTGCTGGGGCCAATGCTCCGCGAGTATGTGATTAGTGAGGCGATGCAGGCGCTGGGCATCCCCACGACCCGCAGCCTTGCGGTGGTCACAACGGGCGAGCAGGTCTTTCGGGAAACCCTCCGTCCTGGCGCGGTTCTCACTCGCGTCGCCGCCAGCCACCTCCGTGTCGGGACATTCCAGTACGCTGCCGCCCGCCGCGACGACGAAAACCTGCGCCTGCTCGCCGACTATACGATCGCGCGGCACTACCCGGAGCTAGTAGACATTGACGAAAAATACGCTGCGTTTCTCCGTGCCGTGATCGCTCGACAGGCACAGCTTATCGTGGACTGGCAGCGAGTAGGGTTCATCCATGGCGTCATGAACACCGACAATATGGCGCTCTCGGGGGAGACGATTGACTACGGCCCCTGCGCCTTTCTGGACACGTATCATCCTGGCACGGTCTTTAGCTCCATTGATACGGAGGGGCGCTACGCCTTTGGCAACCAGCCCGCGATGGCCCACTGGAACCTCACGCGCTTTGCCGAGTCGCTCCTGCCGCTACTAAGTGATAACGAAGAAGCTGCCGTCGCAGTGGCGGTCGCGGCGCTGAATACCTTCCCGGAGCTCTACGAGGCTGCCTGGCTGAGGATGATGCGCCAGAAGCTCGGGCTCCAGAGCGCAGAAGAGGGCGACTCCGAGCGAATCGAAGCCCTGCTCACCTGGATGCAGCAGACCGAGGCGGACTACACCAATACTTTCCGCACGCTAAATGATCCCGAAGGCAAAGACGCAGAGTTTGCTGCCTGGCACGCCCGCTGGAAAGAGCGCTGCACACGCGATGCTCTCTCGGAGTCTGAGTCCCTCGCTCTCATGCGCTCGGTCAACCCCGCTGTGATTCCGAGAAACCATCTGGTCGAGGAAGCGCTTGCCGCCGCAGAAAGCGACAATGATCTCGCGCCGCTGAATGCTCTGCAGGAAGTCTTGGCTCAGCCCTACGCATACGATTCTGCCCCGTCGAAGTACCATGAGCCTGCTCCGGCCAGCGCGTGTGGCTATAAGACGTTTTGTGGGACGTAGGGCCTATCGCGTGACGAAGCGGCGATCTTCGGGGAGGGCGAACTCGGTGCGGGCGGCAGCACTCCGGGGGTTGTCGAAGGGGTAGGTGGCATCGGCGGCGAACTGAACCTCGATCCGCAAGTCTGTGGCAGTCTTGAGGTGCTCTAAAGCAGCGGCACGGCGCGCTTTCGCTCCAGCGATAAACCCAAGCTGGTTCTTGTTGGCCTCGACATAGGCATCGCGCTTGGCCGCCAGCGCCGCAACGGTCTCTGGCGTGATTCCCGGCAGGGTCTGTGTCGAGAGGCGCAAGAGAATCCCCTCGGTCACCTGCACCAGCGTCGCACGGCTCATGTTGGGAAGGTTCTCCCCGATGTAGTAGTCCTTGAGCGCCGCAGGCTGGCTACGTGTCCACTTCTGCCGCGCGGCGGTCTGCACCTCGCGCAGTGCTGTGAGCAGCTCTTTTCGGGCAAGCTTCTCCTCTTGAGTCGAGACCCGCTGGCCGGTATCGTTCTCCACCGCAATCGCCTGCTCTTTTTTGCCTTCGCTCACGGCAAGATCCAGCGCATCGAGGGTCTCGTCGGTGATTCCTCGGGCCGACCTGTGTATAGTTCAGCGCGCCCGGTTCGCGGCTTGTTTTTCTTGTTTCATCCATTGATTTGATCTCCTCAACCTCTGTTTTTATACCACCGATGACTGATTTTTAGTTCCCAACGACTGATTTTTTCTCTCCGATGACGGATTTTCTTAGTCCGATGATTGATTTTCACCTTCGAGTCAACGGCTTATTTGTCTCAGAGAGCTGATGCCCAATCCGATTCTCAATCCAGATGCGGTAGACAAACTTCAGGGTATACTCACGTTGGACACAGAACGAATATATCACCTCGTCGCGAGGCATAGGGTGCGATTCGTTGCATTAGGAAAAACCGATGAAACAACTCTTTCTGGGGCTTTGCTGCGTTTCTTTTCTGTATTCGAGTGCCTATGCTCAGAAAACAGAGACTCTCGATGTCGCAACCTACACGATTCCGAAAGGCTGGCAGAGCAAGCCTGTCGGATCCGCCATTCAGCTGAGCGTGAGCGGCCCGAAGGGTACCTGCGCGATCGTGGTATTCAAGGCGGTGCCAGCAGGAGCGGACTCCAGAGCGAACTTTACGTCGTCTTGGGACACGATGGTGAAAGCGACCGTTCCCTCAGCCGGCAAACTGGAGATGCAGCCGACCGCTAAGGAAAATGGCTGGACTCTCGAAACGGGCATCGCGTCTTACGATGCAAAAAGTAAAAAAGGCGTGGCACTGTTGCTCACGGGCACAAGCAACGACAAGCTCGTCAGACTTCTTATCCTCACCGATACCGATGCGTACGAGCCCGAGATCTCCGCGTTTATAAAAGCCTTTCACCTAGCGAAGGTAGCGGCAGACGATAAAGTAGCGCAGCCCGCAGTGCCCGCGCCGTCGGGAAAGTTTCAGTTTATGACCACGAACTTCGATGATGGCTGGACCGCGACGGAGCAGCCAGACGGGGTCATGGTGAAAAAAGGGAATCTTAGCGCTCTGGTCCACTACCCCAACCCCAAAGCGGATGCCTACAACTCCGTGCTACGCGCCGGGCTGCAGAACGCCTGGAACCTCCTGGTGGCGCCCCGGTACAGCAATATCCGCAATTTTGAGCTCAAGCCCATCCAGAGCTTCGAGTCCATTGCCTTCGCCGAGGCGGACGCTCAAGAGAAAGCCACGGGAAAAACCGTGCACGTAGTACTCTTTAAGAAGCATTTCTCCAAGGGCAACGGCCGCTACATCGAGTTTGTCACCAGTAGCAAGGCCGAGTTTGAGAAAGCGTTCGGGGCCTACCACAACGATGAGTTCGGCTGGGACAAGCTTGTCAGCATGCAGGGAAAGAACCGCTTCGCCGTGGGTGCGAGCGATCTGGTGGGGAAATGGGCCACCCGCGACTACGCCTCCCTGAGCTATTACTATGTCAATGGGGGCGGCTATGCCGGCGCCACCGCAACCTCGACTGCTGACCTCTTTACGTTTAAACCCGGAAGCACCTACCAGAGCGACCACTCGGGTGCGTCGGGCGTGGTGGGAAGCCAGAAATTCTCCCGCCAGGTCTACCAAGGCAAGTACACCACCAATACCTGGACCATAACTCTCACAAATCGCTTTCGCGGCGAGTCGGAGAAATACAGCTGCTACTTCGAAGCGGTCAAAGGGGGCCGCATCCTCATCCTAACCGACCGCCTGCGTCTAAAAGCCTCGTCCCTCGGCTGAGAAGTCGCTCCGCGACTAACACCCCCTAACCCCCTCGGCAAGCGAAGGGGAACCGGCAGTCGCGGAGCGACTTTTTGGCGCTTGCACCTCTACACGCCGCTTTCAATCGGCGGGTTTTCACCGTGCAGCAAGCGCCTTAGAATCAGCGCGGCGGCTTTTTTGTCGAGGGGCTCGTTGTTGTTGCCGCACTTGGGGCTCTGGATGCAGCTCGGGCAACCATCGTCGCAGGGGCACTCTTCGATCAGGGTGAGGGTCGCGGTGAGCCACTGCTCGATAATGCGAAAGCCTGTCTCGGCGATCCCGACCCCGCCGGGGTGGGCGTCGTGGACAAAGATCGTCGGGGCGCCGACCTGGGGATGGTGCGCAGTGGAGACGCCGCCGATGTCGTTGCGATCACAGAGGGCAAAGAGCGGGAGCAGGCCGATGCTGGCGTGCTCGACCGCATGAACACCGCCCGCGAGGTCCAAGCCCGCAGTAGCCAGCTCTTCGACTAGGTACTGCGGCAGCGGGTACCAGACCGCCTCCGTCTCGAAAGTTTGTTCAGGGAGATCAAGGTCGTAGAGGCCGAGCACTTCATCGGAGAAGAGCTGCTTCTGCCGAAAGCCGGTCACCCAGCTCGTGACGCGCACCTCGCCGAAGTAGGCGACGGTATCGCCAAACTCTTTACTGCCGCCCGTGGCGATAATCTCGATGTGCGAGTCGGTCTTGGGCTCGGTGAAGTAGCTGGCGGCGGCGCGGCGCACCGTGGCGCGGCGGCTGATCGTGTCCAGCTCCTCGACCACGTAGCTCTCACCCATGTGCAGGTAGATCGCGCCGGGGTGGATGGTCTCGTAGGCTTTCGCCTCCTCGACGGTCCCCAGGGTCTTGCCGTTCTCCTCAATAATATACTGGTTCGCCGACGCGGAGCGGATATTGATGAGGGTTGCGGGGTACTCCGAACCGGCGTAGTGCAGGCGCTCGCCACGGGCCGCCAGAGCCCCCTCTTCCACCAAGCGATGCGCCACCCAGCGGGCACGCTCCCCGCCAAACAAGTCCGCGTCTTCATCGGTGAGCGGCGCTTCGTAGGCGGCACAGAGCAGGTGCCCCCCGAGGATGTGCTTATTGGTCGGATCAAGCGCGGCGTGCTCGGCGGGGCGCTCGAAGAAGTAGTCGGGCTGGCGCATCAGAAACTGATCCAGCGGGTTGTCGGCGGCAACCAGCACAGCGAGAGACTCCCCTTGACGGCGACCGGCACGACCGGCTTGCTGCCAGGTGCTCGCTACCGTGCCAGGGTAGCCCGTCATCACCACGGCGTCCATTCCGCCGATATCCACCCCCAGCTCCAGCGCGTTGGTCGCGGTCACGCCGGTCAGCTCACCCGTAAAGAGCTTGCGCTCGATCTCCCGCCGCTGCTCGGGGGTGTAGCCCGCGCGGTAGCTCATGACTTTATCTTGCTGGGGCTTTCCCTCCAGGGCGCGGCGGGCGTAGGTCAGCAGCAGCTCGGCGGTCTTGCGGGAGCGCGTGAAGGCCAGTGTCCGCACATCGTCTTCGAGCAGCTCGGTAAAGACATGGGTCACCTCCGCGTTGGTCGAGCGCCGCGAGCCCGTGGCGGCGTCCATCACCGGCGGGTTCCAGAAGACAAAGCGCCGCTTGCCCGTCGGCGCTCCCCCGCTCTCCGCCGAGACGACTTCGGCTTGCAGGCCCGTCAGCTTGGTAAAGAGCTCCTCCGGGTTGGCGATGGTCGCGGAGCAGGCGATAATCTGAGGCCGCGCGCCGTAGAGCTCCGCTACGCGGAGCAAGCGCCGCAGGATATTTCCGACGTGTGCTCCAAAAACGCCCCGGTAGACATGGGCCTCATCAATCACGACGTAGCGCAGGTTGCGAAAGAACGTCGCCCAGCCATTGTGCTGCGGCAGGATTCCCATGTGGAGCATGTCCGGGTTGGTGACCAAGAGCCGCGCCGTGCGCCGGATCGGCAGGCGCTCGTCCTTGGGCGTGTCACCGTCGTAGGTGGCCGAGATGATATCCGGCCACAGATCCAAACTCTTGAGCTTGCTCTGCTGGTCTTGGGCAAGCGCCTTCGTAGGAAATAAATACAGCGCTCGCGCCTTAGGCTCCAGCAGCAGCGTCTCCAAGACCGGTGCGTTGTAGCACAGCGACTTCCCCGACGCTGTGGGCGTCGTGACAATCACCTGAAAGCCCAGGCGCACCAGATCAATGGCCTCAGCCTGATGGCGAAAGAGCTTCTCCACCCCGAGATTTTGCTTGAGTGCCTTGCTCAGCCGCTCCGGGAGCGGCGCGTCTAGCTCACCGTAGACCGCGGGCCGCGCTGGGATATGCTCGATATGGACGATCTGTTTTTTGTAGTCGGGGTGCTGGCGGAGGCGATCCAGAAACGCATCGGGGTTCACACTGGTATTGTATCCCGAACCCATCCCCCCGGCTCTTTTCCCTCAGCAAGCGAAGGAAACGCCTAAAGCGTGATAACATTGGGTTTCCAGTCGAGTTTCTTTAGCATCGCAAGATACTCCTCGGGCTGCATCTCTTTGCCCCCGTTGATCGCAACCAGCATCGCCTCCATCACATTGGTACCAAACGAGCGCCCCTCAAAAATCGGCGTGGTGGTGATCAGCTGCGCCACACCGCGCTCTTTGAGCTCTCTCTGGTTCTCCTCCGTGGTGGTGTTGGTGAGCACCGTCTTGCCTTTTAAATCTTCTGGCATGTGGCGACGGATATAGAGAAAGTCCCCCGCGAGCACATCAGCCCAGGCGTACCACTTGCCCCACTTGGGGACGATATGGTTCTGCTTCTCCCCCGTCGGATAGAGAATCGAGAGCGGCAGGTGCACCACAATCGGCAGCAGCGTCCGTGCGACGAGCTTAAATGCCTTGGGATTCGTGATGCCAATGGGCAGATCCAGCCCAAACATCAGATCACCGAAGCAAATCTCACCGCCACAGGCGATCAGCGCCTCACTCATGCCGAAGCGATCCACGGCAGAGACGATCAGCGTTTTCTTGTGCGCAAAGTCCACGATGTTATTGGCTTGGAGCCACTGCACGGCGGCACGCTCCAGCGTGTTCTTCAGACCTGAGCCATCCAGAACCGGAGTCTTCTTTGCGCCTGCCAAGAGCTTTCGCGAGACGGCGAACTCATAGCGCTTTCCCTCGCTCCAGAGATAGCGATCCATCCCACCAAAGCCAATCGCGTCCACCGTACCATCTAGCTCGGCGAGGCGCTCGACAAACTTCTTCTCGTCGCCATCTACTCCTTGACGACTAATCTCAAAGGTCTCGCCGAAGAACTCCGCCGTGACCGTCTTATCGCGCTTAGACGAGCCCAGTGACAGGGAAATCACACGTTTCATAGGGACACTATACCAAAACGAAAAAACCAACACGTCACCTTGCGTGTTTTTTAAGGTTGTGTTATCCTGCCCACAGTCCCAAACTCCTGGGGCACTTCCCTTCTTAAGGAGACGTTCTCATGCGTCGTTTCTTCACCCTCATCGAGCTTCTTGTCGTGATCGCGATCATTGCGATTCTTGCCGCCATTCTCTTTCCTGTTTTTGCCCAAGCCCGTGCCAAAGCACGCCAGACGGCTTGTCTGTCCAATACCAAGCAAATCGGCCTTGCTGTCATGATGTACTCTCAAGACTACGACGAGACGCTGGTTCCCTTGACCATCGGGACTACCGGATCGGGGTTGGCGGTCTTTAACCAGCTTCTCGATCCCTACGTCAAAAACCAAGGTGTCTGGGCCTGTCCCGATGCCATCAAGACCAACGCGAACCAGATTCGCAGCGTGGCCATGAGCGACAACGTCGCTATACCGCTGTGGTTTGCCCCCAACAACTCTCCCCTTGCCCTCGCCGCTCTGGATTTCCCCGCCAACCTCATTGTGATGGGAGATGCTGTTCCTCAGGCATGGACGTCGAACTTCTCTGCCAATGTCAATGGTTTTCAAGCCTGTAGTGCTACCCGCGCTCTGGAGACCAACACGGCCCAGCTCGCCTCACGCCGCCATTTTTTCCGGCATAGCGATGGGGCGAACTACGCCTTTGCGGATGGTCACTCCAAGTGGATGAAGATCCGCAATACGATCATTCCTAATTCCATGTGGTCCAGAACCAATCGGCCCTTCACCGCACTTCCCACAAACTGTAGCGATGTTGCGCTGTAGTCTGCTAGAAAACAAGGTACTCTAAGTCTATGATAACCCTGATCCCTCTGGCGCTCCTAGCGCTCATGCAAGAGACGCGCCCTGCGCTGCCTCTCAAAATCCAGCCTGCGCCTGCGGCGGCTGCCTCGGCCAATCTCCCTCCCGCTCCTGCCTTGCTCAAGGCAGGAGACTCTATCCCCAACTTTTCGGTAGATGCCCCCGGCGGGAAAAAGAAAGTCACTTTTGCCTCAATGCGTGGAAAAGTGGTCGTTTTAGACTTCTGGGCCACGTGGTGCGGCCCGTGTAAAGCAGCCATGCCACACTTAGAAGAAGTCTGGAAGAAGCTCAAGACACGCAAGGATGCCACGGTGCTGGCGCTCTGCACCTCGGACGAGCGTGAGAAGTTCGAGAAGTGGGTGGTGGAGAACAAAGACAAGTACAGCTTCCCCTACGGCTACGACCCCGCGGGCCGCGATAACGCAACTAAGCTCTCACGCAATGTCTTTGGTGTCACCGGAATCCCCACCACGTTTGTGATAGGGAAAGATGGAAAAGTGGTAGATGCAATCGTGGGCTATAGCCCCGGCGACCATAGACTCGAAGCTGCCCTGAAGCAGGCAGGTGTGGATATTGGCACCGTGGGCGGGGATGCACCTCCCCCCGCTCCACGTGATCCCAATGCTCCCAAGTTCATTCCTGCAGCAGCTCTCACGGTTCCAGGCACGATGCGCTCCCAGCTCAGCTTCGATCCCGTGGCCTTCTCCGAGACCTACAAAGGAAAGCTGGGCCTGAAGTCTATTCCAGTACCCATGGCTCTGAGTGAGACAAAGCCCGCGAGCATCACCAAAGAGCCAAGCTACAGCGCCACTCCTCGCTACGGAACGATCACGGTGGGTGATGGCCCCCGCTCCGTGGTCAACGTGGTTCTCGCCGGAAGCCAGCTCTTTGTGGATGACAACAACAACGGCGATCTCACCGACGATGCCCCGGCGACCTGGGATGGTAAGACTGTCCAGCGCTCGGTACGCGCCTCCTATGGCCCAGCGGCAGGCGAGGTATCGAGCCGTCCCTACTCCCTCAACTTCTACGGGAGCGCAGATCGGGTCTTTACCCAGCGTAACGGAGGGATGGTAGGAGAGATCACGTTCAATGGCAAGGCTATCAAGGCACTTGTCGGGGACACGGATAGCGACGGTGTGTTTATCTCTACTCCCACGGCTCCGGTCTATCTGGTTCTCGACCTTAAAGGCACAGGCGCGATTGACTTTAGCAGCCGCTCGTTTGATCTTGCCAAGCCGATGGAGATTGACGATAAGATCTACCGTGCCCGCATCTCGCCCGATGGTACGAATCTGACCATCATTCCTACGAACGAAGTTCCGGCTCCCAAGCCCCCGCCTGCGCCACGTCTGCCCAAAGCCGGGGACGATGCCCCTGATGCCACGTTCCAAGCTCCCGACGGCTCCAGCATTCGCTTGGCAGACTTCAAGGGAAAGAAAGTGGTTGTTCTGGACTTCTGGGCAACATGGTGTGGCCCGTGTATCGCATCGTTTCCCCACCTAGAGAAAGTATGGCAGGGACTTAAGGGCCGTGAGGATGTGACAATATTGGCTGCCAATGTCTTTGACGAAACGGAGAAATACAACGATTGGCGCAAGACAACCCAGTTTACCTTCCCCCTTGTCCTAGACCCTGCGGGCCGCGATATGTTCAAGAGTGTGGCTCGCAATAAGTTTGGTGTCACCATGATCCCGGTGACGATTGTTATTGGGAAAGATGGCAAAGTCGTCGCAACCCTCGTGGGCAATACGGGTGAGGGCGATCACCGGCTGGAAGAGGCACTAAAAGCGGCGGGAATCCAGTAGAAGAGTACCCACAATGACAGAAAATGCCCAGCACGAGTTCTCGTGCTGGGCATTTTTATGACAGACCCACAGCCTACAGAGCGTCTTTGAGCTGTGTGATGCGCTTCTTGATCGCGTCCACGTCTGCCGCAGGCACACCGGGTAGCGTGACATACTTCTCGTAGGCAGCAATCGCCTTGGGGAACATGACCTCCTGGGAGAGCTCATCGGCGACACCATAATCGTCGTAGGAGAGACCCAGGTAGTACCAGGCATCGGCGTACTTGGGATCGGCCTTGGTGGCTGCCTCGAAGTCCGCACTTGCCTTCTTCAGCTCCGCCAGCTTGACCTTGACATCTGTAGATGCCTTTGCCTTGCGGTAGATCGCCAGACCACGCCCGTAGAGCGCGATGGCATCCGTCGGCTTGGCCGTCAGATAGGTGGTGTAGTTGGTGATCGCCTTCTCAAACTCAGGGAGTCCCTTGCTGGCATCATTGGCCTTGCGCTTATTCTCCCCTAGGTTGAAGTAGATCACCGCCTGATTTTTGACTATCTCCAGGTCTTTGCTCCCCGATAACTGAAGCACCTTATCAAAGTCCGCCGCCGCCGCCGCCAGGTTCTTCATGTCTAGGTAGGTTCGTCCCCGCAGCTCGTAGGCCTTGGGATCAGTCGGGGCAAGCGCGATGATCTTGGTGTAGTCCGCAATCGCGGAGGCAAAGTCCGGGGTGGGCTTCTGGAGGGCACAGTAGGCACGATTGGTCAGTGCGGCGAGCAGCTCTTTCTGATCCGTGGGGTTGGTCGCGAGGTACTTAGCGTAGCTCGCCATGGCACTGTCCCACTGCTTGAGCTTCAGGTAGAGAAACGCCTGTGCCCCCAGCGCTTCGGCGTTACTGGGGCTCTTGGCCAGAAGCTGACCGTAGGCATCCACTGCCACGCGGTAGTCCACATCCGCCTGGGTCTTGTCCGCCTTCTTCCCAGCAGCGCTGGCCAGGTTATTGAGATACTGCATCTGATTGGGGCTAAGCTCTAGGGCCTTTTTGAAGTCCGCGATGGCCTTGTCAAAGTCTTGCGCTTCGAAGTAGGCGACGCCACGGTTGGTGTAGGCGACGGGGTCTTTTGGGTCAGCATTGATCGCATCGGTCAGGGCGGCGATCTTCTCTGCCGATGATGCACCGCCGCCACTGGCCTTGGCAAGCGCGAGGAGCTTCTTGATCTCCATGTCAGTGGGCTTGAACTTAAGGTACTTCTCGAAGTTGGCGGCAGCGCCTTTGTAGTCCTGGAGGTTGTACTGGACGCGGCCCAGCCCCTCGTAACCGAAGGGTTTATCGGGCTGAAGGGCGATATAGCTGGTGTAGGGCGGGACCGCCTCTTTGTACTTTTCCTGGAAGCTGTAGGAGTCCGCCATGATGATAAAGGCATCGGCCTGCTTGGGGTCTAGCTGGGTGGCCTTGCTCGCGGAGGCAATCGCATCGCTGAGCCCAGCGGCCTGTGCTTTCGTGATCGAGCTTCCCTGAGGGACGATGGTGTTGTACTGCGCTAGAGCGAGGTCTTTCCATGCCACGGCATCATCGGCCTTCTTGGCAAGATAGGCCTTCAGATCGGTCGAGGCCGCCGCGTAGTTCTTGGGCTCGATATTGAGGTAGCTGGCAGCACGCAGTCGGTAGACATTAAAATCTGCCGATGCGCCCACTTTCTGCAAGTACGCCGAGTAGTCCACAATCGCAGACTTGTAGTCCTTGAGCTGGAGCTGTACCGCAGCCCGGTTCTTGGTAATCTCCGCATCGCCAGGCTTGAGTGCCAGCGCCGCATTGTAATCGGAAAGCGCGGCGGAAAAGTTCTTGAGCTGGAAGTTACAGGCAGCGCGGTTGAGAAGTGCGCCCGTGTTACTCTTGTCTAGCGCGAGTCCTTTGGTGTAGTCGTCAATGGCAGGCTGAAGCTGGTTGAGCTTGAGGAACTCCAGATCGGCTTTGGAAAAATAAGTTGCGGCCTTATCCGCATCGCTTGTCAGCAACAAGACAGCCGCATTGTAGTCGGCGACGGCCTTATCAAACTGACTCAGTTTTTCATACGCATAGCCACGGTTGAGGAGAGTCAGCCCACGCTTGGGGTCTAGCTCTAAAACTTTGGTCGCATCCGCAATTGCTTCAGGGAACTTATTGGTCTGCAAATACGCCACCACACGACTATCGTAGGACTCCACAACGAGATCGGGTGCGTTGGGCTTGGGCTTGGGAGCCAGCTTGATCAGTTCGGTAAAGTCGGCGATGGCTCCGGTGTAGTTGTTGAGCTGCGAGCGCACAATGCCTCGGTTGTAGTACGAGTCTGCGGCCTGTGGCTTTGCCATAATCACTTTGGAGAACGCAGCCTCGGCGAGGGGTAGGTTTTTTGCCCCAAAGTGTGCACGACCGAGATCGAAGTAAAGCGATGATACCTCAGGACGCTCTTTGATGAGCTTATCCAAGATCTTGACTGCTTCAGCGTACTTGCCCTTGCTGATCAAGTCTCGGGCTGTGGAGATATCCTCTTGTGCCCAGGCGTTGCTCCCTGATCCTAACACAAGCACCAGTGAACTCACCACTCCCGCCATTACCAAACGACTCATAAAAAGCTCCTCGCTAAATTACCGGGTTTTGTCGGATTATACCGTTATCCCTGACAAAACAACTTGCTTCGATTATCCGGCGCATCGGGCCTTTCTTTGTAGGGTAGATGCGCCTGTTTTTATGCTTGACCCTGTTAGACAACGAAAAAACAGAAAGAGCTGTGATTCAGATCACTTTTTATCGTGATCTAGATCACAATCGTTGCGAGTTTTTTCACACTAAGAAAGTGCCGTTTTGCATGATAGGGCGCTCATCGGCCCAGATATCAAAGTGCAGCCCGACCACATCAATGTGCGTGCAAGACTGCCAGTTGGCTCCGGTGTGGAAGCCGTAGGGATCGCCAAAAGCGATATGGATCCCGGGGAATTTTTCGTCTTGCAAGATATTGCCAATCACCCGCGTTAAGCCGATATTGGTACCAATGGCAAACTCGCCCACCCGGTCAGAGTTTTCGTCGGTGTGGCAGTACTCCCAGAACTCGGTCTCTAGCGCCTTGTTAGCACACTGCGCACTTGTCAGACGGTTTTTCTCAATGGTGAGCATCAGAGGGTTCTCGCCCAGGAGCCCGTACTTGGCGCAGAGATAGTCTCCCACCACGCCATCCACCACAAACGTCCCGTTGAGCTCCCAGGGCGACGTAAAGATCTCGCCACCGGGGAGATTGCCCCACTTCTTGGGCGAGATAATGCCGCTGGTCTTGAGCCAGTGGTACTCCGGGCTGAGCTGGACGGTGATATCGGTGCCTGTGGGGGTCGTGCCGCGGATGGTCTTTGCCGCCCGGACGATCTCGATGACGCGCTGGCTGAGCGTGTCTACCGCGCCAAAATCAGCACGCATCCCCTCGCACATGATCTCCTCGGTGATATTGACCATGTGAGCGTGACGCATCCCGCGCCGATTGACCACATCGGTCATCTGCCGACGGCTCATGAGCTCGCCGGTCTGCACTTGAACGGCAAAGATCGAGACGGCGCTGCTCTCCATGCCCAAGATTACCTCGGCGGGCATGTCGGTCAGAGGGCGTGGGCAGAGCTTCTCCCAGTCCCCGCACCTCTAGCTCTCGCGCCAGGCTCGCCCCAATGGTCAGGCAGGCCATGTCACAGATCAGCGTCACTTTCTCGCCCGGCTGGATGCGCAGGCAAGTCGTGACGGCATTGACCGCGCCCGGCGTTAGCTCCGGGGAAAACTTCGTATCTAATAAAAGTGCATTGTGCATGATTCTTCCCCCCCATCCCCCGCCCAGCGGGGGGGACAAGAGGAACTTTTCTTTCCTTATTTTCCCCCCGCCGGGCGGGGGTTAGGAGGGCAATCAGAGTTCGGAGGGGAGCAAGTTCGGAGGGGAGCAGGGTCTCGGCGACCATGTAGTCCACGACGGCTTTTAGATCCCCGCCGCTCTCTTTGAAGACCCGAAGCTGACGATCTGCGCCCGTACCGCGCTCTAGCATTTTCTGGACATAGTCCAGCTCACGGCGACATCCCACCTCGTCTACCACATCGTCCACAAAATCTAGATACTCCTGCATCAGCTCGCGGAAGGGTACCTCCGCCTGCTTGCCAAAGTCAATCAGCTTGCCGTCAATGCCATAGCGCAGTGCCCGCCACTTGTTCTCCATGAGCAGTGCTCGGCTGTACTGGCGGTAGTCTTGATTACGCGTGTGGAGCTTATGGAGCTTCGCCACCGTGGCCTGCATCAGCGCCGCCAGGGCAATGGTCTCGTCGAGGCGCAGCGGCACATCGCAGATCCGGAACTCAATCGTGGGAAAGAACGGGTGCGGACGAATATCCCACCAGATCTTCTTGGCGTTATCAATACAACCCGTCTTGATCAGCAAGTCCACGTAGCCCTCAAACTCGGACCACGACGAAAACGCATCGGGGATATTGGTGCGCGGGAACTTATCAAAGACCTTGCAGCGGTAGCTCTTAAAGCCCGTGTCGTAGCCCAGCCAGAACGGCGAGTTGGTCGAGAGCGCCAGAATATGCGGCAAAAAATAGCGCACGGAGTTGAGAATCCGAATGCGGGTCTCTTTGTCCGGAATGCCGACATGGACATGCAGCCCAAAGATTAAGTTCTCACGGGCCACTTGTTGCAAGTCATCCACAATCGTGTCGTAGCGCACATCTGGGTAGATCTCTTGGTCACGCCAGTTGGCAAAAGGATGGGTGCCTGCGGCAGCGACTTTAAGGCCCTGGTTGCCCGCCAGGCGGATAATCGTCTGCCGGAGCTCAAAGAGCTGCTCCCGCGCTTCTTGTACCGTGTTACAGACCCCCGTCCCCACCTCGACCACACTCTGGTGCATCTCGGCTTTAACGGACTCTTGAAGAAGGCGCTTGCCCTCAGGGAGCAGTTCCGTTCCGATATGCGAGCGCAGATCCCGCGTCTTCGGATCTATAGTCTGGTACTCTTCCTCAATTCCAATATTAAACGTCGGCGACATGGTCTACTTTACCTGAATACGTCGTGCTCTTGCATGGCCGAAGGCGACGGGCGCAACCAACGACCCGAAAGCCTACGGTGTCGAGGGAGTCCCAGAAACGATCGAGAGTGTCGTCCCTGTGCCGGAGACCAAGGCCATGCAGGCGCTTCTCACGGCCCTACGGTAAGATGCCCAAGATGATCGAGACACACGTACACTTTAACAACGACACTTTAGAGCGCGACCTGCCCGGTGTTTTAGCACGCGCCACCGAGGCAGGCGTCACGGATTTTGTGGTGGTCGGCTTTGACGAAGCCTCGTCGGAGAAGGCTGTAGCGCTGGCCGAAGAAGACGCTAGGATCTGGGCGGTGGTCGGGGTGCACCCGCATGATGCCAAGCACTGGAATAGCAAGATCGCCGAGCGCCTGCATGGCTGGGCTGGCAATCCACGCGTGCTGGCCATTGGGGAGATCGGGCTGGACTTCTACCGGGATTTATCGCCACGAGACTTGCAATACGCCGCCTTCCATGCCCAGCTAGAGCTTGCCCGAGAAGTGGCGCTGCCCGTGGTCATCCACTGCCGCGATGCCTACGACGAGTGTCTGGCGCTCTTAGAAGCTGAGGCGGCGGATATTCCCCTGATCATCCACTGCTTCGCCGGAGAGCTGCGCCACGCCGAGATTTGCTGGAAACACGGCTGGTTTATGGGAGTAGATGGCCCGGTGACCTACAAGAAAAACGACGCGCTTCGTGAGATCGTAAAGGCAACCCCAGCGGAGCTCTTGCTGCTTGAAACCGATGCGCCCTATCTCTCGCCAGAGCCGTTTCGTGGCAAGTTCCCCAACGAGCCCGCACGCCTCACACATGTTCGAGACACCCTCGCCGTGATTCGCTGTACCACAGCCGATGCGATAGACACCCAGACCACTGCCAATGCCCGCCGCGCTTTCCCGAAGCTACTTGGGAATGGCTAGAGTCAGGGTTTTCTCGCCAAGCTTTGCCAGAGAAATGTCGGCAGCGAGCTTGGTGTCTTGGTCGTCTTTGACAAGGATCTCAGGGGTTCCCGAGCCCGTGCCCGTTTCGGTAGCTGTCTTACCGTTGGAGCCACGCAGGCGCAGCTCCCACTGCCAGTCGTCACCAGAGCCTTTGGTGAAGATCACATCACAGAGCCAGGTGTGGCAGCCCCCGATTTTCGTGGGATCGTTGAGCTTGTAGACGTCACTTAAGCTTGCCTTGCCCTCGGAGATGCTGGGAACCGTCCAGTTGCGCTCCCCTAGCAGGCTCCACTGGTAGTGAAGCGTCTCCGGGGTCTCTTTGACTTTTACCGCCAGCACGCGCACAGAGCCCGCCGCGGGGCTGGAGAGACGCTCCGTGCCTTTGGGAGTAGGACGAGGGCAGCCTGCCAGAAGCAGCGCAACAACGAGAAGAAAAGCAAGACGAGTCACGCCCTATTGTATCGCGCGGTACAATTCTTCGATGCGCAAGCCGCCCCAAAGTAAAAAATTACGGAAAACAACTCTCAAGAGCAAGCTCTCCGCCACCCAGCAGCAGCTCAGTGCAGTCCAAGGACAGCTCGTTGCTGCGAAACGCTCGGAAGATGCCATCGTGCTAGAGCTTTCCCAGATCGAGGCGCAGCTCTTGAGCACACGCCAGAAGCTTGCACAAACAAAAGCACGGCTCAGCCGGACGCGTGGTGAGCAGCAAAAAGTGGCGGGGCTACTCACAAAATCCCAGAAGCAGCTCACAGACACGCAACATAGCCTCGCGCAGCGCATGGCCTCCAACTACCGTCAAGGCCCGGTGCGCTATGCCTCCGTGCTGCTAGGAGCGCACACCATGGGTGAGCTCGTCAGCCGCGCCCAGCTTGTCCGCTCCATTGTCAAGTACGAGTCCACGCTCATCGCTAAGATCAAGGCAGGCCGCGAGCAAGTTGTCAAGTGGAAGGTTCTTCTCGATACGAAAGCACAGCAGATTCGCCAGCAAGAGCTTGGGCTAGCGAGCCAACAAGAGACCGAGGCGCAGCTGGTACAAAAGCGCCGGGGGGTGCTGGCCGAGGCGCAGGCCGCTCGCACCGAGATTGAAGCGGAGTATGCCCAGCTTGCTGCCGACTCGCAGGAGATTGCCAAGCGACTCCAGGCGCTAGAGGGCATGCCTCTGCCGGGGGCATTTGCGGGTAAGCTGATCCAGCCCGTGGTGGGTCGCGTTGTCTCAAGCTTCGGTCCACGCTTTCATCCCATTCTCAAGATCCAACGCCTCCATGCCGGGGTAGACTTTGGTGCAGGCACAGGCACCCCGATAGTCGCTGCGGCCTCGGGAGTCGTGGCCTTCTCGGGAGTCATGCGCGGCTACGGCAATGTGGTGGTGCTGGATCATGGCGGGGGCATCTCCACACTCTATGCCCACTGCTCGGTGCTTCTAGCCCATGAGGGAGAGAGCATCGAGCAAGGGAAAGTGATCGCCCGGGTCGGCGCAACGGGTCTTGCCACAGGCCCACACTTACACTTTGAAGTGCGCCGAAACGGCACGCCCATAAATCCAATTGGCGGCGGATTTTAAAGTAAAACTACGAGTTTATTCATGCTCTCCATAAAGGTAAATAGGAGCGTTTCCTATATTGATCTCAAGGAACCTCAACACGAATGAAGCGCATCTTGACTCTGATTACCCTAAGTTTCGCCCTATCGGCTCTCACCTTGGCCTCCTCTTCATCTGCCCAAACACTGGCAACGAGCGTAAAAACCGCAAGTAAGAAAGCCAAGACAGCACTCAAAAGCTTCCCCCCTAGCACCTCGAGAGCGACCTCGAGTGACGATAGTACAGATCGTGTGCAGTGGGGAGAAGGTCCGGCTCAGCCAACACCCGATCCGATTGCCTTTACACCAACCCCTGTTCCTACTCCTGATCCAGGCTTACCGGAGGGGCAAGATAGCAATGATTTGGAGGGGCAAGATAGCAATGATGTTGCGGCACCCCATCGCTCTCGTTCGACAGGTTCCTCCGTGCCCGAGCCGACGACACTTGCCTTGCTGGCGCTGGGCGGACTTGCTCTTAGCCGTCGCCAGAGACGCGTGAAGTAGCCGCTAGACAGAAGATAGCCGTGGTAGAATAGTCCTGCGAAGCCGCGCATCCCCTCAGGGTGCGCGGTTTTTCTTATTAGGACAGCTATGGATCTCTACGACTTTACGATTATCGGTGGTGGCCCCACGGGTCTCTTTGGTGCCTTCTATGCGGGCCTGCGCCAGATGCGCACCAAGGTTATTGACTCCATGCCTCAGCTTGGGGGTCAGCTCTCTGCTCTCTACCCGGAAAAGTACATCTACGATGTAGGGGGCTTCCCCCGTGTTCTGGCCAAGGACCTCGTTGCCCAGTTTGCCGAACAGGCGCTTCAGTACAACCCGACAATCAGTGTGAATGAAAAAGTCGTGACTCTGGAGCGTGTCGGTGGAGAGAGGGCTGATGATGGTCATCTCGTCCTTACGACGGAAAAAGGCGCGGTTCACTATAGTAAGACAGTTCTGATTGCCGCCGGAGTCGGGGCCTTCATGCCACGTAAGATGGACATTCCCGATCTGGATCGGCTAGAGGGCATGGGAGTTCACTACTTTGTCACCGATCCCACCGCTCTTGAAAACAAGCGACTTGTGATTGTCGGCGGCGGCGACTCCGCGTTCGACTGGGCGATGGCACTTGGTCCCAAGGGAGCCTCTTGCCTTCAGATCCACCGCTCAGACCGCTTCAAGGCCCACGAAGACACCATCCAGAAAGTTCAAGAGCTAGAGAGTGTGGATCTTCGTACGTTTTTTGAGCTGAAGGCCATTCATGGCGAGGACAAAGTTGAGGCAGTCACGATCTTTGACAACCGCACGGGAGAAGAAGAGCGTGTGGAGTGTGATGCGCTCCTGCTCAACCTGGGATTCTTAACCAATCTTGGTCCTATCAAACAGTGGGGGCTCGAGATCGAGAAGAACACTATTAAAGTAGACAGCACCATGCGCACCAATATCCTGGGAGTCTACTCTGCTGGGGATATTTGCAGCTACGTTGGTAAGCTCAAGCTAATTGCGACCGGCGTGGGCGAGGCAGGGACCGCAGCAAACTTCGCCAAGACCTACCTTGATCCAGGCTCAAAAGCCTTCCCTGGACACTCATCGGAGCTACATTAGGGCCTTCGTCATCCGCCGCTTTCCTAGTAAGCACAGCAGGTATGCAATACTTATCATAGAAAATTAAACTACCAGGGCAATTTATGTTGTAGGATAGAGGCACGAAAGATGACGACAGGCACTCTGCTGGAAAATCCAACAAATCTCGGGATCCAGACTGAGCAGAAATTATTTCCGTTCAGAGAGGGTAGTTCCATGACCGAGCTGGAGCGTCTCCTGTGCGAGTATGTAGCCTCGCGTAACCCTCAACTTCGGGATACCCTAATTCTCCATCACCAGCGACTTGTACGCTCTATTGCCCTACGTTTCGTCGGGGGAGATGAGCCCCTGGAGGACTTGATCCAAGTGGGCAATATTGGCCTGATCAATGCTCTGGATCGCTACGACCCGCGCCAAGGCACACGCTTCTCCACCTATGCCACCCCCACGATCTTAGGAGAGATTCGCCGCCACTTCCGCGATAAGGCGATCGGCATTAAGATCCCTCGCTGGCTGCAAGAGCTCCAACAAGCGGTTCGCCGAGTTAGCACGGAGCTCGCTTTGGCACAAAGTCATTCGCCAACCCCGCAAGAGATTGCACGACGCTTAGGTGTAAGCGAGGAGCATATACTGCTGGCAATGGAGTCGCAGGAGGTCAGTAGCCTGATCTCCCTCGACAGTCACCTGGATAATCGCTCGACTCTAGACAGCACCACCCTGATGGATATTGTCGGGAAAATAGATCGGCTCCTGTTCGAGTTTGAGAGCTTTGCTGATTTGCACACTGCCCTCGCGACTTTAGAAGCCCGTGAGCGTGAGGTGATTGCCCTGCGCTTCTACGACGAGCTGAGCCAGGCCAAGATCGCGGAGAGGCTCGATATCTCCCAGATGCATGTCTCACGCCTCCAGAAACGTGCCCTGAGTCAGCTACGTGACTTTCTCGCCGACGAGCCCCCCACAACGCCGCGTCGCACTCGCCGCAAGCCATGACTCCCCCGGCTCATGTCACCTACACTGTGCAAGTAGCCGATCTGGCGACAACGCGCTACCGAGTGTCCGTTAAAGCCGAGGGGCTCCGCGATCCCGAAGTGGCCTTTCAGCTCCCTGCCTGGACACCTGGCTGGTATGTCCTACGTGGCAACGAGCGCAACCTAAGTGGTTTCTCCGCCACAGGCCCCACGCAAAAGCCTCTCCCCCTAAAGCAGAGCGATGCGCACACCTGGCGCGTGAGTACGGAGGGAGCCGCAAGTGTCACGTTCTCCTACGATCTAAAAGCCTCAGATACGGGCTTTGGCTTCTTCGAGCCCTATCTGGATCGTCAGCACGGCTTTGTCCCTGGCCCGGCGGCCTTAACTTATGTTGTTGACGGCAAAGAGGCCCCTTGCACCATTGACTATCAGCTCCCCAAGGGCTGGCAGGTGGCCAGTGGGAACACTCCGGTCGCTGGCAAGCCGCACACTTTCTCTGCCCCAAACTACGACACGCTCGCGGATCAGCCTGCGGAGCTGGGGACGTTCACACGCATAGACCGCACGATCCAGAGTACTCCGTTCTCCGTGGTGTTTACCGGCGGCGATCCGACGCGCTATGCACGCTGGGCCGAGAGCGTTTTTAAGATCGCCCAAGCGGGCATCCAGGTCTTTGGTGGGGCTCCGTTTGAGCGCTATGTCTTCTTCTTTCACTTTTCGCGCGAGGGTAGCTTTTTTGGAGGACTAGAGCACCTCAATAGCACGGTACTGCGGCTAGACCCGTCGAACTTGCGGCAGCCTGATGCGGAGAATCTCACCATTGTGGCGCATGAGTTTATCCATGCCTGGAACATTAAGCGCATCCGTCCTGCGGCTCTGGGGCCATTTGACTACATGCGCCCGGTTCGGGTAAGAGATCTCTGGTTTGCCGAGGGCGTGACGGACTACTTCGCACCTCTATTAACCGTGATGGCGGGACTGGGAACACAGCGGTTCTGGCTCGGCTATCAGGCCGAGCAGCTTACCCAGCTTCAGAGTAATCCCTCACGTCACCGGGTCACCTTGGAAGAGACATCCTCTAAAGTCTGGGAGAGCCAAGAAGAGTCAGAGGGCTACGGAGGGCTTTCTTACTACAATAAGGGGTTGGTGGTAGGCCTGCTCCTAGACATTGAGCTGCGTAAGCGCACGGCCAATACGATCGGGCTGATAGATGTCCTCAAAGACCTCCTTGCGCAGTGTCAGAAGAGTGGTCGGGGCTACGCCGAAGGTGAGATTGAGCGAACGGCCTCCCGGCTTGCCAAGAGCGATCTCTCGTCTTTTTTTGAGCGGGCACTTCGCTCCACCGACGAGCTACAAATCATAGAGCAGCTTGCAGCCGGCGGGATTCTGGCGGAAGCGGCGGTGAGCAAGTCGGCGACTTTAGGGATTGGCTGGGATCTTTCCCAAGTGGGCCAAGCCAAAATCGGGATCGTCACGCCACAAGGACCTGCCGCCAAGGCGGGTTTACTGCCAGGCGATGTGATTCTGAGTGTGGATGGTCAGCCGCTAGAAGCGCTGCTCGGGGGGGCGTTTACCACGCAGAAACCTGGAGATACTCTGCGGCTGACCTACCAGCGCAGTGGAGTGACTCAGCAAGCAACACTGACTCTGGGTACAGAAGAGGCGACCTCGTTTCGACTGCGCCCTGCTCCCCGCCCAACCACATCGCAGGCGGGGATACTAGCTGGCCTCAGCGGCAAGCCTACTTTGTAATAGATGTCACTTCGTAGGCAATAAGACCATCAGGGGTCTTCACTTCGACGCTCTCTCCAACATGCTTGCGCAGAAGTGCTTTGCCAATCGGCGACTCATCGGAGAGAAGATCCCGATCCGGATCCGCTTCGTAGGACGAGACTAAAGTAACCGTCCAGTCGTCGCCAAAGTTCTTATCCTGGATTGTCACAATGCTTCCCAGCCCGACATGATCCGTCGGGATATCGGAGTCACGGAGAATCCGAGCACGTCCCACAATGCTCTTGAGATCCATGATGCGCCCCTCAACAAAGGCTTGAGCATTCTTGGCCGCTTCATACTCAGCGTTCTCGGTGAGCTCGCCGTAGTCCTTTGCATCCCGGATTCGAGCCGCTACCTCGTGACGGTCCACCGTCACCAGACGATTCAGCTCTTCTTCGATTCGTTGATGTCCTTGACTTGTCAGGACAATTACTTCTTCTTGTGTTTCCATCACCAGCATACGATGTGCCTCCCCGGACTCTCGTCCGATCATCGGCGGCTACTCCCGCTCAATTTCCTAAGTAGTACGAAGTAAGAGAAAGAAAGTTCCCCGAATTAGTACCAGGCCCAGATTTTTTTTCGGGGTCGTGATATAATTGGCTTACCAGCGCTTGGTCTGGAGTGTTTGGCTTCGTAGCTCAGCGGATTAGAGCATCGGTCTTCGGAACCGAGTGTCAGGGGTTCGAGTCCCTTCGAGGCCACTTTTCTTTCTCTAAACTCCATCTTGCCTTCCTGAGACAGTCCTCAGTCCAGAAAGTTGCACTAAAGTTTATTTCTGTTTATGGGGTGCCCGTGCGTGGCCCGATGTACGCCGTGGCCAGAACAATATCACCGAACCAGACCGAGTTCGTCGGCTTGAGGCGGCTACGATTTCGCCGCAGTGCTTCCTCAGTAACATAGTGCTCTAGCCAGAAGTTATTGAGCTTGAGCTTATCCGATGTGCGCCAGCGAAACCCCTCGAAAGGCTCGCCGCCAGACTCAGGAAGCGTGAAGCCCTGCCCCGTCCATGGACCACGGCGCACGCCCGGTGCGACATGCAGGACGAGCTTGCCATCGAGCCAAAGCGCCAGCTCGCCATCGGATTTTTCGGGGGTGGAGTTGAGCTTGGTCATGAACTCGACACACTGCCAGCGGTCTTTCGGAACCAGCAGCGGCTTGTCCGGCCCGATTCCCGCGCCCCAGTAGCGTCTGTCGGCGCTCTTTTTCATCTCGTGCCAGTAGGTATAAAAGTTCCACGCGCCCGGGGCCGAGTAGCGCCCATTGAAACCGAAGGGCTCGATACCCACAGAGAGCCTATCGTCGCCATTGGGTTTATTTCCTGCCTGTGGGTTGGGCCAGCGCACGGGGGGATTGTGCCCTCCCATCCAGACAAAATGGTGGATGTAGTCGGCATCGGGCTCGAAGCGCACATAAAACTGGGCAAAGAGTGTCTCGGTGGCGCGAGGCAGAAGTGTGAAGAGGTGCCCTCCATTGTTCTCCCCCAGAGTCGCCGTGATCTTGAGCGCCCGTCGCCCCTCTTTACTCTCTAGTGCCAGCGGCTTGCCTGCTTTATTGGAGATATCCGACCACTTCATCTTCAGTGAGGCAATATCACCCGATTCAAAGTCCTCTGTCAAGATCACCGCTGCATGTCGGGCGATCCCTTTATCGCCGGGGAACTGTGCGGCCAGCCCCTTGCCTTCAGGAAGTTTTTGCATAGTTGTAGGGTGTGGGGGAAGCCGTCTCCGTCGGCATTGCCTCCGGGAGAGTAAAGACAGCTCCTGTCTTTGTCGCAAAGTAGAGCTGCGAGAAGTGGGGTGCTTTCAGATCGTCGAGTGGGTCGCCATCGGCCCAGAGGGCATAGAAGCCCGGATGGGCATCGAGCGGACGGCGCACATAGGTATGGTTTCGAGTGGCGCTAGGCGTAAGAGATGCCTCCTTGCGCCAGCTCTGCCCAAAGTTTTGCGTCGTCCAAACAAAGACCTCACCGCCTGTTGTCCCCGGCTGGGGGCCGGGGCCAGTGGGCGCCATCATCCGCCACTGCCCCTCGCCTTCGATATAGAATGAGCCATGATCGTAGTTATGATCCGACTCCGTGACGGCATTTCGCTCCCAGCCTGTCCCGGTCCAGCGTGCTGTCCACCACTGGTACGGGCCACTCTGTGGCCCCAGCTCAAAGCCCTTGCTGGTTAGGTAGAGCACGATGACTCTCCCTGCCGCATCGTAGCCAACATCCTTGAGGTAGACCAGCTTGCCCTCCTTCTGGTAGTCAAAGACCAGCGCGGGGTTGGGAGTCTGGGTGAGCGGCAGGGTCAGTTTCTCGCCGGAGATACTCGCCCAGCTCTTTCCGCCGTCGCGGCTCTGCATCAGATAGAGGTTCGTGCGGGCGTTGAGGCCGCCTGGGCTGGGGTGGTAGTCAAAGACCGTAGTCAGCACGCCGCGCTTGGTGTCGGGCCAGCTAATCTGATAGTGCCCCTGCGCGATAAAAGCCGTGGGCTGTGGCTCGTCCCACGTGCGCCCGTCGCGGCTGGTCTGGCAGAACAAACCCCGCCCCTTGCTGTAGCGGGTGTGCAGAAAAACAAAGCCGTGTTTCTCAAGCCACCAGGGCTGGCCATAGGAAAAATTCGTCTCAAGGATGCGTTCCCAAGCATCTATCTCATAAGGCTTTACGCTCCGATGAATAAACGACGGCCTCCCCGTTCCATGGGAGTTCGAGAACACCCAGAGGTAGCCATCGCCATCTATAGCCAGAGTCGGGTTGTCGTGGGCATCGTCGGTTTTCTTGTCGAGAAGGAGCGCCGGGCGCGGGACAGTGCCCGTCTTATGGTCGAAGTAGCTCACCGCATGCCAGAGCGTATTCTTCCCCGGCGGCGTCGCTCCGTACACAAAAAACGTCTTCTGGGCTTTTGGTGCATAGATCGCGATCGGGACATGCTGCTGAGGATAGGTCGCAAAGCCTCCACTGTACTTGTAGCGTAGAGGGCTTTTGACAGGCTGGTTCATGTACCAGATTCCCCGATAGCCCGTGTCGCGTTCTGCTCTGAAAGTCGCCATAGAGCATTATACGCCACCAAGTATTTCGTGAGCGAAAGTGCAACCCGCGATTCGCAGGATGTAGAGGCAAGGCCGGGCATTTGTGGCGATTCCCTCTGATTAGAGATATACCATTCCGTGAAGAAAAACGACAATCCTAAGCCAGGGAAGAAATCCCTGCCCTTCGGCGCGAAGCCGACTACCCCGAAATCCGCTCCTCGCCCTGCGGCGAAGAAGCCCACGGGTGCCAAACCTCCCTACGCGGATAGGCCGTCTTTTGCGCCAAAACCTGCCGCAAAACCAAAGCCAGAGTTTGCACCAAAGCCGGAGTTTGCTGCATCCAGCGAGTCCGAAGCGCCGCGTGTGACCAAGCCACGAGCCGTCAAGCCAGCCTCTGCCCCTGCTGCCCCAAATGCCCCAAAGCCGTCTGCTGAGCCGATTGTGGAGATCCCCCTGCCGGGCTTTGCGGAGCTGGGCCTGCCGGAAGCGCTACTAGCGGCCATTACGGTGGCGGGCTTTGAGTCTCCGACGCCCATTCAAGCACGGGCCATTCCGGTTCTCCTCGAAGGCAAGGATCTGATCGGTCAGGCACAGACCGGCACGGGCAAGACAGCCGCCTTTGCCTTGCCACTTCTTGCCCGAATTGATGTGGATGCGCCGGGGACGCAGGCCCTTGTGCTCGTTCCTACCCGTGAGCTGGCGATCCAGGCGGCGGAGCAGATCCACAAGCTGGCGGGAAAAACCGGTCTGCGCGTGGTGCCGGTCTACGGTGGCCAGCCGATTGACCGACAGTTCCGCGCCCTGATGAAGCCCCCTGCCGTTGTCGTGGGAACCCCAGGGCGTCTCATGGACCACATGCGGCGTGGATCGGTGAACCTGGAGAAAGTCTCGTTCTGCGCCATTGATGAGGCCGATGAGATGCTGGCCTTTGGTTTTGTGGAGGACATCGAGACGATTCTTGCCGCGCTTCCCACGACCCGCCAGACCGCGCTCTTCTCGGCGACCATGCCTCCGGCGATCTCGGCGCTGGTGAAGAAGTTCCTGCCCGGTGCCCAGAAAGTGGAGATCGCCTCCAAGCAGCGCACCGTGGACACCGTCCGACAGGTCTACTACGAAGTCGCACCCGGCAAGAAGCGCGAGGCGCTGGCCCGTATCTTAGACATGGAAACCCCTGGCCCCACGATTGTCTTCTGCCGCACGCGCCTAGAGACCCAGGAGCTCGCCGAGGGGCTGAGTGTCCGGGGCTACGCCGCGGAGCCGATCCACGGAGACATGGCGCAGTCCGAGCGTGACCGGGTGATGAAGAAGTTCAAGGAAGGTCATGCCGATATTCTCGTCGCCACCGATGTGGCAGCGCGCGGGCTGGACATTGACTCGGTCACCCATGTCATTAACTTCGATCTTCCCTGGGATGTCGAGCAGTACATCCACCGCATCGGGCGGACCGGGCGTGCGGGTCGTGAGGGGGATGCTCTTAGCTTAATCGAGCCCCGTGACCGCCGGAACTTGATGCGCTTTGAGCACCAGATCGGGGCCAAGATCTCCCCGCTTCGGGTTCCCAGTAACGCCGATATCGCCACCCGTCGGCGTGAGGTTTTCGCCAGCAAGCTCGCCGAGCGCCTAGAGTCGGGTAACTTCGAGGGGCAGTTCCCCGTGGTCAGTGAGCTCACCGAGCGCCACGATATCGCCGATATCGCCGCCGCCGCGCTCCAGCTTCTGTGGGAAGCCACCTCCGCAGGCAACTCCCGTGAAGAAGAGATGAACGAGGAGCGGGCCGCACAGCGCGAGCAGCCTGAAGTCGGGATGGTGCGCCTCTTTGTGAGCATGGGCCGCGCTGACAAGCTACGCCCCTCCGACTTGGTCGGGGCGATTCTTAACGAGACCGGCCTGCCGCCCAAGTCGGTCGGCACTATTGATGTCCTAGACCGTGTCTCGTTCTTCGAGGTGCCCGCCGCTCATGCCGACCAGGTGATCGAGGCGCTCAGCAGTACCAAGCTCCGAGGCCGTCGCCCGAAAGTCGGCCACGCCAAGCCCGAAGACAATCGGCGCTAGGCACTCCAGTACTGGTCAAAGACCGCCTCCGGGGAGAAAGGAAGCTCTTCGGGGGCGGGGCCACCACCATTCCAGAAGTACTCAGCGGCCAGTACCATGGCGGTGAACTGGCGCTTTTCTTGGGTTTTCAAGACATCCTCATGGGACTCATAGCCACACCAGGTAGTCTGGATCAGCCCCTGTGCTCCCACTTGGACTGCCGCACGGCTGAGGGTCTGGATGTTCTTAGGCCGGTACCAGCTTGCGGCTATCAGCTTCTGAAATCCCGCGTTTTTTAGCTGTCGCAGTGACGGAAACTCATCGTGGGTACCGTACTGCCAGTCCGCAAGGATCACGTCTTTCGGGATGCCAGCGCGTATCTGGGCGGCATCGGTGGCGCGTGGGGCGGTGCCAAAGGCAGGATTGACTTCCGGAGCGTGGAGCGCCATATCTGCCCAGACCGAGATCGGCTTGCCACGGGCAGCAAAGAAGTCGTGCCAGTGCCGTACGCCTTTTAAGAACAGCTCAGGTGCCGCGGTAGGACGAGAGCGGTAGGGAAAGCGTCCCCGCATCGCCACTTCATCCAGGCCGACATGAAAGGCGGGAGCTTGAAAGAGCGCATCGGCCTCGGCGACAAAGCGCTCCAGATACTTCACCGCCGCAGGGTCATTGAGACAGAGCGCGTAGGGCGTGGCGGGGTCTTCAGCAAACCGAGCGTTGTTGCCCTTGCCGAGGAGCCAGCCCATGTGCCCCAAGCTCTGGAGCAGTGGGTAGACCGTGATACTTCGCTCACGGGCAAAGGCAAGCTCTTCTTTTAGTTGAGCCCTGGTGCCTGCCCACGGGGGCGCAACACTCGGGTCGGCGTCCCAGCGCACCTGCTCAACTTCTAAAAAGAGGGCGTTCAGCTTGAGCGGTGTCAAGATGCGCTGGATGAGCTTCTGGTGAAACGGGAGAGCACGGTTGCCATGAAAGAGATGTACCGCACGAAGCGAGAGCGTCGGCCAGTCGCGGATGGCGACTCGCGGCAGTGTCGTGCTTTTCGTGTTCTTGCCAAGGAGCTGAAGGAGTGTCTGAACGCCCCAAAAGAGCCCACGCGCATCTCGTCCGGTCACGCGTATGCTCTCGGGCTGAATGGTAAGCGTGTACCCTTCTGGCTTCTCGGGTGTCTGCGAGTCGGCCCGCTCAAGACAAATCGCCTGGCTTGGCCCCGGTGCGCTGGCGAGGCGGAGGGGCTTGCCCAAGCGCCTTGCAAGACCTTCTTGAAGTGCACGAACAGCACGCTGCTCTTCGGGTTTCAAGCCCGATGGAAGGACGATGAGGGTCTCGGGGGTGAGTGTAAATCCGGCAAGCGACTCGAAGCGTACCTCCTTGGGCCGTGGGATTAGCACAGGCGCTTGCGGTTGTACGGACACCGGTTTTGGGAAGGGCACTTGGCTCAGCGGCACTCCCTCCTCCACGACTTTATCGGGGACACTTGGCAGCTTGGGAGAGCGAGGGCGGCGCTGACAGCCCAAGCCTAACATACCAAGTGCTGCAAGAGAAACAAATCGTGACATACTCCCTTATGTTCGGCTAAGATTGCACCGATAATAAGAGCATGAAAGTCATCTTAAAACCGGGTGGTTTTGTGGTGGTCGGCACCCTGGTCGTCCTTGGCATTTTTGGTGCCGTCAAAGTTCTCTCGCCCCGCCCTGAACCCTCTGGACCTTCCGAGAGTCCACAGGCTAAGCCTCCGGTAAGCGTTTCAGGCCAAAAGCCTCTGACAGGTGCCTCTCTGATTGACCCCACTCGGCAAGGGTGGAGCCTTGCCACCCAGAAACCTGCAGCGGCGACCATGAAGCTCCAGGTCAGCCCTGAGCTCCCCGCAGGCTCGCAGCACTCGCTCCACCTTGAGGTCACCACCGTGGACCCCAATAAATACTGGTGCGCTCAGCTTCTGAAGAAAGTCCCGCAGGCCGTGGAGGGCAACCACAATCTTACGGTTCAGTTCTGGGGACGCTCGGTGAAGAAGACGGCTGTCTATGTTGTCTTCGAGGAGGGGCTCTCGCCTCATACCGCAGAGCTTCAAAAAAACGTCCGCCTGACCCCGGAGTGGCGACAGTACCAGTTTCCGTTCCGCACCACCAAAGATCACACCGATACCCATGCTAACTTCTGTATCAAGGCAGGCTTAGAGGTTGGGGAGATCGAGATCGCCAACATGCATGTCGTCGACAACGGCAAGGCATCGTAGTCACAAGCGAACTTTTTCCTGTGCTGCCCTGTCTAACTCACCAGATCAGATAATTTTTTTAAAATTTGTGAAAATCGGGAACGCGGCATGGGCATTGCAGCGTAGAGTAAGATGAAATGGGCGAGAGCGAAGTACTAAATGTCGAGGCAGGCGGGGGCGTCTTTGAGCGCCTGATGCAGCGCCACCGGAAGCAGGCCTACCATGTCGCCTACCGGATGACGGGCAACCATGCCGATGCGGAGGATCTTTTGCAAGAAGCCTTCGTGCGTGCCTTCCGTTTCTTTGAGAACTACCGCCGCGACCTGCCTTTCGAGAAGTGGCTCTTTCGGATCATGACCAATCTTTTTGTGGATGGTGTCCGTAAGAAAAACAAGATGCGGGTCACCAGCCTCGATGCCCCCCTCACCAACGGCTCTGAGAGCAACCTCTACCTCGATATTCCCGATGCCCGCACCGAGCCTGAGCGTGTCACGCTTCATGAAGAGCTCGATGAGCAGATTCAGAACGCCCTCGCCGCTCTCCCTGTAGACTTCCGCCGAACCGTGATTCTAGCCGATATTGAGCAGCTCTCCTACGAGGAGATTAGCAAGCTCACCGGCTGCACGATTGGCACTGTCCGCTCCCGCCTGCACCGTGGCCGAAAGCTGCTCCGTGCGCGGCTCGAAGGGTTCACGCTGAGGTAGCATGGTGTCGTGTCGCTTCTGCCGGGAACGGCTCTCGGCCTACTTAGACTCTGAGCTCTGCGACCAAGAAAAAGGGGATGTGCAGAGCCACCTGGAGCATTGCACCGCCTGCCAGGTCGAGTACCGTGCGCTCCGTGAGACCAAGCAAGCTCTTGCCTCTTTGGGGGCACGTGTCTCCCGTGAGGAGATCGAGCGCCTGCTACAAACCGATGTTGGTGAGGCAGTTCGGCACTACGCCAGCATGCCCGTCAGCCCGCGCACGGTCACTGCTGCCATTTTCTCCGTGATCGCGCTCTGTGTGGCCACCGCACGCGTTGCCACCCGTGAGAGCCGTCACGGAACCCCCATTCCAGAGGGCGCCTATCTTCTCATGCCGGCTCATTCGCTCTCAGGCAGTGCGACCTTCTCGATGTTTCCTATTGCATCCAACAATACCGAGCCTGCCGAGACTTGTGTCGCAGTGCCCAATAGCAATAGTGTCATGCAGCCTGTGATCTACTGTGGAACACTCTATGTCGCACCGACACCTGCCCCCGTGCGACGCGGATTTTTCTTCCAGGCCAGTTTTACCACCCGTTAGCCCTATGCCTATCTATGAGTTCGCCTGCAACGAGTGCAGCACCAAGCGTTTCTCCGAGCTTGTTGGGGTTCTTGCCCAGCCCTCCCCTATTCAGTGCCCTAAGTGCGGCAGTCAAAATGTCCGTAAGCTTGTCTCCCGCTTCGCCCGCATTCGCTCTTTAGATGAGTCGCTGGAGAACCTCGCGGACATGGCAGACCGGGTGGATGATAAGAGCCTAAAGTCCGTTCGTGGACTCATGAAGGAAGTGGCCGGTGGCATGGGTGATGACATGAGCACCGATGATGTCGAGGAGATGATCGAGGCGGCATCCGAGCTAGAATAGAAAGGTTTTTGGAGATGCGTTTTGGAGTTGCCCTACTGGGGCTAGACCACTGGTACACCGCCCACGGCGTCTGTGATATTGACACTAATTCGGAGAGCGTGGCGCTGATAGGAGTTCAATCGCCGCACGAGCTTCATCGGACATGGGCGAGTGAGAAGTACCCCATGATCACGGTCACCGATGATCCCACAGTACTTCTCTCTCGCGATGACGTTCACCTCATCGCGATCTGCGCTCCCACCGCAGATGCCCCCGCCCTTGCCAAGCAAGCCCTTGCTGCGGGAAAGCATGTCGTTGCAGTCAAGCCCTCCGCGACCACTCTCGCAGCGCTAGACGACGTCATCGCTGCTGCCAAATCGGCGGGAAAGTTCTTTGGCTCGTTTGAAGGAATGCAGCGCCTGACCCCGCGCGTTTTAAAGCTTCGTGAGCTGATCCAGTCGGGCGCGATTGGCACGCCGCTTTCCTACCATCAGATCGGCCACGGCGGCCTGCCTTCGCCCTGGCCTGGCCAGCCCAGCGGTGCACCAAGCTGGTGGATTGATGCCAGTAAAGCCCCGACGGGCGCTTGGACGGATCATGCGATCTATGCCATTGACCTGGCACGCTTTGTCTTTGGCGGCGAGGTCGTCTGGAGTGCGGGCCTGATCGAGAACCGCGTCCACACCGAGCTTGCTTTAGAGGACTACGGAATCGCGCTCCTCAAGCTCCAGCCCGATTCAGGCGGCTCTCCAGTCTCGCTGATGCTGGAAGACACCTGGGCCGCCGCTCCCGGCGGCGGGGCGCACCGTGTGCTCTTCATCGGCACCCACGGCCAGATTCGCCCCGAAGGCAACGACTGGGTTGTCACGGCAAACGGAGAAGAGACCCGCCACACGCCAGATGCCTCTCCCTTCTTCCACCTCGAAGCCCTCGCCGACGCGCTCACCAACAACACGGACATTCCCTGGTCCGCCGCCGATGCACGCGCCAACTTCGCCGCGTGCCTGGCTCTTTATTCGGGCGGCTAACCAAAGATAATGCAGACGGGTGCGGGGACTTCGATCTTCGCGCCCGTTGCAGTCAGCTTGCCGGTCTTTTTGTCGATCTTGTAGGCGACAATGGTGTCGCTGTTCTGGTTTGCGGCAAAGAGAAAATTGCCTGTCGGGTCGATCGCAAAGTTTCGCGGGGTCTTGCCCTGCGTGGACTCATTGCCGACGGTTGTCAGCTTGCCATCGGCCCCAATGGAGAAAATCGCGATGCTATCGTGACCCCGGTTGGAGCCGTAGAGGAACTTCCCATCGGCGCTCACGTGAATGTCCGCGCACGAGTCCCCATTTTGGAAAGGGCGGGGCAGGGTGGTGATGGTCTGGAGCTCGCGCAGTGCACCCGAGGCTTTGTCCCATGCAAACACCGTGACCGTGCAGTCGAGCTCGTTGATCGAGTAGACAGTAGGCTTCCTGGGATGAAACGCAAAGTGGCGTGGGCCGCCGCCGGGGTGCACCGGGGCAAACGAGGGCTCATTGGCGACAAGCTTTCCCGTTTTCGCGTTGGGCCGAAAGATCTGAATCTTATCCGTGCCCAGATCGCAACCATAGGCGAGTTTATTGCTCGCGTCTAAGTTAATCGAGTGGGCGTGTGGCGCTTCCTGACGGCCTTTATTAGGGCCACTGCCACTGTCCTGAACCGTGTCGGTCGCGGGTCGGAGTGAGCCATCAGAGTTGATGGGCAGCATGGCAAACGTACCGCTGGAGTAGTTGGCCACGAGGATATGGCTCCCCGACTTGAGCACCGAGACATGGCAAGGGTCGGCTCCTTGCGATGGCTGCTGGTTCACGAAAGTCAGGGCACCGCTCTCCGCATCATAGCGAAACGCTGCGATCTGGCCCTCGCTGGTCTCCGCCGTGGCAAAGAGCCGGTGGTTCTTGCGATCCGCCGCCAGATACGAGGGATTGTTGATCTTGGGAATGTTCTGCGGGATGCGCGTCCATGCCCCCGTCACGTCGTCCATGCGAAAGGCATAGACCCCATCGCTCTTGTTGCCATTGGTGTAGGTTCCTACGAATACAATACTCATAGGCGCATTATACCTGCCCCAAGATACGCTACAATAGGCTATGAAGCCGCTGACTGCACTGCCGCCCCTGACGTCGGCTTCGTGGACCTTCGGCCTTGCCTATCTTATCGGCGTTCTGACCTTCTGCCTCTTTGCCAAGAAGCGCCGCTTGCTCACTGAGGGGATGGGCTTTATTGCCATGACAGGGCTGGTTGGGGGGCTGGTTGGTGCCAACCTTGGGCAGTTTCTCGCCACCAGTGGCGGCCCCGGCAAGAGCGTCTTAGGTGGGATTGTGGGCGGCTACTTGGCCGTGATACTCGCCAAAAAACGCCTTGGCCTGATCCGACCCACGGGGGATCTCTTTGCCGTCGCGCTCATGGCTGGGGAGGCCGTCGGGCGCTGGGGTTGCTTTCTGGGCGGATGCTGTGGCGGACGAGAGTGCACGCTCCCGTGGGCCATCGCCGGGCACCATCCCACCCAGCTCTATCTCTCCGCCGCCTGCGCGGTGATCTTTGTCGTCTTGCTGCTCGTCGAAAAGTGGCGTAGGCCCGCCGAGAACGGCCTCTGGTATCTCCAAGGCGTGCTCTACTGCCCCGCCCGCTTCACCGTCGAGTTCTTCCGCTCGGGGGCAGATCGTCATGCGGGCCTTTCCACGGCCCAGTGGGTCTGTCTGGTCGGCCTTGCCTTCTTTATCTACAAGCTCGCCAAGGAGAAACCCTTTGCCAAAGCCGTCGAATAAATTCGCGGCTCCAGAAGAAAAGTCCCCCGTCGGGGACTCCCGAATCTACAGTCCGCGGAGGCGGACTTGACTTCGCTAGCCGGGATTTCAATCCGCGGTGTCGGAGAAACCCTTTGCAACAGTATCAAAACTACCGCTGCCCTCAGTGCGGGATGGCGCTGCAACGCGACCTGCCGTCGCAGGCGTTTACCAAGATCCCGGCGCTTGATGCCATTATCGGAGTGCTGGTTGGCCTCGTTGCCATCGCCACAGGGATCGGTATGATCGGAAGCATTATCGTCTACTTCCGCTACCGCCAACAATACCCCTACTTCTGCATGGGCCTGCTCATCAGCGGTGCCCTCCTCGTGCTCGTCATCCTCGGAATTCTCCTAGTATGCTTTGGGTCAATTGGACGATGACATCCCCCTTCACGGAAGAAACAACCGGCCTTTGCCCGACTTGCTTGCGCTCGGTATCCGCGACGATCTACGAAGACGGTGGGCGTATCTGGATGCGGCAGAATTGCGCACGCCACGGGGAGAGCACGGCGCTGCTGGCGAGCAATGCGGCGGAGTATCTTAGGTTTCGCACCTACGCGGTGGACAGGAGCGCGGGAGGTGGGTGCTGTGGGCCGGGGACGGAGTGTGCGGATGGCCCGCCGACCTGCGTGCTGCTCCTAGAGATCACGCAAGCCTGCAACCTGCGCTGCCCCACTTGCTACGCCGACGCCCGTGGCCATGAGATGATGGACGACACCGAGGCGCGGCGACGGCTCGATAGCTTCTTTCGCACGCAGAGCCGCTTAGACGTGCTGATGCTCTCCGGCGGGGAGCCGACGATTCACCCGCGCTTTATCGAGCTGCTGGACATGGCGCTGGAGTATCCCATTGACCGCGTCGTGATCAATACCAATGGCCTGCGGCTTACCCAAAGCAAGGAGCTTGTCGAGGCGCTCAAAACCCGCAAAGAGCGGATCGAGCTGTACTTTTCCTATGGCAGCTTCCGCCCCGAGGTGCATGAGCGGCTCTACGGCAAAGACCTGGTGGCGCGCAAGCAGGAGGCGCTACGGATCGCCACGGATGCGGGGCTTTTTATCAACCTCGTGCCGACGGTCGAGGCGGGGGTCAACGACGATGAGATTGGGGAGCTCTATCGGTTTGCGCTGGCTCATGAGACGATCTGTGGGATTACCTACCAGCCCGTGATGAACAACGGGCGCTACGAGCACGGCTACGATCCCGGCTCGCGGCTCACGCTGACCGGGGTTCTAGAGCGCCTCGTGGCCCAGACCGACGGTGCGCTGTCACTCTCGGACTTTGTGGGGCTCCCCTGCTCCCACCCCGACTGCTGCGTCCTGACCTACGGGATTCTCGACGAAAAACGGAGCACTTTAACGCCCCTCCCACGCCACTTGGACGTGGCGCGCTATCTCGATCTCTTCTCCGACAAGATCAGCTTCTCGGGCTTGATCGAGGGTGCCCTCAAACGCGTCTGGAGCGACACGGTGAACCTGCGCGCAGGCCGCACGCTTCGGGATTTAATGACGCTCTACGCCCACAGCGGCGTGAAGGATTTATTGCCCCTCCGCAACGATCCCCAGGCCGTGGGCCGCCGGACGTTTCGGATCGTTGTCAAGCCCTTCATGGACGCCCACACCTGGGACCAGAAGCGCGTGGATCAGTGCTGCACCAAGCTCCTCAACGAAAACGGCGAGGCCGTCAGCTTCTGCGAGTACAATGTCTTCCACCGAGGCCGCAAGCCCGCTGCCCCAAGTGGTCTACAGCTGGCGGTTCTGAAGTGAGATCCGCCAATTGTCCGCCGGTTGAAAACGGCGGACAATCGGGCGGGTATCATAGTGGTATGATGTCCCGACTTGCCTGCCTCGCGCTCTTGCCACTGGTATTTGTCTCCCCGCGCCCTGCTCTGACGCGGCCACCAGCGAGATTTAAGACCTCAGAGCGCTACACCAAGCGCGATGTGCAGATTCCCATGCGGGATGGCACCAAGCTCTACACCGTGATCTACGCCCCCAAAGACACGAGCGAGAAGCACCCGATCCTGATGGAGCGCACCCCCTACTCGGTGCCCTACGGCGACGATGACTTTGGGCCGGTTGAGGGGAGCTATGCAAAGGAAAACTACATTCTCGTCTTTCAGGATGTGCGCGGGAAGTACATGTCTGAGGGCGAGTACGAGAACGTCCGCCCGCTGAGCCCAGACGGCAAAGGAATTGACGAGAGCTCCGATACCTACGACACGATTGAGTGGCTGGTGAAGAATGTCGCGGGCAACAACGGGAAAGTCGGGATGGTCGGGGTTTCGTATCCGGGCTTCTACGCCGCAGTTGGGGCGGTACGGGCGCATCCTGCGCTCAAGGCGGTCTCGCCACAAGCCCCCGTCACCGACTGGTTCCTCGGCGATGACGACCACCACAATGGGGCGTTTATGCTCCTCGATAACTTTGCCTGGTGCTTTGGCGGCTTCGACTGGCCGCGCGACGGCCCCAGTAAGGAGGAGTTCAACCCCAAGCTCTCCTACGGCTCCAACAACGCCTACGATTTTTATCTGAAGCTCGGGGCCTTGAAACACGCCAACGAGCGCTTCTTCCAGGGCAAGATTCGCTTCTGGAACGACTTAATCGAGCACGATACCTACGATGCCTTCTGGCAAGCCCGCACGCCTCTGCCGCACTTTAAGAACCTGACGCCCGCGTTCTTAGTGGTCGGAGGGTTCTTCGATGCTGAGGATCTCTGGGGGCCGCAGCACATGATCCGCGCCTTGCAAGCCCAGAGCCCCAAGACCCCAGCGTCCGTGGTGATTGGCCCGTGGTCGCACGGGGGCTGGGGCGGCGATGGGAGCCGTTTCCATGACCTGAGGTTTGGGCAGGACACGGCGGCCAAGTTTCGCAACGAGATGGAGCTGCCGTTTTTCAACCACTACCTCAAGGGCAAGGGAGTGCCGCCCGATCCCAAAGTCAAGGCGCGGGTCTTTGCGACGGGCTCGAACCAGTGGCTCGCCTTCTCGGCCTGGCCCCCGAAAGGATTGCCGACGCGCAGCTTCTATCTCCAGCCCGGAAAAGGCCTCGCAACAGCTCCCGTGAGCAACGAGAAAGCCCCGGCAGATCGCTACGTCTCTGATCCGGCAAGCCCTGTCCCCTATACTAATTTCCCCGGGATTCGCCGGGACTCGCGCTACATGGCCGAGGACCAGCGCTTCGCGAGCAAGCGCCCCGATGTGCTCACCTACACCACTGCCCCGCTCACGGCGGACATGACCACCGTGGGCGCGATTGATGTAGACCTCACCGTAGCGACGACGGGTACGGACGCGGACTGGGTCGTAAAGGTCATTGATGTCTCGCCCGAGACGGGAGCAGAGCAGCTGGTGCGCGGCGATGTGTTTCGGGGCAAGTTCCGCAAGAGTTTCCGCAAGCCCGAGCCCTTTGTGCCCGGCAAGCCCACACCGCTGACTTTTGCGCTTGGGGATATTTGTCACACGTTTAAGAAGGGCCACCGCCTGCAAGTGCAGATTCAGAGCAGCTGGTTTCCTTTAGTGGACCGCAACCCGCAGAAGTTCATGAGTATCGGAAAAGCCGACGACAGCGACTTTGTGAAAGCGACACAGACCGTCTTTCACTCCAAGCAGTTCCCCTCACGCGTTCGCTTTACGGTTAAACCATGAAAGACCCGACGGGAAAGGCCTGGGAGGGTTGGGCGTTTACGTTCTGCAAGGCCGCCTTTCTGGTGCTGATCTTTACGGGCAAGTACGCCCTGCTCGCGCTCTCGGGGCTCTCGGCGATTTGCTATATTGTTGCCGCCGCAAAGGGCGTGAAAGAGTGGCGCTGCTGGGCCAAGCCGCCTTGGGTGACGGTTTTCTGGTGCCTCGTGTTTGCCTTTGAGCTGGCACGGCACACGGGCTACTTGCTGCATTTATCCGCCGAGTCGCTGCACCTGCGCTAGCTCCTGGCGGGCCTCGGCGGCGGCGGAGGCTTCTTGGGCCACCCGGCGGGCCGTGTCAGAAAGCTCCGCAAAGGCAACCGTCGGCCCGACACCGTCTTCGAGCTGGTGTCCAGCAAGCCCCTCCCGAAGCGTCTCGATCTGCGCCAGAATCTCGGCACGGAGCGCGGCGGCACGCTTGGCGAGTAGCGCCGAGTGCTCGTGGGCCTCTGCACGCCGCTCCAGAGCATCGGCACGGCGAGAGATGGAGTCCGCCGTCACGCGATCCGGCTCAATGAGCGCCTGCTGCTGGAGCTGAGCCGCCTCCAAGCGAAGCGCAGCGGTGTCAAAGGGCTCAAGACGCACACGGGGCAGCTTCTCTATCGCCTCCCCCAGCCCATCGCAGAGAATCCCGCTGTCGCTGCCCCAAAGCTGGCCCAGGCGATATTGGGATCAAGCCCGTGTTTTTTCGCCATGATCAGCTCTCAAGAATCAGCCTGATGTGACTCTGGAAGGTAAGACGGGCTGGTAGGGTAAACTCTTAGACATGCCTTTTTCTGAGATTCTGGGCCAGGAACCCGCGATTGCCACACTCAAAGCCGCACTGGAGCGTGATGCCGTGCCGCAGGCATATCTGTTTGTGGGGCCGGAGAGTGTGGGCAAGACCACGACGGCGCTGGCGTTTGTGCGGGCACTCTTTGGCAACACGCCGGTGCACAACAAGCGCATCGCGGAGAACCAGCACCCCGACCTGACGCGCATCGCCCCCGACGGCGAGCTGACGCGTATCTGGCAGCTCTGGAACCGCCCCGGCCACCCGACCGGCGCTCTGGAGAACCTGAGCTTTGCACCGATCAATGCCCCGCGCCGGGTCTATCTCTTTGAGCGGGCAGAGACGTTTAACGAAGAGTCCGCCAACTCGCTCCTCAAAGCCCTAGAAGAGCCCCCGCGCTATGTCCAGTTTATTCTCTGCGCCCCCAGCGTGACCAGCGTCCTGCCCACGGTTCTCTCGCGATGCCAGGTGGTGCGCTTCTCCGCCGTGCCACGCGAGACGATTCAAAAAGCCCTCACGGCGAGAGATATCCCCGATGCGGCCACACTCGCGGCCTATGCCGAAGGCGCACCGGGCAGGGCCTTTCGCCTCGCCGAGACGGGAGAGCTTCAAGACCAGCGCGGCCAGCTTTTAGACTTAGCGCACCGAGTCGCCCTCTCCCCGCCCATTGCCGCGTTTCGGCTTGCGGAGGACTTGCGAAAGCTCGCCGCCCCGCCAAAAGCCAAGAAAGGCGAAGAGGACGCGGAGGAGAAATCGTCGCGTGGGGACATGGGCCGGGCGCTGGATGTGCTGGCCGCCTGGTACGGTGATCTCTTGCAGCTCTCGCTACGTGGCCCGGATGCGCCTCTTCTCCACACCGACCGCCGCACCCAAGCCCGCGAAGCTGCGTCCAAGTACCGCCCCGAGCAGCTCGCCCAGTGCCTGGAGACACTGTTTGCCTTCCGCCGCCACCTAGCCCGAAATGCCAATGCCCAGCTCGCCACCGAAGCGCTTCTCATGAAGCTCGCTCCAAGATAATAGGATTTTATGCCCCAGTGTTTTTTTATTGATGCCTCTGACAGCGATCTTCAGTTGCTCCCCGAAGACAAGACCCACCACATTGTCAATGTTCTGCGCATGAAGCCCGGCGAAACGGTGCTTCTCCACGATGGACAGAACCGTCGTGCCCTAGCCACTCTGGAGCTCCTGGGTAAGAAGCGTGTCTCCGCGCGGCTCACGAGCGCCTGGGAGCCCGTGAACACCGAGCCCGAGCTGCGCGTGAGGGTCTTTCAGGCGTTCCCGAAAACGGGTGATAAAGTCGAGCAGGTCTTGCAGCACGGCACGGAGCTGGGCGCGGCAGGTTTTGTGCTCTTTCCTAGCGAGCGGGCACAAGCTCGCATGGAAGACCGTGAGCGGATCGCCCGGAAAGTGGAGCGCTGGGAAGAGCTGATCCGCAACGCTGCCGAGCAGTCCGGGCGCGGTATATTGCCGAGCATCACCTACGTCCGCAGCCTCGAAGATGCCCTCGCTTTAGCCAAAGGCCCCCTCGTGCTCCTCGACGAAGGCACTTCCAATCCCTCGTTATCGGGAGCTGGGGGGCAAGAGCTTGGCATCTTTGTCGGCTCCGAAAGCGGCTTTACGGCGCAGGAAAAGAAGGCAATTCTCGGTGCAGGCGCGACAGCGGCCAGCCTCGGGCCTCGCACCCTGCGCACCGAGACCGCCGCCCTCGCCGCTCTTGCCAAGCTCCTCTAGGCTATTCTGGCAGAAACGTCGGGAAGACAACTCCCTCGGGCTCTTGCCAATCGCCACGCACCTGCAAGACGTGCAGCTCACAGTTGCGGGCTCCCCAGCCGTAGACTGTCTGGACGAGTTTTTTGCAGTGGGCCGGGACGAGAAACACGGGGTTGCCAGGGTGCTTGCGGCGCTCCGTAGCGATGAGTGCGGCGGCGATTTCCTCGGTTTGGGCAAAGCCGGGGCCGAGCAAGTTGCTGGCAGGGTGCGCCACGGCAAAGAGAAAGCCACCGATCACACCGTTCTCTTCCCAGACCGAGCCGCTCCAGATTCCCAAGGCATTCTCGAGAAAGTAGGTGTAGTCACGCTCCCGATCTAGCCCCGTCTGCGTTTTTTCGAGCGTCACAAGAGCGGCAATATCGGCAGCAGTGACGGGACGGACGCGAGGATCGGGGGCAGGCAAGCGCGAGGTATCGGCGAGCAACATGTCTTGAAAGAGCATCCGGGGAACAAAGCCTGCGCGGGTGTAGAGTGAGTAGGAGTCTAGGTTCATCGCAGAGGAGACCAAGCGCAGGGGCTTCTTCTCGCTCTCCGCAATCCCGATGACCTCATCGAGCATCTGGCGAGCGATGCCACGACCGGATGATAGAAACACGAACCTATCAGCTTCCCTGTCTGGGTCTCCTCCATCACAATGCAGCAGCCTGGGTCGAGCGCTTCGTAGACCTGGCAGAACACGTCACAGTCTTGGGGATCGCCGGTGAAGATCGCGGACTTGCCGCTGGTTTGGTACCAAGCATTGGTAGACAGTGCAATAAGCTGCGCCTCGGCGGCCCACTCTGAGGGCAAGAGTCGGCGCAGTGTGATCGTTTCCATGGTCCCAGATTCTCTTTTTGATACAAAATGCCCTCTATAACACCCCCATAACAACCCATAATAAAGGTCTGATGAGGAATGCTTCGCCCAAACAAAAGTTTCAAGGACGCCCCTTTTTGGCGAGCCTCCTACTTCCCATTGGCTTACTTTTTCCAATACTCGCCACGATTTTTGTGGCGCTTCAGTCGGGAACCCCTCTGCCAACGGGACTCTGGATAGCGCAGAGAAGCACTCCCTGGCTCTGGATGGTGGATGTCCTTCCGCTACTGATGGGGCTTCTGGGCCGCTTTCTTGCCACTCCCTCAACCGTCACCAATCGCTACGGGGCTCTCCTGCTGACAGTGCTGGTGCTGATCTGTCTTTTCCCCTCGGGGATGATGCTCTTTGCCTGGCAAGAGGCACGAGGCAGTGTCCGGGCACTCCGTGCCACACGACTAGCGGGCACACTTCAGACAATGGCACTGCGCTCCTATCTCCAGCTCAGCCAGAAACCGGGAAGCGACCTCCGAAAAGACCTTGCACGAATGAGCCAGATTCGTAACGAGATCAAGCAAAGCGCTCCGCTTGCTGTCCAGACCATGGAGCCTGCTTGGCAAGCGTTCTACCAGGAGACGGTTAAGCCGGGCAAGCTAAGCCTGTCCACCGCGCTACGGATGCGCGAGGCGGCAGAGAAGCTCACCCACACCCTGGAAGAAGATGCTCGTGCCAGTGGCAGTGGAACCGCGGATGTTCTCTTGATGGCAGTCCTGGGAACCCTGATCTCCCTGGGACTAATCCTTCAGTTCTTTAGCCAGCTCCGTCAGCTTGAGCAGCAGCTTCAGGCTACCCATAAGCAGCACACGGTTACCAGCAAGCAGCTCGAAGCCGTTAGTGTTCAGCTTGAGGAGGCGAATCGGCGGCTGGAGAGTGCCAACTTGCAACTAGAGCAAACCGCCACGCATGACACGCTGACAGGGCTGAGTAATCGCCGTGCCCTAGAGGAGCGATTTAATATCGAGTGGAGCCGTGCGCTACGCTACAACGAGCCCTTTGCTATACTTTTAATGGACTTAGACTACTTCAAGGCTTACAACGATAGCTTTGGATCTCAGGCAGGCAATGCCGTGCTCCAGACGATTGGGGCACTTCTCCAGCACAGCATCCGTATCTCCGACTTTGCCTCACGCTACGGTGGTGAGGAGTTTCTGGTGCTCCTACCCCACACCGGCGAAGAAGAGGCCGCACGCCTAGCAGAGCGTATCCGTGCGGCGGTTCAGGCGGCTCCGTGGAAGCACCGTGGTGTCACCATCAGCATTGGTGTCGCCGAGCGCACCCGTGACATGACCAAGACCACAGAGCTTCTCGATGCCGCCGATGTGGCACTCTATCAGGCCAAAAAGACCCGCAACCGCGTCTGCCGCAGTCTCATTACCTCTTCCGAGAACCACAAAAAAGCCGCCTGAGCACTTTAGGGCAGCTTCACCGTGAAGGTGTAGGTTCCGGAGCTAAGATTTTCGGTCTTGCCGGGGAGCTCTAGCCGGGCGGTGGTATTGGCAGGAATCGTGACATTGACCGTGGCGCTGCCGCCGCTTTTCTTCCAGCTTGCCGAGACTTTGCCACGGATCGAGTCATAGCTGGCGCTGGCGTGGTTGAGCACGGTGTTGAAGCGCGGCTTGATGGTGAGCTTCTTCCAGCCGGGGCCGTCGGTGTCAATTCCCACCAAGCCCGTCGTAAGCCACTCGCTGACGCAGCCGAGCCAGTAGTGGTTGAAGCTGTTCATCCCGGCGTTCTGGAAGCCTTTCTCCGGTGTCCAGCCGTCCCAGCGCTCCCACATCGTGGTCGAGCCAAGCTTGACTTGGTAGAGCCACGACGGATAGTCATCGTTGAGGACAAGCTGGTTGGCAAGATCGGTACGCCCCACGCCATCGAGGGCAAAGAGCAGAACTGGCGTTCCGATAAAGCCTGTCGCCAGGTGGTTCTTCTTGGCAGCGAGTAGCCCTTCGAGCTGCTTCTGCGCTCCGGCACGTTTCTCTTTGGGGAGCAGCTCCCAGCCCAGTGCCAGCGCGTAGAAGGTCTGCGATGCCTTGCCCTTATCGGTGACGCTGCCATCTTCCCCGACAAACTTCTCGTTAAAGGCGGCTTTGACTTTCTCGGTCAGCACCCGGTAGGCTTTGGCTTCTTCGGGCTTGCCGATAGCCTCAGCCATAATGGCCATGAGCTTGGCGCAGTAGAAATAATACGCCGTGCCATGCACCGCGGACTGCTGCGGCGCATCAAGAAGCAGCCAGTCGCCGTAGGAGCCTACCTGACGGATGCCGTCGGGGGCGACTTTGTTCAGGTGCTCCATGAAGCGGGTCAGCCCAGCCCAGTGTTTTTGAATGGCCTGTGTATCCCGGTACATCTCGTACATGCGGTAGGTGACAACCACACCCGCATCTTCCCACGCCGCGTTGCCTCGGCCCACCATCGAGAGGTAGGGCGCGACATCGGGGAGGGCTCCGTCCGCCCCCTGGCCATCCTCAATCAGATCCACCAGCCACTTGGTGAAAAACGACGCCGTGTCGCGGTTGAGCATCGCGGTCTTGGCGAAGACTTGGGCATCGCCCGTCCAGCCCGCCCGCTCATCGCGCTGGGGGCAGTCGGTGGGCACATCCAGAGCGTTGCCCCGGAAGCCCCAGTCAATATTATCCGTGAGCTTGTTGAGCAGCTTGTTGTCCGAGTCAAATGTCAGTGTGTCGGCCATCGTGGAGTGTACGGCAACTCCCACCACATCTTTTGGTGCAGGCGCGGTGTCGAGGCCCGTGATCTCGACATACTGAAAGCCATGGAACGTGAACTTGGGCTCTAGGACCTGGGTGCCGCCTTTTAAGATATACGTGTCCGTGGCCTTTGCCGCCCGCAGGTTTGTAAAATATGCCGTCCCATCGGGGTTCAGGCGCTCTGCGTGACGCACCGTGACCATCTGCCCTGGCTTGCCCGTGACCGTGAGCTTGGCCCAGCCGGTGAGGTTCTGCCCAAGATTGTAGACAAAAGTCCCCTTCTTAGGCTCGGTGCGCACGATCGCGGCAATCCGTGCGGCGGGTCGAATCGGCTCACCGGGGTGTGCCTCGACGGCAATCGGGAGATTGGTCAGCGTCTGCACCGGCTTCCAGTCCGTCGCCGTCTTGCGCGTGTCCACCTCCTCGCCCATCAGCATGTCTGAAGTCAGAATCTGCCCGTAGGCCCACTGCCAGTCCTGCCCCGTTCCCACCGTCGCCGTGGTGCCATCGGTGTACTCGATATTGAGCTGGAGCTTGAGGCGCGGATCGCCCTCATAGTAGCGCCGCCGTCCGGTGAAGGCCAAGTAGCTCGCGTACCAGCCATCGCCGAGCTGTGCCTGAAGCTCATTCGCTCCTACGGTGAGCTGCTTGGTGACGTCGTAGGTCAGGTAGTGAACGCGCTTCTTGTACTCCGTCCAGCCCGGCGAAAACACATCGTCGCTGACAGGCTTGCCATTGAGCCCCAGCTCATAGACCCCGAGCGCCGTCGCGTAGAGCAGTGCTCTCTTGACCGGCTTCTCGACGCGAAACGTGTTGCGGAAGTGGGGCGGTGGGGTCATGGCGTTATTGCCACTGCCACCGGGCTCCGCCTTACCCCAGGGTGCCATCCCCGCGGCCCCTAGAATCTTCACGGGCTCCCAGGCACGCCGTGCGACACTGCCTTCCCAGCTCTTGCCGGTTGGATACTCTTTCCCATTGACCACAAGCTTGGCGATCAGCCCCGCGGGGTTGGGCGCATCCCCCTCATTGGTAACCGTCACCACCACTGTGTTCGCGCCCGCCACCAGCAAATCTTTAAGATCGTAGGTGTTATAGACCTTCCAGTCGCTCCCCTTGGCGGTGGCGAGGTTCTTTCCGTTCACCGCCACCGCATAGCTATTGTCCGCCGTCAGCGCGATCCGGGCGCTCGCTCCAGTGGGGGCATCGAACTGGACACGGAAGCTGCGCTTGCCCACGGGCGGGTTCTCCGGGTCGCTCGCCAGCCAGATCCAGCTCGCCCCCTCTAGCGTGATGGGCGGCAGTGCACTGGCAACTTTGGGCAGCGCGGCCTGAATCCACTGCGCCTTCCAGTCATTCGCGCCAAGGCCCTTGGTCCAGTGCGCCAGGCTACTGACACTGCTCTTGCCCCTCGCATCCCACACCTTTACCTGCCAGAACGCCTGCTGGCCACTGTCCAGCGCTTGGCCATCGTAGGGGATCTGAATGGTCTCATCGGAGAGCACTTTCCCCGTATCCCAGAGATCTGCTTTGCCCGGTGCGGTGCCCACCATGATCTGGTAGGCGGTCTGCTTCTGGCCTTTTTCCTTGCTCTCGACGATCCACGAGAGGCGCGGCTTGGCGAGATCTATGGCCAGCGGGTTGGTCTTGTACTCACACCGCAAGCGACTCACGGTGAGCGCGGCATGAGCAGGCGCAGTTATTGAGACAGAGGCAGCCACCAGTGCAGTGACGGCAAAACGGGATTGACGAGTCATGAGGGGATTATAGCATGGGAACCAAAAACGGTGGTCATTCCATAAGTCTACTCTCTGGGGGCTGTCTTAGTCACCCAACAGAGCGCCCCAAGCACGCCCACAATGCCCGCGAGCAAGTAGAAAATGCTCCCGTACGAGCCGGTGCGCTGGTAGACTTGGGCAAGAAGCACGGGGCCAAGCGCAGACGCTAGAACCGTGAGGAGCTGCGCGGCACCCTGGATCTTCCCGAGGTGCGCGCGACCAAAAGCGTACGCCCAGAACGAGAAAAAGAGCACCATCACAAAGCCCCCCGCCACGCCAAGCAGTACGGAGATTCCCATGACGAGGCCGAGTGAGCGGGCCAGTGGGAGCAGCCCCAACCCCAGCATGAGCAGCAGCATCGCGATTGCCATCAGGCGATTGAGCGGCATTTTTGTGGCGAGAAACCCACCAAGGAAGTTGCCGATCAGCCCGGTCAGCGCCGTGATCGCGAGTGTCGTGTGGTAGACACTCACGGCAAAGCCTAGCTCTTTTAAGACGGACTCGTTAAACAAACCGATGCCCGAGGCGATCAGCCCGTAGAGCGCGCTGGAGAGCCCCATCACCCAGAACGCAGGGGTGCGTAGCGCCTCGGTGAGAGTCACCCCGCCACCCCCCTCCCCCGGCCCCTCCCCCAGCCCCTCCTCCCGACCCCGAGAGGAGGGGGGATTTTTGACCAGAGCTAAAGCAAGCGGCGCGAGGATGAGCACCAATGCCCACCCGATCCCTGACCAGGCGACGCGCCAGCCGCTTTTCTCGATCACCGCCCCAACTCCCGGAAACGCCGCCATAAACCCGATGGTCATCACGACGGTATAGATCGCCATCGCCTTCGCTAAGCCGGTCTTGAACCACTGCCCCACCATCGCCAGGCTTACCACGGAGAGCGCACTCTGGCCCAGTCCACGGATCAGAACCAGAAAAACAAAGAGTAGCGTGGCCTGGGTAGACTTTCCCATCGCAATCACGGTCGCGCCTAAGAGCAGCGCAATCGCTGTCAATACCACCCGGCTCCCGAGCTTGTCTAAGAGTGAGCCAATTCCGATACAAAACAGCGAGCCGATCAGCGTTGCCCAGAGATTGAGATCCGCATAGGCCACGCGCTCCAAGCCAAAGTCCTTGAGCAGCGGCTCCGTGATCAGCCCAAGGCCTTGTGTGCGCCCAGGTAAGGTTCCCACCATCGCCAAAGCCGCCACCCACAAGACAATCCAGCCGTAAAAGAAACCTCGCATGGTGGGATTGTACCCAGCCAGTTTGGCTATGCTTTGCTGGGATATCTGCCAACAATGGGAGTATGCTCCCGTACCTGGCTGCCTTACTAGGTGGCACACTGACCTTTCGCCTGCTTGCTCCCCGCTGGCCATGGCTGGTCTGCCTGGCTGCGGGGAACGTAGCAGGTTCGGCAGCTCTGGGACTTGTATGCCTCGCCTTGGCGAACTTTCTGGGATTGAGGGTGGGAGTCATCGCAACGGCCAGCCTGCTCTTTTTGGTGCTCCCTCTCGTGCTCTACCGGCGTCGCCCGGCTCCTCAACGACGCCCGCATCGCCTCCCGCTAACTGTTGAGAGCGTGCTGCTACTGATCGTTGCCCTGCTCTTGACCTGGTACTTCCAGGCACTCTTTCATGAGCAGGCCGACGGCTACTACATTGGGGCGAAGGATGCCTGGGCAGACCTTCCCTACCACTTGGCCATCTTGCAGGGCTTTGCCTACGGCGAGAACTTCCCTCCAAGCGATCCTCTCCTCTACGATGCCAGGCTTGCCTACCCCTACTTAGTGGACTTTATCGCGGCGCTCGGTGTCCGCTCAGGGTTCTCACTCACCATGGCCCTCTTGGTGCAAAATGTCTCCTTAGCGCTCTCGCTCATCGCTCTCTTACACCGCTTTACTCAAAAGGCGACCCGCTCGCGGCTCACTGCCTGCCTTGCGCCGCTCTTTCTGTTCTGCGGCGGCGGTCTTGGCTTTGCGCTCTTCCTGCACGACCACGGCTCCCTCACCAGGCTCACCGATGACTTCACCGAGCACACCACCTTGCTGCACTGGGGCAACCCCCTGGTCTACTGGTTTAGCTCGATGCGGGGAATGCTCCTAGGGGCTCCCTTGCTGGTACTCGTCTGGATTCTCTGCTGGGAAGCCCTCCATGGGGCTCCGAGCCATGCCCCCAGACGCCTCACACTAGCCGGAGTGGTCTGTGGGCTCCTCCCGCTCGCCCATGCCCATACATTTATGACGATGCTGGCGCTTGCTCCCCTCTTGCTTCTCTGGCAGCCCAAGATCCGGGTGCATACCTGGCGCTTCTTTGTCCCAGCACTTGCTCTGGCCCTCCCTCAGCTTGCCTATGCCACAGCAGGCAGCCAAGTCCATCCCACACACTTCTTTGGCTGGAGCCTCGGCTGGATGAAGGGGGAGTTTGGGGTGGTGGAGTACTGGCTCTGGAACACGGGGGCCTTCTTGCCCCTGCTCGCCATTGGGCTGATCGCGCCCCTTCCTGGGCTGGTTCCCCCTCGCCTGAAGCGCTTCTGGGCTCCCTTTGCGCTGTGCTTCCTGGTTCCCAATGTGATCAAGCTCGCCCCATGGGAATGGGATAGTATAAAGGTCCTGGCGGTCTGGTACATCGCCTCCTGTCCGATTGTCGCCCTCGTTGTCGCGCGTCTGGCGAGCAGTGGGATGCTTGGGCGGCTTATCGCCGTTGGCATGAGCTTGCTCCTATGCAGCTCGGGGGCTCTGGATATCGTCCGGGTGGGTAGCCGCCAAGTCCAGTCTCGCATCTACGACCCTGACCAGCTCGCCTTTGCTACCTTGATTTCCGAGACCACCAAGCCCACGGCGGTGATCCTCTCGGCCCCTGTCCACAATCCCCCTCACCAGCTCGCCGGACGTCGGACGTTTCTGGGCTACACGGGCTTCCTCTGGACGCACGGCTTGGAGTACGGGGAGCGCGAGAAAGAGCTTCGGACGATCTACGCCGGTGGCACTGCCGCAGAGGCTCTGCTAAAGCGGCATAGGATTGATGCCATCGTGGTAGGGCCGATGGAGCGGGAGAACCTGCGCTACCACCAGAGCCCGCTCAATGAACCCTGGCTCGCTCAGTTTCCCCACGAGAGTACCATCAACGCCGATAACCCTGAGAGAAACCATACCCTCTACTTTGTGAGCAGGAACTCTCTACCGGCTCGGTGAACGTTGCGGCATGGAAGCAACGTGGCAGATCGGGGCGTTTGTGCGCCCTTGGGGTAAGTTTTCTTTTGACGAGGCGCTGGCGGGAGTCGCCGCAGCGGGTTACTCGGTTGTCGGGCTCTTGGGCGGGGTGGCGGATCTCTCGCTGGCACTCGATGGCATGGACACGGCGGCAGTTGGTTCGCGACTGGCGGCGCACGGGCTGATGGCAAATCTAGCGTGCCTACACGTGGACCACAGCGGCAGCGAGGGCGATGCCTTTGCGAGTCTTGCGCGGCAGGTAGAGCGCGCGAAGGCGCTGGGCGTGCGGTATTTAATGACCTTTGGAGCCGACCACGAGCCGCAGTTCGCTCGCTGGTACGCCGCCACGCGCTTTGCAGCAGCTTGCGCCGAGCCGCACGGGATTCAGGTGGTCTTCAAACCTCATGGCGGGTGCACAGCAGCAGCAAACGAGATCGAGCGCTGCTTTGATGAGATCGCGCATCCCAATGTGAGGCTTTGGTACGATGCAGGCAATATCATCCACTACACAGAAAAAGACCCTATCGCCGAGGCGCGGCGGGTGGCAGCACGCACCAGCGGGTTCTGCGCCAAGGACTGCGCGACGCAACGCGGCGAGGTGATGCTGGAGTTTGGTGAGGGTGTCGTGGACTTTGTCGGTGTCTTTGAGGTACTGGCCGCTGAGGACTTCACCGGCCCCGTGATGGTGGAGTGTTGCCGCACGGGAACTTGGGAGGAGACAACTGCAAGTGCTCGGCGCAACCGGGAGTTTCTGGAGGCACTGCGCACGTGACGATCACCCAGGTCGTGGTTCGTGATGCCCGCTTCCCACTCTCAGATGGTGCGGGTACGGACTCGCTCCACACCAACCCCGTCTATAGCTACGCCACCGCGCTACTCCATACGGATTCTCAAACCACAGGCACAGGGCTGGCGTTCACCTTGGGCGGTGGCAACGAGCTGGTCTGCCAGGCGATTCAGCTGCTTGCGGAGCCGCTGTTAGGGCGAGAGGTTGAGGAGCTGATGGCGCAGCTCGGTGCGCTCCAGCGCCACCTCGCGGATCACCCGCAGCTGCGCTGGCTCGGGCCGCACAAGGGCGTGGTGCAGCTCGCGCTGGCCGCCATCAACAATGCCTGCTGGGATCTCTGGGCCAAGTCACGCGGCGTCCCACTCTGGAAGCTACTTCTGGAGCTTGCACCCGAGGAACTCTTGGCGACGCTTGACCTCAGCTACCTCGATGATGCCCTCACAAAAGAGCAAGCTCTGGAGCTACTGCGCCAGTCGCGTACACAAACGCACCTCCTCACCGAGGGCTACCCAGGCTACGATACCTCGGCGGGCTGGCTGGGCTACGACGATGCAAGGCTCAGCGAGAACATCAAAAAGAGCCTGGGGGCGGGCTTCACGGCGCTCAAGCTGAAAGTCGGCTCCGACGATTTTGCCCGTGACCTGCGCCGCGCCACACTGGTGCGCAACGCCATCGGGGACGCGGCGAGCCTGATGTGCGATGCCAACCAAAAATGGAGCCTGCTCGAAGCCGAGGTCGCGTGCCGAGCGCTGGCTCCACTCAAGCCACTCTGGATCGAGGAGCCTACCCATCCCGATGATCTTCTGGCGCACCAGAGGCTCAATATCGAGGTTGTGCCTGGTCGCATCGCCTCCGGAGAGCACTTCCCCAATCGGATTGTCTTTAAGAACTACCTCCAAGCTGACGCGCTTGCCTATGTCCAGGCCGATGCCGTACGCCTCGCTGGGGTGAGTGAGTTTCTGGCGGTGAGCCTGCTCGCCAAGAAATTCGGCAAGCCCATCGTCCCCCATGTCGGGGATATGGGCCAGCTCCACCAGCACTTGGTGCTCTTCAACGCGATTATGCTGGGCCAAGAGCCGGTCTTTCTGGAGCATATTCCGCACCTGAAGCCCCACTTTGTCCACCCTGCACAAGTGGAAAATGGGGTCTATAAAGTCCCACAAGAGCCCGGTGCAAGCTGCGATCTAAGCTAGGACTTCTCTGCCATGCACTCTGTCTTGCTCTTTCTTGCTCCGCTGTGGTCGCTGCCTAACACCCTGATCGGGCTGTTTTTTGGCCTAGGTGGGAGCGTCACCTGGGATAGAGAAAATCGAGTCTTTGTCGTAAGCGGCGGCTGGATTGCGGAGACATTTGGGCGGCGCTATTTTTCCGGCATGTGTATCGGCGATGTGGTGATCTGTTCGCAGAAGCTCTCCGATACTATCTACCGCCATGAGCTAGTACATGCAATGCAGGGCCGGATTCTGGGGCCGCTGTATCTCCCACTCACTCTGCTAGGCTATGCCTGGGGCTATCTGATCTTCCCCCAAAACGGCCACGATGCCAGTCCCCTAGAAACCTGGGCAGACAGAGCATCGGGCAACGCAGAACGTAATGCCTACTTGCGCCACCAGAGAGTCTCAGGCAAAATAGGAAAACCCTAGGAGGGCGGAAAAAATGGTAGCCTGCCGACACTGTGGTACTGCAAATCAAACGGAAAAAGTGGTCTGTGTTAAGTGTAAACGAGAGTTAATTGATCCCGCAATGGCGGGGAAGATCGCCTGTGTCAACCATGCCAACAAAGAGGCCACGGCAACCTGTGGCCAGTGCGCCTCCCTGCTGTGTGAGCGCTGCGCCCACGCACTCGGGGAGCAGATCTTCTGCGAGGGCTGTGCTCCGGAAGGGGCAATCTCTCCCGAGCACGACCAAGACTACGAGGTCATTCCCGTCCTCCATGTCGAGCAGCAGGCCATTGAACACGCGTCACTAGGCACCCGCTTCGGAGCAATGCTGGTGGATATTGCTCTGTTTCTGGCTCTCGCGGGAGTGCTTGCAGTGATTCTGGCGATGTTTACGGGCGGCACCCTGCGTCCAGAAAGCTACCGCTATCTCACCAATGCCATGCGGCCTCAGTTCTGGATCTACTGGCTGGTGCTCCCGATTGGCTTTCTGGCCTATCACACTCTCATGGTTGCCATGAGCGGTCAGACGGTTGGTAAGCAGCTCGCGGGCGTGATTGTTTTAGACTCCGACGGGACGATTTTGGAGACGAAACAAGCGCTCAAGCGGGCTCTGGGGCAGCTTCTTTCCCTCCTTCCCGTCGGTCTGGGATTTCTCTGGGCACTCTGGGACGGGAATCATGAGACGTGGCACGATAAACTAGCTCAGACAGTAGCCTTCCGCTACCAAGACACGACCTAGACCACCGGGGTGGCAGGAGAGAAAATGGCCGACGAGACAACCGCTGAGTTCGACACCGAGGAGCTTGCCCGAGGCTGGGCGGCGCTTGCAGACTGTCGGCCCACCCACCATACTGAGCTTACGTTTGCCGCTCGCACCGATATTGGCCGTGTCCGAGAGAACAACGAAGACAAGTTCGATTTCTTCACGCCCGACGATGCCCCCACCCTTGCGGTACGGGGTAGGCTCTGGGCGATTGCGGATGGCATGGGCGGGCACAGTGCCGGCCAAGTGGCCTCCGAGGCGGGCCTTAAGACCGTGATCCGCTCCTACTTCGCCGAGCCTGTCGTCGGGGAGGTTGGCGAAGCGCTCCAGCAAGCATTTGCGGATGCGAACACGCTCATCACGCAGGCGGCTATCAGCATGAACGCCAAGAACGGCATGGGAACGACCATGGTGGTTGCCATCGTCTTAGAGGACATACTCACCATCGCTCATGTCGGGGACTCACGCGCGTTCTTGCTCCGTGAGGGCGAGCGGATTCGCCAGCTCACCACAGACCACTCCTGGGTCGAGGAGCAAGTCCGTCGGGGTGCTCTCACCCGAGTCGAGGCCGAGCAGTCGCCGTACCGTAACGTGATCACACGCTCGGTTGGGATGGGCACCGGAATGGTCGCCGATATTCTGACCGAGAAGCTCTTTCCCGGCGACACGATCTTACTTGCCACCGATGGTGTGACAGGCTACCTGGGCGAGGACGCACTTGCGGCCCTTGTCGGCACGAAAAGCCTCTCGAAGGCGGCACTCGACATCGTGGATGCGGCCAACGACGCGGGTGGTAAGGACAATAGCACCGTTCTCTTGCTCCGTGTCCAAGCCGTCACTGCCTTGGAGCCGGAGGGCTAAACAGATGCAGCTCGGACGCTACAAAATCGTTCGGGAGATCGCGCGCTCCAACGACATTGTCTACGAAGCGCAAGACCCGCAGGTCGGGCGACGGGTAGCGGTCAAAGAGCTGGCACTTGCCCCCGATGCCGCCGGAGCCGCACGGGTAGATCGGATCGAGCGTTTTTACCGCGAGGCACGCGCCGCAGGGCAGCTCTCTCACCCCAATATCGTCACGATCCACGAAGTCGGGGAGGACACCGGGCGCTATTTTATTGCGATGGAGTACTTAGAGGGCCAGACTCTCCGCCAGCAGCTCCTGGCAAACGGCCCCCTCCCCCTCACCGAAGTCGTGCGCATCGGGATCGCGCTCGCCGATGCCTTAGACTTCGCCCATAGAGCCGGGATCGTCCACCGTGATCTCAAGCCCGACAATGTGCATATTCTCCCCGGCGGCCAGGTCAAGCTCACCGACTTTGGGATCGCCCGCATTCTCTCAGAGTCCGCCCTCACCGTCGCCGGGCAGATCTTTGGGACGCCCAGCTACATGTCGCCCGAGCAGATCAAGGGCCTTCCGATAGATGCCCGCTCCGATATTTTCTCGCTGGGAATTCTTCTCTGGGAGATGACCGCAGGCCGCAAGCCCTTCACCGGCGACTCGGTCGTCACCATTACCTACCACATCTGCAACGACCCGACGCCCCCCGTGCCCGGCGCAACACCCGCTCTGGAAGCTGTGATCCAGCGGGCCACGCAAAAAGACGCCAACGGGCGCTTCTACAGCGCCCACGAGCTACGCGAGGCACTCGAAGCCGTCGCCCAGAGCCGCACCGGTGTCTTCGCCGCCGCCAACCGCACGCAAGCTCCCCCCGCCCCCATTCATGGGGGAGCTTTCCCCGCTCCCATCTCCGCCGCCGATTTCGGAGGAGGCGGGGGCAGTAGCACGATGCAGTACGGAGCCGCCACTCAGCTCGGCATGGCCCCCCCTGCCCCCCTCCCGATAACGGGAGGGGG
>JAPLCP010000033.1 GCA_026392155.1 Armatimonadota bacterium | reverse complement strand
GAGGGCCAAATCAACTATATTCAGTCTCTGTTGTAGTTTCTAGCCCTTCCACCAGGGAGCGCTGCTCGCCGCACCTGCCTCTTCTTTCGGAGGGGCGGGTGTTTTGGTCTCCGTGGGCAGTGTACGCCAGATGACCTCGGTGTTCGGAGGAAGTGCCGGCGCTGGGCGAGCGGAGCGCAGGCTGGCAACACTACGCTCGAAGTGCTGTGGATCAGCGGGAGGGAAGTAGAACGTGCCGCGCTTGTGGCGGATTTTGTAGTGCCCCTGTGCCGTCATCGAAAAGGTCTGCTCTTTAGGAGGCCAGCAGATCCAGCCCTCCGTGACCAGCTCCTTGCGGCTCACGGGGCAAATCTCCTCGATCTGATCCCAGGCAATGGTCTCCGTGGGAGCGAGGAGGCGCTTGATGTGCACCCCGCGCTCATCAAGCTCTAGGCGCACGACGCTGATCTTGCGGAGCATAAAGACAAAGGCAAGCGGCCCTAGAAGCGCGAGCAGACCACCCTCGGGCGAGTGGAAGAGCACACTGCCGAGCCAGCCGAAGCCCGCGATCATCGCCAGCATCGTCAGTAACATCAGGGGGAACGTAATCGCGGCATACGTCCACCCAATCTTCACATCGGCTTGGTCGCGGGGCGGCAGATGCGGCTGAATGATCACGCGCTGCTGGGTTTGACGAAGGGCTTGTTGCTGGGGCATTCGGGTAAACTCGCTAAGATGCTAAAATTAAGGGGTATGCGTGCACTGATTTTTGACTTTGATGGAACCATACTGGATACCGAGACACCGGAGTGTCTCTCGTGGGAGAAGATTTACCATCAGCACGATCAAATCCTTCCCCGTAATCTCTGGCTCTCCGCAATTGGGGTGGGACCCCAGGATGCCAAGTTTAATCCCTATACGCACCTGGAAGAGCTCCTCGGGACTTCGCTGGATCACGAAAAACTCCGCGCCCAGCGCCGCAAAATATTCTACCGCGCCCTAGACAACGAGCCCATCCGCCCCGGAGTCACGGACTGGCTGGAGCAAGCGCGTGCGCGAGAGCTGCCTATCGGGCTTGCCTCGTCCTCACCCTACGACTGGGTACACGGGCACTTAGAGCGCCTCGGGCTTCGCTCGCATTTCTCAGCTGTCTACACCAGTGACCACGTCGAGCGTGCCAAACCACACCCGGAGCTTTATGAAAAAACGGCTGCCCACTTTGGCGTGAAACCACAAGAGTGCATCGCCATCGAGGACTCCTACAATGGGGTCACCGCTGCCAAAGCCGCCGGATGCTACTGCATCGCTACCCCTAACCCCATGACCGTGACCATGGACCTCGCCGCCGCAGATCGTATTGTGGGATCGCTGGCCGAGCTCTCGCTGGAGCAGCTACTCAGCTAGATTAACTCCAGTCAGCCATAGCAACACAAGCGGCGATGCCGTAACCATCGAGATTCAGATGACACCAGTCTTTTGCCTGGTGGATGACTTTCTCAAAAGCAATTTCAAACTTGTGGTGTGGAGGAACTCCAACAACGATCAGCCAAAATTTACCGATGCAGAGGTCATTACCGTGGCTCTCATGCAGCCCATTTTCGGAGTGTCTAACCTCAAGCGGGCGTATTTGCTCACCAAGAGCTTCTTCGCCAAAGCCTTTCCTAAACTACCAAGCTATGCTCAGTTTCTGGCATGCCTGCACGCTTTGGCTCCCTTTATTGGGATGCTGATGCTGAAAATCGCTCTGGCCAGTACTGGTGAGGGAAACGTCTTTCTGATCGATAGCAAACCCATCCCCGTCTGCAAGGCGCTCCGGCACGTTCGTGTTCGGCTCCTGCGCGATGAAGGAGCCTACTTTGGAAAGAACAAGGCAGGTATGGAGTCCTTCTGGTGACGCGATCCCATGCCCCGGAGTCTTTCCGTGCCTTGATTTCTTGTATCCGTCAAAGGATCGAGTCCGTTTTCTCCAGCTTCTGGAACCGATTTGTGGATCTAGTCTTCTCTCGTTCCTTGACAGGGCTCTGGAGTATGACTCGAGTGAAGATGCTTCATTACACGCTCTGCAAGGCAGGAATCTTGCAACCGCTCAACCCATGACTGGAGTTAGATTAGGGGGTTATTGTTGCTCTAGCTGAGAAAGGAGGCGTTCAAGTCGAAGAGTGAGGTGATGCTGATCCATTTCACGGAAGTACTCACGTTGTTTCTCGTAGCGTTTTCGAGTCAGCTCAGGGCGGTTCAAGTGAAGTCGTTCGATATGAAACTGGCCTCGGGATGTAATGCCTATCCAGCGGGCTGTAATTGCTTCTTCAACGATATGCTCTTCACGCTGATCTCGCAGAGGATGAAGCAGGCGTTTGCGGACGGAGGTATCCCAATAGTCTGCCTTGAAGCGGTTGCAGGCATCACAGCAGTATATCCAGTTTTCGAGTGTATCTCTGCCCCCGAAGGCTGAGGGGTGAAAGTGATCCACAGTAAGCAGTGCGCCCACTTCGGTTTCGTGCGTGTCACAGTATCCACAGCAAAAGTGGAAACGTACTCGCACTTGTTCTCTGGAGTTCATTGGGCTACTATTTCGGTGTCTTTTCGAGTATGAAGATTGCGATAGGTGTGGAGTAGTGCCGCTTTCTGATGCACCCACTCCGCTGATTTTGGGTCAGGAGAGGCCACAAGAGCTTCTGCTTGTTGAAGTAGCTGTTCTAGAATGGCAACTTCCTGCGCTTTATGATCTACTTCGGCGCGAAGACGGGCGTTTGCGGGTGCGAGGTAGGTTGCTTCTTCCGCAAGCACTTCTGCTTCCAGAATATCAAGTTCGGCCATCTCCGAGTCAGTCAGGGGAACGTTCGTAGTCTTGAGATGCCACAGTTCCTGGAAGCGGTGAAGTGCTGTTGCAGTCATAATGGTTTTGCCTTAGATCAGGGTGCCGGTGGACTTGGTGTAGGCGCGGAAGGCTTCGATAAGCTTGGCGGTGTTGGGGCCGGGCTTGCCGTCGCCAATCAAGCGCTCGTCTAGGGAAACCGCAGGGATGATCTCGGCGGCGGTTCCGGTTAAGAAGCACTCTTTGGCGGAGTAGATGTCGAGAAGAGTCATGTTTTCTTCTACCACCACACAGCCGAGCTGCTCGCGGAGCAGCTTGATCGCGACACCACGGGTGATGCCTTTAAGGCAGCCAGCGGAAGGATGCGGCGTGACAAAAACACCGTCGGAGTTGAGGATGAAGACATTGTCTCCCGTAGCTTCGGCGACATGGCCTTGCTGGTTGAGCATGATGCCCTCACCCGCCCCGACTCGGTTGGCTTCCATCTTAGCCAAAATATTGTTGATGTACTTACCAGTGCACTTGATCCGTGCGTCTATAGCGTCGGGCGACGGCACACGCGTGGAGCAGGTGATCATGTCCAGCCCTTTTTCGTAGAGCTCAGGGGGGTAGAGTGCAAGCTGGCGTGTGGCGATGACGAAGTTGACTTTGGGCTCGATATGCTTGGGATCTAGCCCAAGGCCTGTGCCTCGGGTGAGATTGACCCGGATGTAGCCATCGCGGTGGTCGTTCTTGCGGCAGGTGGCGACAATTGCCTCGAATGCTTTGGTCTCATCCAGATCCCCGAGGGGAAAGCCTAAGGCGCGAGCCCCCGAGAGAAGGCGCTCAACATGCGGCAGTAGCTCAAAGACTTTCCCGT
>JAPLCP010000213.1 GCA_026392155.1 Armatimonadota bacterium | reverse complement strand
TCCAGTCCTGCCGCTCTAACCGGCGGGTTAAAGCGGTATCATAAACCATGTTGCGCAATATTCCGACTCTCTGGGTCAACGTGCTAGGTGGCATCGGTGCTTTCCTGTGCATCGGAATGAGCTGGCAGGTGTACGCACAACGTCGCCACGCCCAGTACGAGCAAAAGCGGCAAGCGGGTATGCGTGAGGTGGTAGCCAACGCCCAACCTGTGATCGCCGCAGTTCGTGCCTATGAAAAGCAGCACAAAAAGCCTCCTGAGACGCTAGAAGTCCTCAAGAAAACCTTCCCAAGCCCAGGCCCGATGGCAACGCAAGGCTGGGAGTACAGGCGTGAAGAGGCAAAGTGGACACTCGCCGTCTCCGTCAACCGCACGTACACCTCCAACTGGGGTTTTGGCGATACCTTTGTCTACCGCTCCGATGGTAAGTACGAGCGAGAAGCCTACGGTGGCATTCTGGAGCGCTTCGGCGAGTGGGGCTACTACTGGGAGTAATCGAGGCGGCGCGGGACTATCTGTAAGCTCCCCCCTAACCCCCGCGTGGCGGGGGGACAATAAGGAATCCGATACCTCTTATCTCCCCCGTTCGGGTACCCCGCGTAGCGAGGGTGGTGGGGCTGGGGGGGATTATTCCGTGAGCCGTCGCCAAGCGTCTGTGTACTTCTCGGCGGTCTTGGCGATGATCTCGGCGGGCAGATCAGGCGGCGGGGCTTGCTTGTTCCAGTCAGGGACGGACTCTAAAAAGTCGCGGAGGAACTGTTTATCGAAGCTGGGCTGCGCGCCGCCGGGCTGGTAGGTGTCGGCGGGCCAGAAGCGCGACGAGTCTGGGGTGAGGGCTTCGTCAATCAAGATCACTTCGTTGTTTTCGTTGAGCCCGAACTCGAACTTGGTGTCGGCGAGGATAATGCCGCGCTTCTCGGCGTGGGCGGCGGCAAAGCTATAGAGCCCTTGCGCGGCGTTCACAACCGCATCGTAGTGCTCGCCTAGGAGTGCTTTTGCCTCATCGGGAGTCATCGGCTCGTCGTGGCCTGCGTCGGCCTTGGTGCTGGGCGTGAAGATCGGGGTGGGGAGCCTATCCGACTCGACGAGGCCAGGCGGCAAAGAATTGCCCCAGAGGTTGGGGCCGTCGGTTTTGTAGGCCTTCCAGCCCGAGCCGGAGAGATAGCCCCGGATCACGGCCTCGATCTTGAGAGGGCGCGTGCGCTTGCAGAGCATCGCCCGGCCCGCCAGGGTTTCGTCCCAGACACCACCAACGGCGGCGAGCGCTTTGGCGATCTCGGTGTCATCGGCGGTAATGAGGTGGTTGGCAATGACGCTCTGGGTGATCCCAAACCAGAACACCGAGAGCTGTGTGAGAATGCGCCCCTTGCCCGGAATGCCCTGGGCCATCACGACATCGAAGGCCGAGATACGATCCGAGGCTACGAGCAAGAGCTGATTCTCGCCCACGGCATAGAGATCGCGCACTTTCCCCTGCCCGAGCTTTTTCAGCCCTTGAATATCTGTTGTTAAGATTGCCTCTGTGCTCAACGCAAGACCTTTCCGATAATCTCCGACTCTAAAACCGCGCCAAAATCGCGGGAGTCAGTGGAGTTGTTGATATTGTCGCCTAGGACATAGATGCCCTTGGGCGTGGTGAGATTGACCATGCCCTCCCGAAAGAGGGTTGCAGTGGGGAACGTCCCCGCAGGCGTGGTAATGGTGGCAGGCCAAGGGCGCGTGCCGCTGGCGTTCTGGATAAAGACCACCCGTTTTACCACGTCCTCATCGCGGTTTTTCATGCCCACACGCACCCCGATGACGATCACATCGCCTTCATGAAGAGGGGAGAAACGCTGCCACGCCTTGAGGATCGTCACCTTTTGCCCTGGCTTCAGTGTAGGAAACATCGAGACACCAACCACTTGTGCCCGACCCAAGCAGAAGTAAGCCCCGACGGCGACGAGGAGGATGGGGATTAGAACCAAACGCTCAATAAACTTGAGACGCTCTAGGCGCTGGCCGCGCGTTGCTTCATCAGGCATGGGTAGCTTTTACTATACCCTACTGCCCTGTCCGTCGCCGCTGGCCAAGGCCACCTAGGAAGTTCTGCATCCGTAGCTGCTGCGTCTTATTGCCCTCGGAGACGACATCAATAAAGCCGATCATCATCTCCTCAAAGGTCTGCTCGCCCCACGTGACCAGCTTGGTCGGGTCGGGGTTGTGCGGGTTCTTGGACGAGTTGTCGTACCAGGCCTCGATCAGAATCTTCGTCCCCGACGGCACTTTCTTGGGCTCTTTGAGCATGTAGCGCGTCTGCCAGTTGAAGTCATACTTGGGCACCGAGAGCAGCGTTTCTTCTTTGCCATCGGGGTAGGTGGCGCTCATGCGGAAGGCTTTTCCACGGACGTGCATGTGGGGCGAGTAGGAGTAGATCGTGGAGCTCACCGGAACCGTAAAGCTGCGCGACGACTTGTAGCTCTCCGCGCCGGGGGGAATCCGCAGGTTCAGGCTCAGAATTCCGATGGTATCCGCGATCTCTTTGGGAGGCTCCTTGGCGAAGATAAAACCAAGCTCGCTCTGGTCGACCTGCTCAGTACCCATGGGGGTGTAGTGCACCTGGAACATCAGATCCGTTCCTTTAGGCACTTTCTTAGCGATTCCCTCAGGGAAGACCATCGGGCTCTCACCGGGGACGTACTCCGCGACAAAGCCGTCCAGACCGTTGGGAACCCCGCCGCGCTTGTCATCTAAGAACACCAGGACATGATGAATGGCGCTTCGGGCTCCGGGTTTAACCTCGGCGGCCTGAATCCACTTGTCTTCGGTAAAGCCCGTCGGCACACGAAACCACTTGTAGGGTAGCACGCCGGTCGCCTGCACTTTGAAGGGCTTGTCCATCTTGAGTACCACGTCGGGCTTGCCGATATTCCAGCCTGCCACAAAGCTCTTCGGCTTGGGCAGCTTCTTCGGGTCGCCCTCAGGCGTGCCTTGCTTGACCCAGGCCAGCACGGTCGCCTTCTCTTTGGCGCTCAGGCTGCGGTCGTTGGCGAAGTTGCCATGGCGGGGATCGGCGTGCCACGGGGGCATGCGGTTGTTATTCACCGTCTCCCCGATCATCGCGCTCCAGCGCTTGGCGTTGGCATAGCTCTGAAGCGGGAATGGCCCCACTTGTCCGGGGCGGTGGCAGCTCTCACACCTCTCCTGCAAGATCGGCGCAACGTGCTCCGAGTAGCTCACTTTTCCCACTTCCGGCAAGACAAGCGCCGGAATCGGCTCTGGCTCGCCCTCACCTCGGGCTCCCCCACTTGTGGGGGCGGGGGGGGCAGGCTGGTTTCGGTCAATGAGGCAACCCGGGACATCTGCCGTGCTGGACACAGCGACAGGCTTGCCTGCCAGAAGCGCATCCAGCGCATCGGTTAAGTAGGTCTTGCTTGCCTTGGGCTTGCGGCTCCCGAGGCCGTACTGGTCGTCCACACTGCCCCGGTAGCGCAGCGTGGCTTGCCCGTCCACCACGAGGGCCTCACAAGTGCGGGTGGCTTTCACGTAGTCCACAAACTTCTGCTCGCGGTCGGGAAGAACCGGAAACGTCACGCCCGCCGCTTTTGCCGCCGCGAGGCTCTGCGCATCGGTCTCGCTGCCATTGGGGTTGACCGCGACAAACGCCACGCCCTTAGCCTCGTATTTTTTTGCCAGTGCCGCCAGCTTGGGCAGAGAGAGCTTGGCAATCGGGCAGTCGGCACCCATCACGTAGAAAACCGCGGCTTTTTTCCCGGCGAGGCCATAGAAGTGAAACTCCTTGCCATCCACGGTCTTGGTGCGAAAATCGGGTAGTTTTGCGCCGATCAGCGGGGCGCTAATCTTGTGTGGCTGTGCGATCGTGGCGACGACCAAAACCGCAGGAATCGTGAGGGCAAGGGCAAGCGTTTTCATAGCACTCTTAAAGACAACAAAAATCGGGTTTTGGTTCACGAATTTTGGGGCGGTATAATGGCCTCATGGCCTTGACTACGGAAGATGTCCGTAAGGTCGGGACGCTGGCCCGCCTTGCCCTCGCAGACGACGAAATTGCGACGATTACCCCCCAGCTCAATGACCTCCTGGATCAGTTTGCACGGCTTCAACAGCTTGACACGACGGGTGTCGTGCCCACAAGTCACGCGGTGCCGGTGAAAGCGCTGCTGCGCGAGGATGAAATAACTCCCTCGCTCTCGCAGGCCGAGGTGCTGAAGCTCACGGCGCACACGGATGAGATCATGGGCGGCTTTATCGTCCCGCAAGTGCTGGCAGGAGACTAGGCATGATGCAGCTAACCCATTTAACCGCCACCGAGATCGTGGCTAAAGTGAAGGCAAAAGAAGTCACGGCCCGCGCGGTTACCGAGGCGTTTCTGGCGCGAATTTCTGCCCACGATGAGTCCGTCGGGGCGTTTCTGACCGTGATGCGCCAGCAGGCTCTTGCGCAGGCCGATGCCGTGGACGTAAAGATCGCCGCCGGCGAAGACCCCGGCCCACTGGCGGGCGTTCCGGTTGCGCTCAAAGACAATATGTGCACGGTTGGTGTCGAGACTACTTGTGCAAGCAAGATTCTCAAAGGCTTCGTGCCGCCTTATGATGCCACGGTGGTGGAAAAGCTCCAAGCCGCCGGTGCGATTGCGATTGGCAAGACCAACTTAGACGAGTTTGCGATGGGCTCGTCCACGGAGAACTCCGCACTGCAGCTCACCCGCAACCCGTGGGATCTCTCCAAAGTGCCTGGTGGCTCGTCGGGGGGGAGTGCGGCAGCCGTCGCGGCGGACTTTGCGCCCCTCTCGCTCGGCTCGGACACCGGTGGCTCGATCCGCCAGCCCGCGAGCTTCTGTGGCGTTGTGGGAGTCAAGCCCACCTATGGCCGCGTCAGCCGCTATGGCCTCGTCGCGTTTGCGTCGTCGCTGGACCAGATCGGGCCGTTCGCCAAGAACATCGAAGACGCCGCCTTAGTGATGAACGTCCTCTCGGGCCACGATCCGCACGACTCCACCAGCGTGCCACAAGCCGTTCCTGACTACACCAAGGCGCTCACCGGCGATATTTCCGGCCTGCGCATCGGCATCCCAAGCGAGTACTTCGCTGCCGGGATCGCCCCGGAGATTCGCATTCTCGTCCAGAGCGCCATTGGCGTGCTACGTGGCCTCGGTGCCGAAGTGGGGGAGTGCTCGCTGCCGCATACCGAGTACACGCTCCCGGCCTACTACATCGTCGCCCCCGCCGAAGCGTCTTCGAACCTCGCCCGCTACGATGGCGTGCGCTACGGCCACCGAACGCAGAAAGCGACCAGCCACATTGATCTCTTCGAGAAGAGCCGCGAGGAGGGCTTTGGCGACGAAGTCAAGCGGCGCATCCTCATCGGCACCTACGCGCTCTCGGCGGGCTACTACGATGCGTTTTATCTCAAAGCCCAGCAAGTGCGCACGCTGATCCAGCGCGACTTTGAGCAGGCGTTTGAAAACTTCGATGTGCTCATCACGCCCACGGCCCCGACCACAGCTTTCGGGATTGGGGAGAAGACCGACGACCCGCTGGCGATGAAGCTCTCGGACATCTGCACTCTCTCGGCGAACTTAGCGGGAATCCCTGCGCTCTCCCAGTGCTGTGGCTTTGACACGCATGGCCTGCCCGTCGGGATGCAGCTCCTCGGCCCCGCGTTCTCCGAGGAGCTGCTCTTTAAAGTCGCCCACGCATATGAACAGCAAACGGACTGGCATACCCGGCGGCCCGTGCTTTAGAGAAAATCAACTCAGCCTGTCAAAACAGGCTGAGACGAAGCTCGAAATGAAAATACTTCTTGACACTCAGATAACTCTACTATAAAATTATCATTGTGGATAAAGTAGAATCTAAAAAGAATACTATGGTTATGCTAGCCTGCTTCGTTGCATCGGCTGGTTTGGTATTCGGTTTGGGCTATGCAAGAGTCACTAAAAAGCGCCCCCCGCCCCCCCCGAAACTTCTGAATATTAAGGCTTCTCAAGTTCTTGGTAGTAGGGTTAATAACCCTCGTACTCCTATTTTAGTAGAGTTTTTTGATTATGAATGCCCTCCTTGTAAATCAGTAAATACGTTCGTTGAGTTACTGATCAAAAATAACACAGATAAGATTGAGTTGCATCGTCGTCATTTTCCTTTGAAAATGCATAAAAATGCTGAAGCCGCAGCTGTATTCTCAGAGCAGTGCAAGATTATTGGTAAGATTCCTGATATACACCAGATTTTAATTACTGAAGATGCTATAAACCGCAGTTATATTGCTG
>JAPLCP010000064.1 GCA_026392155.1 Armatimonadota bacterium | reverse complement strand
TCGTGCTGCGAAATCCGCCATGATTTTCCAGAGTGATTCTGGGTCTTCTTGGCGCATTCGGTCGAACTCTTCTCGCGTCAGCATTGGGAGGTTGGAGTATACTTCAAGTCACCCGCTCAAGCAAGACCTGAGCAGTTACAGTATGAGCATTTGGCAATAGGAGAAATAAGCTTTTCCTCGTGGTCAGGTGCCACGCGTCCGATAGTATCGTGCGAGAGAATGGCTTCAATGCTGAAGTCTTGCTTGAGTCATTCTCGTTGTGAGTCTGCCCACTTGACGATGGCAACTTTGAATTTTTCTAAGAGATTCATGGGGTTGTCCTCCTGAGGAGATTTTCCCCCAACCGATTTCGATGCGATTCACCCGTCGCCACGAGTCACTCAATACTCTCAATCAAGACAGAGAGGTATAATCGGTTAATAATGCAACGTCAGGCGGTTTTACGAAGAGCACTGGGACTAGGAATGACCTTTCTGTTGTTCCTGATGGCGGGGTGTCTAGGGGATCCAAGCCTCACTCCCGCGTCGCCAAAGCCCAAACCCACCACGGTTGTCGAAGAGTTTGTGGGCAATACTGCCTGCACGGAGTGCCACCCCGATATTGCCAAGAGCCATGCCCAGAGCTACCATGCCCTCACCCTCAATACCCTCACAGCCCATGAGCTAGGCACACGAGTTCCTCCAAAGGGAGATATCCCCAACACAGAGTTTGTGCTGAGCGAGCAAGCAAAGGGTTTTCAGGTCGCCATTCCCTCACAGACAGAGGCCACAGCAGCGCTAGATCTGGCGGTAGGCTCAGGTAAGACGGGGGTGACCTATGTGGCTTTTCTAGAGGATGGCCAGATGGCGGAGTTCCGAATGAGCTACTTTCCCCTGAAGAAGAGATGGTACGTCACTCCGGGGCAGGAGAAACTAGCAGCCGGCTCGCTAGGGAAAGTCCACCCCATTTCTAATGCTCAGAAATGCATGCTCTGCCACGCTGTGACGGTTCCTGAAGCGGGTGGCAAGCCAGAGAAGCGCTTCTTTGGAGTTGGGTGTGAGTCTTGCCATGGAGCAGGAGGCGCCCATGTGCGTGCGGCTCGCACGGGGGACGAGAAGTCAGGGCGTATGGAGGCTCTGGGCAAGCTACCCGCATCACAGCTCAATGTGCGGTGCGGAAAGTGCCACGGCACGCGCGAGGATGTGGCGGTAGCCCACCTTCCTAAAGATGTTTCCAACCGGATGCAGACCTACGGGCTTATGGAGAGCAAGTGCTTCCAGAAAAGCTCTGACAAGCTCTCTTGTTTGACTTGCCACAGCCCCCACGAAAACGCGAAAACGCAGCCGGTATTTTATGAGCGGGCTTGTCTGAAGTGCCACTCACCTCAAACTCCTTTACAGAAACCCTGTCCGGTGAACCCGAAAGAGAAGTGCATTGGCTGTCACATGCCCGCTCGAAAAGCGCTGGCAGGCTCCGAGATCCCCATGACCATGGCAGACCATAAGATTCATATTCCGGAAAAAGATTAATCTTTTTTTCATACAGAGAGCTCTGAGGCATAGACGTTGCTGTCTCATTGTGGTAGGATATTCAACTGAATCGGACACGTTTTTTAAAGCGCTTTGAAGCGCTACACTCATGGATGGTCAAGCTTGTCCGGTGCTATGTTTGTGTCGGTCGGAGATCGCAACTTAACCTTGGTATTCTGAGAGGATTTAAATGACTCGTATTTCTTCCGCTAAAAAGGCATTTACGCTTATTGAGCTTCTTGTCGTGATCGCGATTATCGCGATTCTCGCCGCGATTTTGTTCCCTGTCTTTGCCCAAGCACGTGAGCGTGCTCGTGCCATCTCCTGCGTTTCTAACCTTAAGCAGATCGGTCTTGGTCTGATGATGTATGTACAAGACTACGACGAGACCCTGCCGACTCTCTTTGTCGCGAACCCTCCCATCAACGGTGGTGGTCAGGCGGTTGTGCCGTTGGAGTGTCTGCTTGAGCCGTATACCAAGAACACCGACATGTGGGCCTGTCCGAGTGTTCAGCGCAAAGCGACAAATGGCTATGGGCTGGGCAACTTCTGGGACGGTCGGTTCAACACCAATGCCAAGACCCGTACCTATAGCTCTGTAGGCCGCATCAACACCCGCGAGCGTGCTGCTCAAGGAGGAGGTCAGCCCGATCCGAACACGGGTATGTCCAACTGGAACGCCAACCCAGTCGCGCTTGCCGCGATGGATGCTCCTGCGGAGACTATCGAAGTTGTAGACATCAACTCTGGTGATATCAATTACGGCTCGCCTTGGGGCTCCCTCTGGACGGGCTGTGACACCTGGAAGCTGGCGGGTCGCAGGGCAGGTCAGGATGCGGCTACCTCGGGTGGCTGTGATGGCGCCTTCGCAACGGCAGGAACTAAGGGGCATATGGAGAATGGTAACTATGTCTTTGCCGACGGCCATGTCAAGGCACTGAACTGGGGATCGGTTCGCAAGAACGACTTCTATCTGTTCAAGAATGCCAAGTCTACGACAGTCTTCACTCCGTAAAAGCGGGATATCATAGCCTACTGGGGACGCACCGCCTTTTGTGCGGTGCGTCTTTATCTTGAACCTGAACTTAAAAAGGAAACTTTCATGCCAAAAACACTTCGCCTTTCGTTGCTCCTCGCGATTCTGACGGCTGGTTTCAGCCTTGTGGGTTGCAAGAAAGATGAGCCTGTGAAAGACTCGGCAGCAACGATTGCCGCTGATGCCAGCAAGAACGCTGCGCCTGCTACCGCTCCTGCCAATATCCCCCCGCAGATGGCTGAGTCACTCAATAACCCCAATACCCCTCCTGAGGTAAAGGCTAAGATTCGTGCTCAGCTGGGCATTAAGTAGCCTCGCCTTCTGCATGCTGTCTTTACTGCCTTTATGTCTGTGACAACGAAAAAAGCCGCTCTCCATCCGCGTCTTCGCTGGCTGGGGGCGGCTCTCGCTCTTGCCCTTCTAGCGCTTGGGGCTCGCTCGGTGGTTCAAGCCAACCATGCGACTTGGCTTCGCGAAGCCTACCTGGATGAGCTGGAGCGCTATGCGCAGACTAACTCGAGCGATGGCCCTGCCCTTGTACTTCTGGCTGGACGTCTTGCGGAGATCAATCGCTTTGCCGATGCCGCAGATGTGCTCGCCAAAGCCATTCAGACCGGGATGCGTGATGAGCTACTCTGGCGAACCTGGGCCGCCTGCCTCACCGCCTCAGGGCAGCGCCCTGCGGCACGCTCTGTTCTTGGGGAAGCCCAAAAAGGCGGTGCAAGCGACACGGCAGCGATCGCCGAGGCACTCAAGCGCACCGAGGCGCTTCCGACAGGAGCTACGGATCTAGAGATTGCCAAGGCGCTCTGTCCCAATGGTCCGGGCGAGGTTACTCTACGCTACTCGCAGGGGAGCTATCTTAATAGCTATTTTGATGGTCGAGCGCGCCGGGATCGTGCACGCAGCGGCTTCTCCTACCGCGAGCGACTTGCCACAGCCAATCCCGAGCTGCTTGAGGCGCAGCTTCTTTGGTCGGAGGCGCTCCGCCGCAACGGCCGCTATCGCGAGGCAGAGCTTGCCGCTAAGAAGGCCATGACACTGGCTCCCGACTCACTTGAGGCACAGCTAGCCTATGCCGATGTCTTACTCGCCGGGGGAGCGGCAATCAAGGCCGCCCTCCAGTACCGCCAGGTTCTCGCTAAGCGCCCAGACTGGCTACCAGGCGTGATTGGGCTGGGACGGGCGGCCACAGCGCTCAAGCTGCACCGGTTGGCTCTAGAGAACTTGGAGAAGGCGAGCAAGCTTGATCCAAACAATATCGAGGTCTGGATCGCGCTGGGTAAGAGCTACTTCTACCAAGGGCTTCGCTACGATCTCTCCCTTGCCGCTTACCAAAAAGCGGCTCAGCTCGATCCCGAGCGCACAGATTTTCTGACCCCCATGGCTGACGCCTACCGGGCCAACTACAAACCTGCCGAGTCTGAGGCTCTTCTGCGCCGCCGACTCACTGCCGCTCCGCGCGATGCCCAGACCCACTACATGCTGGGCTACCACCTCACCACCCAGCAGAGCACCCCCGCACGGGCTGCCGAGGCGGAGAAGCACCTACGCCTCTCCCTCCAGCTTGAGCCCGATGTCCCTGTCGTAAAGCAAGCCCTCGCTCAGGTTCTGCTGGATAAGAACGATCCACAACAAGCTGCCGATGCCGGGATTCTTCTGACGGAGGTTCTTGAGGCCAAGCCGCGCGAGATTAGTGCCCTCCGCCTGATGGCACAGGCTTACCGTAAGATAGGAAAACCAGAGAAGGCCAAAGAAGTTCAGGAGCTGGCTACTATGGTCTCGCGCACCGCAGATGAGATCCGCCGCCTTGTTGAGCAGGAGCTGGCTCACCCGGCAGATATCGCGATCCATGAGAAGCTGGCCAAGCTCTATCTCCAAACGGGTGAGAAAGAGAAGTCGCTTCAGCAGCAAGGCATGGTGAAGATGCTCAAGACCCACCCGGAGCAAGCGGCACGGGGCCTTCAGGCGCTCATGGATGCCACGATGCGTGAGACGGTAGACACCGCCAAAGTCCCCAACCCCAAAAAGCCTTAGTGCGGCGCTTGGCCTGGCTGAAGGGTAAGGTACTTACCGGTAGTAAACCCCTTCCAGGTCTCGCTCTTGCCAGAAGGCCACTTCACGGTGAGGCTCTCCACGGAGTCCTTCCCTAGCCCGAAGTGTACCCGTGCATCGGAGGCCGAGAGGTACGAGCCCGCGCTCTGACACTGCCGAACACGGATCTCGCCGCTGGTGAGCTTGAGGGTGAGTATGGCTCCGTAGCGCCCTCCACAGTCAAATCCTACCCAGCCCTGCGGGGCACTCTGATTATTTAAGAGGAGTGGTTTTCCCTCACTATCAACAATAAGCACGTCCATGTGCCCGTCGTTGTCGTAGTCGCCCACGGCAAGGCCACGGCCCACAATGGGGGGAAGGCTCGCGATTCCCGAGCTTGCTCCCACATCGGTGAAAACACCCTTCTGGCTGTGGAGAAGCAGGGTCTTCTGGCGGTAGGTGGTGTCCTCAATCAGCTCGATATTGTCTTGGACATGGCCATTGGTAATCATTAAATCTAGCCAACCATCGTTGTCGGCATCAAGGAACTTGCAGCCAAAGCTCACATACGGCAGCGCCGCTTGCCCAATCCCAACAGCATTGCTCTTGTCGCTAAATGCTTCGTCACCATCGTTGTGGTAGAGGTTCTTGACCTCGTTGCGAAACGTCGCCACAAACAAATCAAGCTTGCCATCGTTGTCGTAGTCCCCCCAGTCAATACCCATCCCACCGTGGACTTTCCCCTCTAAGTCGGTTGCCACACCTGCTGCCTGCCCGATATTTTCGAACTTCCCACCACCACGGGCACTAAAAAAATCGCCGGGGGCTTCGTCGTTGGCGAGGGCAATACTCGGAAATCCCTTGCCATGGATGTCTGCAAATGCCACCCCGAGTCCTCGGCCATTTTGCGTACTGAGCCCTGCCGCCTGAGTAATCTCTGTGAAGCGTTTGCCATCCCCCTGCCAGAGGGTTCCCTTCAGCCCAATATAGCGTGTTGGGCCACAAGAGCTCAGAAGCTCGCCGTGTTTCTCCGTGCGGAACTTGCACAGCTGCGGCTCGGTGGTCGGGCCAAACTCTGCGTAGTTGGCCACGTAGAGATCGAGCTTACCATCGCCATTCAGATCGGAAAACCCACACGCGGTTCCCCAGGGCTGTGGCTTAAGCCCCGAAAGTGCGGTCACATCGTTGAAGCTCTTGCCTGCCTCATTGTGAAGCAAGCGCCCCTCACGGTACCCTGAGAGATATATATCGGCGAAGCCATCGCCGTCGTAGTCACCAACCGCAACACCGAGAAAATACCCCGAGAGAGTCCCCAGCACTGTCGCACTCACATCGGTAAACTGGCCTTTCCCATCCCCACGAAAGAGACCCGGCTTAGGGCCCACTAACAGAATATCTAAGTTGCTATCACCATCGTAGTCCAGAAACGCACAGCCGTTGCCGATGGTCTGGAGAATATTTAACGGGCGCTTTCCAGGAGCCGTCCACGAAAACTTCAGACCGGCCTTCTCGGCGACTTCCACAAAACGAACAGGCGACGAGGCGGCAGGATGTGCTGTCGTAGGAGGCTGGGAGGTTTGACATCCCAGAACCAGCAAAGAAAGCAGACCCAAAAAACGGCGGCGTTTGAGATACATAGCACCTCCATTCTATCAGGGGGGATCTCATCCAGGGGAATCTCATCAGGGCTAGAAACAAAAGTTCTCTTTTTTACGATACAATCGGTCATGGGTTTTCGAATGGGAGGGCCGGGCGGGCCAGGGGGAGTACCGAAAAAGCCGAATCCGGAGACGGTAAAGCGCGTTATCGCGACGTTTGTCCCGTACCGACGGCAGCTCGCTTTGATCTGTGTGCTGGTGCTGATCTCGGCATTCTTGGGCCTATTTCCACCAGCGTATCTGCGAACCATTGTGGATGTGGGCTTTGGCAAGCAGGACTTCGGGGTCGTGACCAAGTACACGCTCCTGACGCTCCTGATGACCATCGCCTCCAGTGGCTTCTCGCTCTGGTTTGGCTGGCTCTCAGTGCTGGTGGGCCAGAAGATCATGCGTGATCTACGCCTGAATCTCTTTGACCACTTGCAGGGGATGAGCCTGCGCTTCTTTACCACGACGCGCACGGGAGAGATCCAGTCGCGCCTGATCTCCGATGTCGGCGGCGTGCAAGGCGTGCTCTCGGATACCATCGCAAACTTCCTCAACAATGTCACGATTGTCATCTCAACACTGATCTACATGATCGCGCTGGACTGGCGACTGACCCTACTGGCGCTTAGCATTCTGCCCGTCTTTGCCGTGGTCTCCGCCAAGCTCGGGATGAAGATGGGGGCGATGCGCAAGGTATCCGCCGAGCAAAACGCGGATCTCTCCGCGACAATGCAGGAGACACTCTCGGTGTCGGGTGTCTTGCTCACGAAGACCAGCGGACAACAAGTGCGGACACTGGCCAAGTTCGCCAAAGAAAACGAGGCGCTCACGGCGACGCAGATTCTCCAGTCCACGATCATGCGAATCTTCTTTAGCCTGATCCCGCTGACCTTTAGCCTCACGCCCGCGTTGGTCTTCTGGCTCGCCGGGTACTTCATGGCCCACGGCGAGTCGCAGCGCCTCACCATCGGACTGATTGTCGCTTTCACATCGCTCCAAGGCCGGCTGTTCTTCCCGCTGACGAGCCTCTTTAATGTCCAAGTCGAGGTTCTCACCGCGCTGGGGCTGTTCGAGCGCATCTTCGACTACATGAACCTCAAGCAGGAGATCCGCGACCCGGAGCCCAAAGACGCGATTGCGCTCAAATCTGAGGACGTTCGCGGCGAGGTGAGCTTTGAAGGCGTCTCGTTCGCCTACGATGACGATAAACAAACGCTTTCGGAGATTAGCTTTGTCGCCCATCCGGGCCAGCTGGTTGCCTTAGTGGGGCCTAGCGGCTCGGGCAAGACAACCATGACGTATCTCATTCCACGCCTCTACGATGCCGACTCGGGGACGGTGCGTATTGACGGCCACGAGATCAAGCGCCTGCCGCTGGCGACTCTTGGGCAGGCCATTGGCGTGGTGACGCAAGAGACCTATCTTGTCCACGACACCATCCGCGAAAATTTACGATACGGCAGGCCCGATGCCACCGATGCACAGCTCATCGAGGCCGCACAAGCCGCCGCGATCCACGACCATATCGCCTCACTCCCCGAAGGCTACGACACCGTGGTCGGGGAGCGGGGCTACAAGCTCTCCGGCGGCGAGAAGCAACGCATCGCAATTGCTCGCGCGATCCTCAAGAACCCCCAGATTCTGATTCTGGATGAAGCCACCAGCGCCCTCGACACCCAGAGCGAGCGCCTGATCCAAGACGCCCTCACGCGCCTCTCCGAAGGCCGCACCACGTTCGCCATCGCCCACCGTCTCTCCACAATTCTGGCCGCGGACCAAATTCTCGTCATGGAGGCTGGAAAGATCGTCGAGCGCGGCACCCACACCGAGCTGCTAGAGAAAAACGGGGTCTATGCCCAGCTTCACGCCGCCCAGTTCACGGTAGAATAACGCATGGACTTCTTCGAACTGGCACAGCAAGTGGAGGAGCTCTCCGGGGTAAAGTTAGAGCTGGCAGGAGGCATGACGACCTGGGAGGCATTTCCTTCTTATAAACATCAGGATCGCATAGATACCATCCGACAAACCATCCGGCGGCGCTCGGACGCGATCTATGACTGTGCCTGCAAACACCTCTCAGATGTTTACGTGAAGTTTCCCGATGGCTCGATCAAGCGCCCCGATATTGCCATTTTTTGTCGTATTCCCGATGAAGACGAGCAAGACGGCGCGGTGACACTCTTGCCGGGAGCCATCATTGAGATCATTAGCAAGCACTACGAGGATAAAGACCTCAAGGTGGGCGTGCCATTCTACCTGAGCCAGGGTATTGCCGATGTCGTGACGCTGGACATGACCACGAGCACGGTGATTCACTTCCGCCCAGGCCAGCCGGAAGAAACCCACACGTCGCCCGTCACTCTCACCTTCGCTTGCGGCTGCGAAGCCACGATCTAGCAGGCATAAATGCAGCGAATTGCCGTTGTTACCAAGCACAAGTACATGGGCGATACGCTCATTGTCACGCCGCTCCTGCGCGGGATCAAGCAAGCCTACCCCGAGAGCCATGTGACCCTAATGGCAGGTGGCGCGGCGATCCAGCTTCTCGAAAGCTGCCCCTACACCGACTCCCTTCTGGCCTACCAAAAAAGTGATGGACTTTTCGCGCTTGCCCAGAAGCTTGCCAAGCCCGACATTTGCTTTCTCGTGGACCGCTCGTTTCATGCCGCGATGCTCGGGGTGGCGTGTGGTGCCAAGCAGCGGGTCGGCTTCAATACAGAGGGGCGCGGGTTTATGCTCACGCACCGGGTCCCGTATCTCTGGGACAAGCGCGAGATTGTGGCCTATTTAGATTTGCTGCAAGCTATTGCGCCCGGAAACTACGATCACAGTCCGATTCTGTGGGTCAAAGACGACGAAAAAGCCGCCGCAAAAGCACGCTTAGCAAGTGAAGGCGAGCGCTTTATCGGGATGCAGCCCGGCGCCAACGATCCCTATGTCCGTGAGTGGAAGGCCGAGCACTACGCACTTGTCGGGGATCGGTTGAGTGAGAAGTATGGGGCGCGGGTTGTTCTCTTTGGTACCGACATGGAGCGCAAGGCAGCCGAGGCCGTCGAGGCCGCAATGCGCCACAAGCCCTTGATGCTCGCCGGGAAGACCAAGCTCCGTGAGGCGATGGCTCTGATCTCCTGCTGCGACTTATGGATCGGCAACGACGGTGGCTTGCTACACTTAGCCGCCGGTGTCGGGCTGTCTACGGTGGGAATCTTTGGCCCGACCAAGTTCGCCCGCTGGCACTACGACGGCCCACGCCACCGGAGCCTTGTCTCCCCCCTCGCCGAGGGAGTAAAGCCCACCGACGATGCTATCCGTGCGGCACTAGACACCATCACACCCGATCAGGTAGAACAAGCCGCACGGGAGCTCCTATGACTTCGATTATCTTTGACACCGACATGGGCAACGATGTGGACGATGCCCTCGCCCTTGCGGTCCTGCACAGCTTGCAGTCGCGCGGGGCATGTAAAATTCTCGCGGTCACCCTCACTCGCGTCGATCCCTGGTCTGCCCGCTTTACGGATGCGGTCAATACGTTCTATGGCCGCCCCGAGATTCCCATCGGGGTCAAGCGCGACGGCAAGCCCGGCGACCCGAGCACCTATCTCAAGGTGGCGGAGAAGTTCCCCCACCGCATCAACCCGGACCGTGCCCTGGATGCCGTGGACTTGATCCGCAAGACCCTCCAAGCCCAGCCCGATGGCTCTGTGGCTATTGCCCAAGTCGGCTTTTTCTCCAATCTCGCCAAGCTCCTCGACGATCCCAAAGACCGCGACTTAGTTCTCAAGAAAGTTAAAGTGCTCTCGATCATGGCGGGTGCGTTCGCAACTGTTGAGAGTAATAACCACTTCTGCGAGTACAATGTCACCCAAGACATTCCCGCCGCACAGAAGCTCGCCAAAGACTGGCCGACCTCCATTATCTGGGGAGGCTTCGAGATCGGCAACGCCCTGCGCTACCCGGTCAAGAGCATCGAGCAGGATTTTTCTTATGTCCCCACCCACCCGATCCCGCTGGCCTACAGAGCCTACTGCCAGCCCGGCGAGGAGCGCCCCTGCTGGGACCTGGCCAGCTGCCTCTACGCCGCCCAGCCCGATCGCGACTTCTTCGCCCTCTCGCCCCACGGCCAAGTCACGGTGGAAAACGATGGTTTCACGCGCTTCACGCCCAAGAACAATGGACGGGATCGGTTCCTGATCTTAGACCCCATGCGCCGCGCAAGAGTGTTAGAAGCCCTCGTCCAGCTCACCAGCCAGCCACCACAAAAATGATCGATGAGTCGGGGCCTGAAAGTCCCCGGAGAATAGAATGAAACAAACCTCTCTTCAAGCTGCACTGCAGCACTGGCAGGAGTCCGCCTCTTTTCCCGGCGCAAGCCTTGGCATCGTGCGCGGCGATGAAGCGCCGCAGGGGCTGGTGATCGGCTGGGCGGACAAGGAGCGCAAAGTCGCGATGAAGCCCACGGACCGGATGCTCCAGGGAAGTGTCGGCAAGACCTATGTCGC
>JAPLCP010000208.1 GCA_026392155.1 Armatimonadota bacterium | reverse complement strand
AACGCAAGCAATGAGCTAGGTGTGGACATTCACAGTGCACCAAACTCTGCACCAAACGAAGCGCCATCCGCACCAGCCCACCAATCCGATCACCCGCCGCCAGTCCCAGCAAGACCCCTGCGACCCGTGCCTCTCTCAGTCGCGTCCTCGTGCGGGGACAAATTCGATCTCACTGGCCTTGAGCTTGCGTGCACCCGCCATCCACGGCTGCGAGGGCAGCTCTTTGAGCCAGTCGGAGAGCGAGGGGATGCAGCCGAGGTCTTCGAGAACATGCTGCTCGGCGATATCGCGCACGAAGACCTCTTTGCCGTCTGAGTTGGTCAGCGTCTGCCCGAAGAGCTCCTCAATCAGGAAAATCCCAAACGCGGAGTGAAAGACGCAGCGGTGGGTCACCTCCGCGTGCGCAGCCTTGGTCGAGTCCATCTTTTCATGGATCGGCAGGTAGTCCTCAGGAGTACCGCCAAACCGACGCGCCGATGAGCGCGCGTGCATGAGTGGTTTCATGCTGTGTGATTGAGAGGTGTATTAAGCTCGGCGAGAAAAGTTTCGCCGTCAATTCCCTGACCCGCATCAAGAGAATCCATTGCTTCTTTGAGGGCCGTTGGTGAGACATGAAGCAGACTCATCGGAATCTCCTCCAGAGACATTTCTTCCTCATATTCCAGCAGCTCATCAATAGCTTCCATAGGCGAGATACCACGTGCCGTCGCGAAACGAATCAGTCGTGCTTCTGTCTCTGGTTTGTCAATAGTCAATGGCATATACTTACTTCCTTAGCCATTTTATCGTTTTTACTCCACATTAAGCTCACCATCTTCCCAGAGCGATTTTGTGTAGCCGCACCCAATCTCGATCTCGATCACTTCGTAGAACTGCACGCCATCCAGCAGGCTCCAGAGCCAGTCACGCTGCACGGGCGTGATGCGCGGCCAGAGCGCACGCCACCACGCTTGCTCGTAGAGATCGTCGGTGGGCGGCGGGTAGAGCAGGCCCGCCTCGTCCAGCTTCTCCCAGAGTTCGTCGTAGGTGAGTGAGGTTGCGCGTTCGGTGCCGCCGAAGACACGCAGGGGATTGGCGGAGAGCCCCACTCCCTCGCCTTTCTCTATCGCACGCCGCGCTTCGTCTTCCAGCAGCTCCGCCCAGAGTAGCGCGTCGTCGCGGCTCTCAAACGCCTTCACCGGCTCGTCGCCCTCGCGCTCGAACCAATTGTCGTTGTACTCCCAATGGAGCTTCTGAACGAGATAGACAGTCATCTCTTCCGGGCAGGCTCCGGGTTGCGCTCAGGGAAGATGCCCAACGCTTCGTTCTCCTTGCGCCGGTTCTCCGCGATAATGGCCTGCCAGTCATCGAAAGTTGGATCGTCCGCAAGCCCTCGGGCGAGGCTCTCTGACACGGGAATCTCCAGCTCGACCCACTCGCTCTCCCCGACCAGCCGCGCCACGATCCGATCCCGCAGGGCACTGAGTGCCTCGTCGCGCGTTTCGGCCTCGACACTCTCGCCGAGTGGTGGGGCGCTCGCCCGGTAGCCACCTGGCCGACGTTCTAAAAGCACTTTCATGTTTCTTTCTCCTGCCCTATTCTACCGCCCGACTTCTAGTTCCACTTCAACGATCTCCCACGGCTGAGGGTCTAGCAAGCGCCAGAGCGCGGCTTTTTGCTCGTCGGACAGGCAGTGAAAAGCGTCATCGTACTTCCAGTCCAGTTTTTGGACGATATAGACGCTCATGGTTTCTTTATCGCACGAGCACTTGGGCAGAGCGCGGCGCAAGCGTGAGGGTGAGTGCCGGGCTGGCGACGGTGACACGGGCGCTGGTGAGGGCATCGGTGAGGCGTGTGCCGACGGGGAGCTTGAGCTCGGAGAGGTCGAGCGTGAGCGTGGCGGGCTTCTCCGAGTCGTTATTGAGCGCGACCAAAATGAAGCCCCCTTCCTTATTGTCCCCCCGCCGGGCGGGGGTTAGGGGGGAACCAACCCGGGCGTAGGCGTAGTGCTGGCCTTGGGCATGCAGGACGTGGGTGCTCCCGTGGCGTAGGACGGGGTGCATGGCGCGTAGGTGGGTGAGCTTCTTGATGTGTTGAAAGAGCGCTTCTTCTTCAGTGGTGCGACCCTCCGGCGTGAACTTATTGGCCTTATCGCCGGGAAAGCCGCCGGGGAAGTGCCGCCGGTTATCGGGATCGTCGCCGCCCGAGAGCGCGACCTCGTCGCCGTAGTACCAGAGCGGGATGCCGCGCGATGTGAAGAGAAACGTGGCTCCGAGCTTCAGGCCCGCGAGAGTCGCGCCCTTGCGGCCCAGAAAGCGCGTCGTGTCGTGGAGGCCCAGAAACGTAACCAGCGCGTCGGGGTTGGGGTAGAGGCTATCGTGGGCCAGCGCACCGGCGATGTCGCTGGAGCCGGGGGTGAAGCCAAGCCTCTGGAGCGGCTCGCCGTGGGCAAATGCCGCAATCATGCCACTCTCCAGCGGGAAGTCGTAGAGCAGGTCGAAGCCCGCATCCATTCCGTCGAAGCCGCGCTTGCCGCGCTGGTAGAACGCATTTACCGCGGCATCGGGGAGGTTCACCTCGCCCAGAGTGGTGAGCTCGGGAAACTCGGCGCGCAGGGCAGCGTGCCAGCCTTGCCAGAAGTCCCGCGCGACATAGGGCACGGTGTCTTGGCGAATGGCATCAAAGCCATAGACCCCCACCCACCAGAGCGCATTCTGGATCAAATAGCGGCGGCACTCAGGATCACTCTGGTTGAGATCGGGGAGGATTCCAGCAAACCAGCCCTCCAGCGTGGCGCGCTTTGAGGCGTGCGTGGCGTAGGGGCTGAGGAGATTGACCACGTTCCAGTCGCAGTCCAGGTGCTTCTCGGGAGTGCCATGAAACCAGGTCGGGGTCGGCGGGGTCTTCACCCACGGATGGAACGGGCCGCAGTGGTTGGCGACTTGATCTTGCATGAGCTTAAGGCCCAGCCGGTGCGCCTCGCTGACCAAGGCATGGAGGTCGTCGGGGGTGCCAAAGTGCTCCTCAAGAGTGTAGAAATCCGTCGCGCCGTAGCCATGGTAATCAATGGCGGGCTCGCCTGCCCACGCCAGAGTGGGATGCTGAAAGTCCGCATTGTCGTAGAGCGGGGTGAGCCAGAGAGTGGTGACGCCGAGGTCTTTGAGATACGGGAGCTTCTTACGAATCCCGGCCAGGTCGCCGCCGTGGTAGTGGCGCGGACGCTTCGGGTTGTAGATGCCCTTCGACTTCGCCGGGTCGTTGTTTTTTGGGTCACCGTCACAGAAGCGATCCGGCATGATCAAGTAGATCACATCGTCGCTGGTGACCCGGCCTAGGCGCGGCGCGGGCTTGTCGAGCACCGTAAAGCTTGCGTTCGCCGTGCCTGCGTTTGTCTTCACCATCAGCGTGTGCGCCCCGAGCGGTGCGTCTTTGGCCAGTATCACGTCCACAAAGAGCGAGCTACCGTCGGCGCTTACACTGGGCTTCCCGAGGCGCAGGCCCACGCCGCTTGCGGTCACTCTCGCGCCCGTCAGCCCCTCGCCACGCATCAGCAACCGCACAGACTTTTGTGCCGTCTGCCGCCACCACGACGGCGGCTCTACGGAAGTTATCTTAGGATTTTCTCGCATCATCTCGCCCACATTTTACCCACAGCTCGGACGGCGTGTTAGCGACGATCCTCTGGCGGGAATTTCCAAAGTACGTTAACATAATAGCCACGAGGAGTATTTTCAACGATGGCATTTAGCAAAGATAGCGCAGGGAACTGGGTTCCGGCAACGACGACGTACAAGCTTGGTGAGGCATTCGCAGCGGGCGTTTGGAACATGGGACCGGGCGGAGGACGCTTCGCCCCGATCATGCGCCCCGCACTCTCCCTGGAAGAGACCCTGGCTGGGCTCAAAGACGCGGGCTGCTCGCATGTCGAGTTCCATGACACCGAAGCTGAGCCCGAGGACGCCATCGAGATCAAGCAGGCCGTGGACAACGTGGGAATGAAAGTGGCGATGTGTACCGCCAATCTCTTCAAGCGCGGCCCGGAGTTTGCGATTGGCAACTTAGGGGCTCCTGTCGCTGCCACCCGCGCGGAGGCAATTCGCCGCACGAAGAACTACATCACCACCGGCATCGAGGTCTTCCAGAGCGAGATCTATGTCTACTGGAACAGCTCCAACGGCTTCGGTGGCCCGCTGATGGTCAACTACGCCGACTGCTACCGCCAGACCGCCGAGAGCCTGAGCGAGATCGTCCAGTGGATGCTCGATACCTACGGCCCCGAGAAGGCGCTGCCGATTGCCATCGAGCCCAAGCCCAACGAGCCCGCCAACTGGGCCGTCCCTGCCGACGCCGGTGAGACGCTGGCGATCATCTCCATGATGCCCGCCGAGCTTCAGCCCTTTGTGGGAACCAACCTTGAGGTCTGCCACTCCACGATGGCGGGTAAGCGCTACGCCGCCGAGCTTGGTCTCGTCGCTGCCGCGAAAAAAGCCTTCTATGTCCACCTGAACTCTGGCTCCGGTCTGAAGTTCGATGAGGACCTAGCGTTTGGCGACAACGACTTTGGCATGGCGGTGGAGACGGTCTACACCATGCAGGAGATCGGCTACAACGCCGTTGTGGGAATCGACTGCCAGCCCCTTAACACGGATACGGCAGACCAGCAGAACGCCTCGGTGGCCCGCTCGGTGCGCAACTTCAACCGTGCACTGGAGATCTGCAACACGCGCATCAACGCCGACGAGCTCAACGCCCTCCGTGCCATCGGCGACCGTGCAGGTCTCTCAGATCTGTTCGCCCGTGCGGTGAGCGGCCTTTCGTAATCCCTGACATCTAGAGACGGGCAGATAAATCAGCCCGCTGTTGTGACAAGACCCATAAATGGGCCTGGTTGTGATGGCGGGCCGTTTTCTTTTGGCAAAAACGTGTAAAATAGCGTATGCGCTGGTGGATGACTTTTTTGTGCCTGCTCGTCGTGGTGCCGTCGCAGGCACAAAATGCAATCGTACAAAACCGCTGTATGAGCTGCCATAGTGGGACAAAACCTGCGGGTGGGCTGGATCTCTCTCGCACGGATGCTCTGCGCCAAAACGCGAGCCGTATTGTCCGCGCCGTCGACTCAGGCCAGATGCCGCCCTCGGGGAAGCTCGCGGCAAGTGAGCTTGCTCAGCTCAAGAAAGCACTACCGACCATCACGACGCTTTGGTCGCTCAAACCCCTCAGCGGCAAGCCTGTGGGAATAGATACTCTGGTTCGAGCGGCGCTGGCTCAGAAAGGCCTGAAGCCATCGCCGGAGGCAGATAAGCGGACGCTGATCCGGCGGGTGACAGTGGACTTGACGGGCCTGCCGCCCACGCCGGGCGAGATCGCGGCATTTGTCACCGACACACGGCCCAGCGCCTATGAAAAACTCGTGGATCGGCTCCTGGCGTCTTCTGCGTATGGCGAGAAGTGGGCGAAGCACTGGCTGGATGTGGTGCGCTTTGGCGAGAGCAATGGCTACGAGCGCAATCTATTAAGAGAAAATGCCTGGCCGTATCGGGACTGGGTAATCGGCGCGCTCAATGCCGACATGCCCTACGACAAGTTTGTCAAAGCACAGCTTGCGGGCGATAGACTTGGGGAGCCAGCGGCGACAGGTTTTCTGGTAGCCGGGGTTCACGACGATGTCCCTAGCCCAGATGAGGTGCTGACTCGCCAGCAGCGTGCAAGCGATCTGGATGATATTGTCGCCACAACATCGGAGACTTTTCTCGGGCTGACGGTCGGCTGTGCGCGCTGCCACGATCACAAGTTCGATCCGATCCCACAGACCGACTACTACAAGCTCTGCGCGACATTTGCGGGAGTCTATCACGGCGAGCGGGAGCTCACAAAACAAAATACTGCGGCGCAGCAAAGGCAGTATCAGAGTGCGCTCTGGGATGTACGCAATCTTGCCAAAGCCGACCAGAAGCTCTCCGCGCTGGGCAATGAGGAAGCTTTCCCTCCCACCTACGCCAAGTTTGTCCGCTTCACCGTTCTCTCGACGCAGGACGGTGGGGAGCCGTGTCTGGACGAGCTGGCGATCTACGGCCCCGAGAGTTCCGAGAACCTCGCGCTCAACGGTAAGCCCACGGCCTCGTCATTGCTGCCAGGCTACCCCGACCACAAAATCTCACACCTCACCGATGGCTGGCTAGGCAATGCGTTCTCCTGGATCAGCAACGAGCCGGGCAAGGGCTGGGTGCAGGTCGAGCTGCCTCACGAGACCACCATCAGCCGTATCACCTGGGGCCGGGACGCATCAGGCCAGTTTAGCGATCGCCTCCCCGCCACCTATAAAATTGAAGTCTCCGAAGACGGCGAGCGCTGGCGCACGATTGCCAGCAACGAGACCCATGGAACCACCGAGCCAGCCCCTAGCGAGCGAGAGGCACTTCTGCGTAAAGCCCGCGAGCTGCGCGACAGCAAGCGTGCCTATCTCGGGAAGCTCGTCGCACCGGAGCCGGTCTATTTGCTCAAGCGCGGTGATGTGATGCAACGGCTTGAAGAAATCCAGCCCGGTGCGCTCACCGCAGTAGCCTCTCCCCCAGCCCCTCTCCAGCCCGGCGAAGAGGGGAGAATGTGGCTTGCGAGCTGGCTGGTACGGCGCGAGAACCCACTGACCTGGCGGGTGATCGTCAACCGTATCTGGCAGCAACACTTTGGGGTGGGGTTGGTTGCGACACCGTCGGACTTTGGCAACAACGGGGCCAAGCCCAGCAACCAAGCGCTGCTGGATAGCCTCGCCATCGGGTTCCGGGACAGCGGGCAGTCATTCAAGAAGCTCCACAAGCTCATCGTGACATCGGCGACCTACAAGCAGTCTGCGGTGACGCCTCAGCCAAAGGCGCAGGCGCTTGATGGCGGCAATCGCCTGCTCTGGCGCGGCCCTTTGCAGCGTATGGAGAGCGAGGCGCTCTGGGACGCGGTGCTGGCGACGAGTGGTACGCTCGACCGCACGCTTGGCGGCCCACCCTACCGGCTCTTTACCTACAAACAGGAGAACATTGCCTTCTATGGCCCCGCCACCAGCTACGGCCCCGAGACCTGGCGGCGCAGTGTCTATCGCATGGCCGTCAGAGCCGTCCGCGATAACTTGCTCGCCTCTTTTGACTGTCCCGAGAGCGCCCAGCGTGCCCCCAAACGAGAGGTAACCACCACGCCACTCCAGGCACTCTCCCTGCTCAACGGCCCGTTCGTCCGCGAGCAGGCCACGCACTTTGCCCAGCGCCTCCAAAAAGAAGCGGGCACGTCGCCCGAGAAACAAATCTCCCACGCCTTCCGCCTCGCTTTTGGTCGCAGCCCAAGCGCGGAAGAGCTCTCGCTCGCCCGTCCTCTGGTCGCTAAGGACGGCCTCCCTGCGCTCTGTCGCGCTCTCTTCAACGCCCATGAATTTCTGTATTACTAGCCAACCTCTCCCCCTAGCCCCCTCTCCCGGGCAGTCGTTCCTCCTTGGGAAAGGGGGATTTTATTATGAGTGACCGTCGTGCTTTTTTGGGAAATCTCGCCACGGGGCTAGGCTCCATCGCCCTCGCCAGCCTGCTCGCCGACGAAGCACAAGCCACAAACTCCCCCTCCTCCCGCGGTTATCGGGAGGAGGGGGCAGGGGGGAGGAGGGCTGCCAAGCGCGTCATCCAGATCTTCTGCCCCGGCGCGGCTAGCTCACTAGACATGTGGGACTACAAGCCCGGCCTGACCAAGCACGACGGTGAGGTACTCCCCGGTGGCGATGCACTGGTGACGTTTCAAGGCGGACAGGGCAAGCTGGCCAAGAGCCCCTATGGCTGGAAGCCCTACGGCAAGAGCGGCAAGTGGCTCAGCGACGCGGTGCCACATATCGCCCAGCACGCCGACGAGATTTGTTTTCTGCACGCCATGACCGCCAAGAGCAACACCCACGGGCCGGGGACGCTGCAGATGAACACGGGCTTCATCTTCGAGGGCTTCCCCAGCATGGGCGCGTGGGCGACGTTCGCACTGGGCAGCTTGACACAAGACCTACCCGCCTTTGTCGCCATCCCCGACGTGCGTGGCTTACCGGTCGCCGGGCCCGCCAACTGGAGCAATGGGTTTCTACCCGCCGCGTTTCAAGGCGTCGCGTTCAATACCGAAAAAGCCATCCCCGATTTAGACTTGCCCAAGGGCGCGTCGCCGGATAGCGAGAAACGAGTGCGGGGCTTTCTGGATGCGCTCAACAAGGGTTACGGCAAGCGCGCGCCCGGCTACACGGAGCTCGATGCGCGGCTGGCCAGCTACGCCCTCGCTGCAAGAATGCAGCTCTCGGCTCCCGAGGCGACGGACTTCTCGAAAGAGACGGCGGCGACCCACAAGCTCTACGGGACGGACAGTAGCAATCAGTATCTTGCAGCCTATGCGAAGAACTGTATTCTGGCGCGGCGCTTGGTCGAGCGCGGCGTGCGCTTTGTCCAGCTCTTCTGCGGTGCGTCGTCGTCCGCGGCGGAGGGCTCGATCAACTGGGATGCCCACCAGAGATTAAAATCAGACTTGGATCGGCACTGCCCGATTCTCGACCAGCCGACGGCGGCACTGCTCACGGACTTAAAGCAGCGTGGCCTGCTCGAAGACACACTCGTGATCTGGACCACGGAGTTTGGGCGCATGCCGACCTTCCAGGCCAAGAGTCAGGGCCGCGATCATAATCCGCAGGGCTTCACGGTCTGGATGGCGGGCGCGGGGGTCAAGGGCGGCTTTTCCTACGGAGCCACCGATGAGCTAGGCTGGAAGGCCGAGCAAAATGTCACCACCATCTACGACTTCCACGCGACGGTGCTGCATCTGCTCGGGCTGGATCATAAAAAGCTGACGTACTACCACAACGGAGCCAACCGCCGCCTCACCGATGTCCACGGTGAGGTAATTCGTGAGGTGCTTGCCTAGTGCTCGTGCGGCGTCTCTTTGACGGCGTTGCGGTTCCAGCCGGGCACTTCAATCACGACATCTTGAGTTCCGTTGGGGACGCACTGACAGCCAAGGCGGGACTTCAGGGTCAGCCCAGGCGCTTCTTCCAGCTGATCTTCTTCGTCTTCAGTGGCCTCGTTGACCGAGCTCCAGCCCTCTTTGACGATCACATGGCAGGTGGAGCAGGCGCAGACGCCGCCACAGGTGTGCTCCAGCGGGAGATCAAAGCCATCGCAGATATCCAAAATAGAGCCCGGTAGGCCGTTGTGGCCCAGTGGGAGCGACGACGGGTTGATCGTCAGCTCATGCCGCTCGCCGTCCATGAGGATCGTCAGCTTATAGGGTTGCTTGGGCTTCTCGTAAGAAACCGGTGCCGCGTAGGGATTCGTTCCAGCCATAGACCTCTGTTGTACCGTATAATCTCAACCAATGGCCACCCCGCTCTTAGAAATCCACGACCTAACAAAGTCTTTTGGACAGACTCCAGTGCTCGGTGGCATCTCGCTCTCCGTGAAAGAAGGCGAAGTGATCGGGTTGATCGGGGCAAGTGGGTCGGGCAAGTCGACGCTCCTGCGCTGCCTCAATCGCCTGGAAGTCCCCAGCGGGGGGACGGTGAGTTTCCAGGGCCGCACGGATCAAGATGAGAACACGCTGCGCCAACAGATTGGGATGGTCTTTCAGCGCTTTAATCTCTTTCCACATCTGACGGCGCTACAAAATGTCGCCCTCGCGCCCCAGAAAGTCCGCAAGCTCGACAAAGCGACTGCAGAGAAAGAAGCGCGCGAGCTACTGGCGCAGGTGCACCTAAGCGAGCACGCGGATAAGCTCCCGGCGCAGCTCTCCGGCGGCCAGCAGCAGCGGGTCGCGATTGCGCGGGCACTCGCGATGCAACCCGCCGTCCTGCTCTTCGATGAGCCAACCTCGGCGCTCGACCCAGAGCTGGTGGGAGAAGTTCTCGAGGTGCTCCGTGAGCTGGCGAAGTCAGGAAGAACCATGCTGGTCGCCACCCACGAGATGGGGTTCTGCCGAGAAGTCGCCCATCGCGTGTGCTTTCTAGACGCTGGGAAAATTCTTGAGGAAGGCCCCCCCGAGCAGCTCTTTGAGAACCCCAAAGAGCCAAGAACCCGAGAGTTCCTCGCCCGCATCCTGAAATAAAAATCCTGGAGAAAAAATGTCGTTTGTTCAAGATCGATTCGTGATAGGCTTCTGGCCCCCGCGTGACTTCGCCAGCGAGGCGCGCTACAGAACCCTGGTCGAGGCAGGCTTCAACCTGGTTCTGCTCAACTTTGGCAACCAGCCCACCGCACCGCGCCTCAAACCACTCCAGAAATTTGGCCTCAAGGCACTGGTCTGGACGGAGGGCGGTGATCCCAAGAGCTGGCCGACCGATAAGAACATCTGGGGCTACGCGCTCCAGGACGAGCCCAACGCAGCGGAGTTCCCCAAGCTCCGGGAGCAAGCAGAGGCGATCGAGCGACTCTATCCGGGAAAGCTGGCCTATGTCAACCTCTTCCCCGACTACGCTAGCCCCGGCCAGCTGGGCTCACCCGACTACAAAACCCATGTTCGGCAGTTTATCGAGACGGTCAAGCCTGGCGTGCTCTCCATGGACCACTACCCCATCTTCAAGCCCGATACCGATGGTCGGGACCGCTACTGTGGGAATCTGGCGGTGATGCGGGAGCAGTCGCTGGCGGCGGGGATTCCGTTCTGGAACTACTTCAACACCATGCCGTATGGCCCCCACACCGACCCCACCGAGTCGCAGCTCCGCTGGCAGATCTTTGCGTCGGTGGCCTACGGTGCCAAGGGCGTGCTGTACTTTTGCTACGATACCCCCGACGGCGGAGAGTTCCCCAAGGGCGGGGGAATTCTCGCCCGTGATGGCACCAAGACCCGCCACTACGAGCACGCCAAGCGCCTCAACGCCGAGCTACGCGCCCTTGGCCCTACCCTGATGCAGCTCACCAGCACCGGGGTCTACCGCGTCACCCCCACGGACACGCCCGCCGAAGCGCTCAAGGGCTCCGGGCTTCGGGACCTCAAGCGGGATAAGGTCGATCCGCCGGGGGATTATCTCGTCGGAGCGTTTCGCCACAAAGACGGCCGCCGCGCAGTGCTCCTTCAGAACTACCGCTTCGCCTACTCCGCCTGGCCCACCGTGGTCTTCGATGCGCCCCTAGAGAGTGTCCGCGAGGTCAGTAAAGAGACAGGAAAAGAGGCTCCCGTCCGCGACGAGAGCCCCAACATGCCTGGCCTCCAGCTCTCCCTCGGCGACTCTGAGGGACGGCTGTTCTTGTTACCGAGCTAGTACCCGCGCCGTCCGCTACCAAAGTTGCGGCTCCCCGCGGAGCGCCCCCCACTGCCGTTGCCTCCCAGCGACTTGGGGCTGGGGAACTGGCGGGGCTGCTGGTTCTGCGAGCTACGTGCTCCGGTGAGGCGGTGCGGTGGTGTGGTCGGAGTCTCTGCCGTCTCCACGACCGACGGCGTGAAGTCAGTCGCCACCTTGCGCTCGATCTTTTTCTGGATCAGCTTCTCAATGGCGGTGACATAGGCACGCTCATCGGCGCTGACCAGAGAGATCGCCTGGCCCAGAGCACCAGCTCGGCCCGTGCGCCCGATGCGGTGGACATAGTCCTCAGGCACATTGGGGAGCTCGTAGTTCACCACGAACGGGAGCTGGTCAATATCGAGGCCACGAGCGGCGATATCCGTCGCCACTAAGACACGAACCCCGCCGGATTTGAACTCGGCGAGCGCCTTGGTGCGCTGTGGCTGGCTACGATCCCCATGAATCGCAGCGGCCTCAATCCCACTGCGCACCAGCTGCTTACACAGCCGGTCGGCTCCGTGCTTGGTGCGGGTAAAGATCAGCGACTGTCCCTTGAGTTCGGTGGCGAGCAGGTGCTCTAGAAGCTCGCGCTTGCTCTCTTTGGAGACGGCGTAGGCACACTGGGTCACCAGCTCGCTCTCTAAGTTCTCACGCGGCACTTCAACCCGGACCGGGCTGTCGAGCAGGCCATCGGCGAGGTCTTTGATCTCGTCGGAGAACGTGGCCGAGAAGAGCAGGTTCTGCCGACGGTGCGGCATCAGGGAGAGAATCTTCTTGATGTCGCGGATAAAGCCCATGTCTAGCATCCGGTCGGCTTCGTCTAGTACCAGAACCTCGACATTGCTGATATTGACGGTTCGCTGGCTGATGTGATCCAGCAGGCGGCCTGGCGTGGCAACCAGAATATCCACGCCTTTATTGAGCATCGTGATCTGTGCCCCGATCTTAACGCCCCCAAAGATCACCCCGGCTTTTAGGTTGAGGTGCGCGCCGTAGGTATGAACACTCTCCGCCACCTGTGCCGCAAGCTCACGGGTCGGTGTCAGAATCAGAGCGCGAACGGGCTGACGGCGCGGGTGGGCGGCGTTCTTACCCGTGCTCAGTTTCTGGAGCAGAGGCAGCGTAAAGCCTGCTGTCTTACCCGTGCCTGTCTGGGCGGCGGCAAGAACATCACGGCCCTCTAAGATCAAAGGGATTGCCTGAGCTTGAATGGGAGTCGGCTCGGTATAGCCAGAGTCGCTCAGGGCACGCAAAAGCTCGGCACGCAGGCCGAGGGATTCGAAAGTCATTAAAAAATCTCCTGAAAATCGGCCTACGACTATCTCTGAAAGTTTAAGAAAATAGCGCCGGTTCAGGCAGATTCAAACGTGGTTTAAACGCAGTTTTGTGGTGCAGCGAGGACTCAGAAGGAGAAGCAAACCGGAGTGCGAAATCCACCAGCGATGCACAATTGTCAATAAGACACAGCACTGTATCATGACTGTCGAGCCTCCGCCAGCTACGGGCGCCGGTGGACAAAAAGGCAGCTTGCACAGATCAGGCTCTTGGGGGCTTCTCGGAGGAGAATCCGAGCCTCGCTAGAGGCTCTTGAGAGTCCCACGGACATAGCCCACCGACTCGGCGAGGCCCAGCACAGGCTCTTTGGCATCTTTTTCGTACTCAAAGCCGACATTCCCGGTGAACTTGATGGCGATCAGAGCCTTGAGAATCGCGGTAATGTCCAGCCCACCACGCCCCACTTCAATCGGCTTGCCATTGGGCGCAACCACGCTAACATCTTTCAGGTGAATGTCATAAACTCTGTCGCGGCAGTCTAAGATCGCCTTGGCAGGGTCTTTCCCGGCGCGCGCACAGTGGCCCACGTCCACGCACAGCCCGATACGCTTGTCAAAGCCCTTGGCGGCGTTATAGGCTTCGTAGGGCGTCGGGAAGTTTTTATCTTCCGGCCCATGATTGTGCAGCGCAAGCTTAATATCAAACTCCTTGACCAGCTTGTCCAGAATCGGGATCGAGTCGAGGGGCGGGGCGCAGACCATGGTTCCAATCCCCGTGGCCTTGGCATACTCAAACGCCGCCCGCATACTGGCTTCGTCTTTCATGCCCACATTGCCGACCGAGAGCGGCGTGATTCCCGCCGCAATAAATTTCGCAACAATGGCTTTTAACTCTTCCGGAGTCGCCTTCATCGGCAAGTGAGAGTCCTTGAGCGAGCAGGTCTTGATCGCCAGCCGCTGGAGCACCGTGATCGCCGCATCCGTGGTCAGATTACGAAGCGTGTAGGTCGCCACCCCGATATTGAGTGTATTTGCTTTCATGATTTTAGAGTTCGTCAAAGTCTGCATAAAACCCTGCAAATCCTGCTACTTCTTCATACGATCTGGAACGGGAATATTTAACCACCCAATATGATTTGTCCAACGTCCCGGTCCATCTGGTTTTCGAGTAATCAATGCTATTTTAGGCCCTCGAACAGGGTCTTTAACACGCCTGACACGAATTAAAAGGTCCTCAAGATGAGAAATATAAAATGGAACTTCCTGTTGTATTTCTTGCAATACATTCCTTAAAAAGGGAAGTGCTAATGCCATTCCAACTGCTGATTTTGAAACATTATCTAGTTCCTGAAATTTAATTTT
>JAPLCP010000028.1 GCA_026392155.1 Armatimonadota bacterium | reverse complement strand
TTTCCCGACACTGGCTCTTTCCCCAGGCGACGAAACGGGGCTGGGGGTGTTTGGAGTCCGCTCGCTTCTCACCACGCACGATGCCGCGGAGCCGTGTGGGTTTCGGGTGGAGTCAAGTGCAACCGCGCTGGTCTATGCCACGGACACAGGGAGCATTACCCCCGATGTTCGGAGCGCCTGCCGTGGTGCCTCGCTTTTGGTGGTCGAGGCCAATCATGATATTCACCGGCTGCGCTTTGGGCCCTATCCCGAGTCGCTCAAGAGCCGTATTCTAGCCCGCACCGGCCACCTGTCTAATAATGCCGCTGCCGATCTAGTGCTCTCCCACACGCTGGAGCACGGCCCGGCCTCGGTCTGGTTTGCGCATCTTTCGGAGATTAACAACACACCGGGGATTGTGCGGGCCTACTGGAAGCGCCGCTGGCAAGAGGCGGGGTGTGCCGCGAGCCCTGCCGCTGTCGAGATCGCACAGCGCGACTCTCCCTCACTTCTCTGGCGTGCGGGGGCGCAGGCAGTCCAAAAGAGTCTTTTTTGAGAAAAAACTCAAAATTGCGGAACCAACAGGTAGGTTACAACGCTCTTGATAGTGTGATAAGTCAAGTTGGATATACCGTTTTAATGGTGAGTGCCTCTGAGGGGGCATTTACGCAACTCTCTGCTGAGCTAGAGCGACAAGAGATTCAGGTCCTGTTTGCCGCCGATGGCCTCAAGGCATTCGATATGGCGCGGGTGGGTGGGATAGAGCTGATTGTGCTGGTGGAGCCACTGGGGGTGCTGGCGGGACAGGGGCTTTGCACCGCTCTCCGCGCAGCACATGTCAACGTTCCCATTCTCCTGCTCGATACGCCCGACCGGGTTCTGGCAGGGCTGGCGGCGGGAGCCGATGTGGTACTACCTCTGGAGAGTGGTACCGAGCTCCTTCTGGCCCAGACCCAGGCCCTCCTGCGACGCGTCTCACTGGAGCGTAGCCCCCTGATTATGGGAGATCTCTCCCTGGATACTCTCACGCGCCGTGCCACCCGTGGCGGGACTCAGATCGCGCTCTCGGCGACAGAGTTTACGCTGTTAGAGCTGCTCATGCGGCGCACGGGACGAGTCGTGACCCGTGAGGAGATCATGGAGCATGTCTGGCCCGGCGAAGAGCGAGCCACGGACAATGTGCTGGATGTCTATGTGAGCTACCTGCGCACGAAGATAGACCGCAATTTTCCGGTACCCCTGATCCGCACGGTGCGCGGCCAAGGGTACACCATCGTCGCCGATTAGGCCTGCGGCGTGACCCAGCGGCTCTCTTTTGCGCCGGTGTAGATCGCTTCCATCACCGCATTGCGGTACGCTGCCTCGCTCGCACCCACGAGCGGGGCATCGTCGCTTGTGCCAGTAACACGGTCTAAGAACGAGTCTAGCCCGGCGGGAACCGGCCCCGGAAGCTCGGCACTGCGAACCGGCTGGCTACCATCCATGGTGGGCACGTGCTTGCTCTGGAAGTAGAGCTTGTCGTGGACAATCAACGCATGCCCCTCGGTACCGGAGACAATCAAGCGCACCGGGTCGGCGACATCGTCCCAGGCGGCGGCCAGAGTCGCGATGACGCCACTCTCAAAGCGCAGCATGCCCTCACCCGTCTCGTCGCAGCCTTCATAGCGTGCTAGGCCACTGTCGAGCTGTCCAGTGACCTGCGCTACGGGGCCAAAGAGCCAGAGAACAATATCGAGGATGTGGGTGCCCAAGTCCCCAAAGCCACCACAGCCCGACTGCACCGGGTCGGCCATCCAGCGCCACTCGCCATCGAACCAGCCGCCGATTGCGGCGCTGTGACAGTTGCTCATGCGGGCGCGGGTAATCTTGCCAAAGTGGCCTTTCTCGATTTGCTCTTTGACGAAGCGGAGCTTGGCATCGCCACGCGAGAAGTAGCCGGTGGAGAAGAGCATGCCCGCTTTCTCAATCGCCTCGGCCATGACTTTTGCATCGGCCCCAGAGAAGCCCAGCGGTTTCTCCACAAAGACATGCTTGCCCGCGGCGGCAATCTGGGGAACCACATCGGTGTGCCGGTTGGTCTCGGTGCACACAATCACCGCCGTCACTTCCGGGTCGGCAAGAATGGCATCCAGATCACTCTCCACTACCGAGCCTGCAAGCTCCTTGGAGCGCTGTTCGGCACGAGCTAAGTCATGATCCCAGACGTACTTGACCTTGATGCTATCAGTGCGTCGGTTGATGTTATGAATAAAGCCGGGTGTATGGATATGCGCACACCCGATAAAAGCGATAGTTGTCATGCAGAGAGATTCGTGGTGGCGGTGCGCGATTCCTGCAATCCCTCCTCCCAGGCTTGGGAGGAGGGTACAATACGCATTATGTCCAGCACACCCTTTGGCCTGACCATCGGCTATCTTGCCTACCCGGAGCGTGCGACGCTCACCGACCCTAAGCCTGCGTTTTCCTGGTGCTTCGACGACGGTATCAAGAGCGCCTACCAGATTCAGGTACTCACAGAAAATGGGCAGGTGCTCTGGGACAGCAAACGCATGGCATCGGCGCACTCAATTGGGGTGCGCTACGATGGCCCCTGGCTTCCGTCGAACCAGAAATTCACCTGGCAGGTGCGGCTCTGGCGCGAGGGGAGCAGCCGGGCGAGCGCGT
>JAPLCP010000168.1 GCA_026392155.1 Armatimonadota bacterium | reverse complement strand
GCTCGGGTCTTGAGGACTTCTGCCGTCTGCGCGGCTACCTTTCGACTCTTCGTAAGCAGGGCATCTCGACTCGTAAAGGCATACTTTCGGTTTTCTTGGGAGAGCCCATTTGTCCCGCTACTGCTTGACCTGAGCAGATACGATATATCAATAAACTCTACACCATTTTTGAACAAGATATTTGCACTCAGTTCAATCACACAATCGTTGTTGGGATAAGCAGAGCCCGCTGCAATATAGAGTCCTGCGCACATTTCGGACAATGATTCGTCTTCACAGAGACGAACGTGACAGAACTCCCCAATCTCCAGTGTACATCCCAACTCAGAAGGCTGGAGCAAGATCATCATTGGCTTTGTTGTGTAGTTGACAATCTTGACCCAGCCTTCACTTATTGGAAAGCTCTTATCTTGGTGTGGTTGTGATTGAGCCATCTCAGTAGAGCTCTAGTTCGCCTCGGGATAGGAGCCTAGGATGGTGACGAAGAGACTGTGCTCTTCTAGAAGTTTCAGGGCACGAGCGACTTGCGCCTCTTTGTGGTGGCCTTGAATGTCTATGAAGAAAACATACTCCCACGGGAGCTGCTTGGTGGGGCGGCTCTCGATCATGGTGAGGTTGATATCGTGGGCATCGAAGGCGGCCATGGCGCGCATCAGCGAGCCCGCGCGGTGCTGCACGGAGAAAAAGATGCTAGTCTTGTCCTTGCCCGAGGGCTGGGGCGTGTTCTCTCCAATCACCAAGAAGCGCGTGCGGTTGTGCGGCGAGTCTTCGATGTGCTGGGCAAGGAGCGGGATGCCGTAGAGCTCACTGGCGATGCTGGTGGTGATGGCGGCGCTGGTGGGCTCGGCGGCGGCCAGAAGCGCCGCTTTGGAGTTCGATGTCGCATCTACGACCTCGATGCTCGTTCCTAGGTTGTCGCGAATCCAGCTGCGGCTCTGGGCGTAGGCCTGTGGGTGCGCGTAGAGCTTGGTGATCTCTCCTAGTGTCTCAGCCTGGCTGGCGAGATTGTGCACCACGGGGACATAGACCTCGGCGCAGATCTTGAGGCGTGTGCCCTTCTCGTGGAACATGTCCAAGGTGTAGGGAACGATCCCCTCAGTGCTGTTCTCCACCGGCACGACCCCGTAGTCCGCCTCGCCACGTTCGACGAGGGCGAAAACATCGGGTATAGTGTCAGCGGCCTTTAGTTCGGAGGACGTACCGAACTTATCGAGCGCTGCCTGGTGGGAAAAAGTGCCCGCGGGGCCGAGATGCGCAACGCGGATCTGTGCCTCTAAAGCACGCATCCCGGAGAGGATCTCGCGGAAGATGGCACGCACCGCCGTGGGCGGGAGTGGGCCATGGTTGGCCTCTTCGAGGCGCTCGAAGATCTGTCGCTCGCGCTCGGGCGAGAAAAACTTGGTCTGGGTGCGTGTCTTGGAGTGACCAACTTCCTGCACGACATGCGCGCGCTGGGACAAAAGATCGAGAATCTGGGCATCGAGGGTGTCTATTTGACGTCTGAGTTCTTGTAGCGACATAAGCGTCCAGAATTATATCAAGGTTAGCAATTTTATGCCGGACTGGTTTCGCCGCCCCGCCCCTACCGCCGCACCCGAGGGCGCTTTCACGAAGTGCACCAAGTGCGGGGCGATTCTCTACACCAAAGACTTTGAGCGTGACTTCAAGGTCTGCAACAAGTGTGGTCACCACCACCGCCTCAGCGCCGACGAGCGCATCGCCATGACTGTCGATGAAAATAGCTTCGTGGAGTTTGGTCGCCGTGAGATCCGCGCTGAGGACTTTCTGCAGTTCCCTGGCTATGGCGACAAGCTCGCCGGAGCTGAGAGCGCGGAAGACGACGCCCGAACCGATGGCTTGGTCACGGGAGTCGCGACGATCAGCGGCCTGCCGTGTGTGCTCGCCGTCTCGGACTTTGAGTGGGGACGCCTTGCCGGGACGATGGGCAGCGTCTTTGGGGAGAAGTTCGCCCGCGCCGCCGATAGAGCCCTCGACGAAAAAAGCGCGTTAATTACGTTCTGCGCCTCGGGGGGCGCACGCATGCAAGAGGGCCTCACCAGCCTGATGCAGATGGCCAAGACCAGCCTCTCTGTGGCGCAGCTCGATAAGGCACGCGTGCCCTATATCGTTGTGCTGACCAACCCCTCCACGGGCGGAGCCGTTGCTTCGTACGCCAGCCTGGGGGACGTGATCTACGCCGAGCCGGGCGCAACCATCGGGCTCTCGGGCGAGAGAGTCGCCGCGCAGGCACAGAGTGTGAAGCCGCCTGCCAACTACCGCACGGCGGAGTTTATGGAAGAGCACGGGCAGCTCGATAAAATCATCGCCCGCAAAGATCTAACAACGACGCTGGCAAAGACGCTCGCCTTTTTGGGGAACTGAAACCATTGGAAAATATGACGATCCAAGAGTTTGAGCAGTTTCTTGCCGAACTTGACGACAATATAGCCAAGCTGGAGCAAGCCGCACAGCGGACGGCCAATACGACGGCCTCAACCGAGGTGCAGAAGCTGCGGGCACAACGAGATGGCTACGTGGAACGCTTTTTTGCAAAACTGACCCCCTGGGACAATGTCCTGCTGGCGCGCCACGCCCAGCGGCCCTACGCGCTCGACTACATCAACGCCCTCTGTGAGGACTTTGTGGAGCTGCACGGCGATAGGCTCTTTGGCGACGATGGCGCACTGGTTGGTGGATTTGCACGCCTGTCCGGTCAGAGTGTGATGATTCTCGGGCAACAAAAAGGCCGCGACTTAAAAGAGCGACAAAAACGCAACTTTGGCTACATGAAGCCCGAGGGCTACCGCAAAGCCCTGCGCCTGATGCAGCTCGCCGGCAAGTTCACCAAGCCCGTGATTGCTTTCGTGGACACCCCCGGCGCGGACCCCAACGTGCCTTCTGAAGAGAGGGGCATCTCTGAGGCTATCGCCCGAAATCTGCGTGAGCTGGCCGTCCTCCCGACTCCCACCATCGCCATCGTGATCGGTGAGGGCGGCTCGGGCGGCGCCCTGGGAATCGCCGTCGCGGACTGTGTCCTGATGCTGGAGCATAGCTTCTACTCCGTCATCGCCCCCGAGGGCTGCGCCGCGATTATCGCTCGTGATGCCACCAAGGGCTCTGAAGCCGCCCGCTGGATGAAAGTGACGGCCTACGATGCGCTCGCGCTGGGCCTGATCGACGGCGTGATCAAGGAGCCGCTCGGCGGCGCCCACCGCGACCCCGCCGCCGCCACTGAAGCCCTCCGAGAAGCCATCACCACCGCCCTCGCCGAGCTCACCCCGCTCACCACCGACGAGCTCCTCACCCGCCGCGCCAAGCGACTGCGTGGCATGGGGCGCTTTACAGATGTTTAACTACTTTTCCGTGTGTGCTACTTCGGTTTAGGCACAGGTGGTGGGTTGATGGAGGCTTTTGCTTCGTCGGGGGTGAGGGAGCGGATCTGGATGTCCTTGATGCCCGCGACCGTGTTGTAGCAGGAAATCCCGAGCGGGCGTGATGCCTCCACTTCGGAGCGGATGCCGATCTTACGGCCTCGGGTGTCCACGCCCACGACTTGCTTGTCGTCAATCCAGGCCGTGATGCCGCGCTCGCTCACTCGGACACGAATCTTGTACCAGCGCTTGTTTTCAAAGGCCATAAAGCGCGCGGTTTCATTGCGGGCAGCGTCTTTGCCGTCGAGGCTGGAGAGCCCGACGACCCCGCCGTTCCAGCCGCCGACTATAAAGCTACACGGACCGTCTTTGACGGGAAAGGTCAGGCCACAGAAGAAGTCGTTGCCCTCGATGCGCTGGGCTTGGAGCGAGATCTCATAGTTGAGCTTGGGGAGCGTCGCCGTGTCGCCCGTCCAGGTGATTCCGGTCATCTCATCGCCCTTGGCCAGAACGATCATGCCGTCTTTGACCGCCACGGGGCCTTCGTCGCCGAACGGGGTGCTCTTCCAGTTGGTGAGTGTTTTCCCATCAAAGAGAGATTTTGAGGGCGGTGTGACTTGGGCATAGAGTGGCAGGACGATCAGGCTGAGAGCGATCACGATAAGCTCCCGCCGATTGAAAGCGGCGTTTAAGAGCCTCGTGCCCTCAATGATGCTAGTCGTGGAGCGACTTTGTGGCCGAAGGCCCTCAGACGCCGATTTTAACCGGCGGTAGAAAATGTTCATGTTATTTCTCAATCAGGTAGTAGAGCGTGTCAGGGCGAAGTAAGATCGTTTTTGCGTTCCCCACTTTCGTGACCGAGTAACCGTTCGCATCCAGTGCCATCACAGTCATACTCGCCGCATCGGGGCGGGTGAGGTTGACCGTGCCGTTGATGGCTTTGACGAGAATCGGAGCACCACCGAGGCTCTCGATACGCTGGAGGTTTTTCTCGCCCGGCGCGCTCTTCCAGCCCCAGTTCTTGTCCTCGGACATCACCTGGAGCAGGAGCTTTTTGGAAGTGGCGATCGGTAGGCCGTCCAGGCTTACTAGCGAGATCGCGCCATAGTCGAGCTGGCTCGTGACGGTCATGCCGGGCAGGCTGACGGTTCCGGCATCGGCGAGAAAGCCCAGGAGGCCATTGACCTGTGGCGCAGCGATCACGGCGCGCCCACTGCCCCAGTTCCAGGCTAGCTCGCCCGTTGCGCTCTTTGCCACTTTCTTATTTCGATCAATGCCCGCAAGGCTGCCCAGCTTCGAGGGCGCTCCCGCCTCAGAGATATTGGCCCGCACCTGCCCCACCAAGTAGGCCAGTGGGTCGAGCGAGGGTAGCGTGTCTAGCGTTTTTGTCTGGCCGCTCGGAAGATCGGCAGCGCGGAGGGCATCGAGGTTCACGGGGCCACTGACGGGAGCGCCTTGCAGGGTAAAGAGATTGGCTTGCTTAAGATTTGCCTCGATAACCGTCGGGCCGGTCTTGACCAAGCCCTTGCGGAAGATCAGCGCGGCGGCGGGGGACTGGCCCAGGACGCTCGGGACTTGCAGGTCGAACTTGCCGTGCTGCTGGCTCCAGCTCGGGCCGGAGAGCGCAAAGAAGTGGATCGCACTAGAGCCCTGGAGTGCTCCGTAGGCCGCGGCAAGAATTGGCAAATCAGCGCGGTAGCGATTCGGCATCGGCCAGTTCACCTCCGAGACCATCGAGGGCAGCCCGTTCCACTTGAGATCAAAGAGTGGCAGGCCCTCCTCAGGCGACTTCAGCGCGGACTTGTCCTCATACAGATCCCCGACACTGAGGCTGTAGCTGGCGCGTGGCCCCTCGTGCTTGCCACCGAAGTAGCCGTGGCGGTCCATCGCATCTAGTCCCGTGTTGCTCCACTTGTCCAGCGGCCCCAGAAACCGCGCCTCGCCCGTCACCCAGTTCGAGCCGTAGACACTGGCCTGAAAGCCCAGCTCACTCTTGAGATATTTTGCGGCGCCCTCAAAGAACGCCCGCTGGCTCTGCGCGAGAAACGCGACTGTGTCTTGCGAGCGCAGGCCGCGCTGGTTTCCTAGGTTCCAGATCGGCAGAAACGCGGCACGACTCTCGGTGGGCCTGTCTTTGGCATCGGGCTGCTTCCACGTAGAGAGTGCCGCTTCGACGGAGCCGTACTTCTTGCCCAGCCACTGCCCGAACTGCTTCTCTAAAATCTCCATCTGCGGCGCGGGGATAGTGTCGTAGCTGAACGTCCAGAAGAGATAGCTGTCCTCGTTGCAGAGCTCCGCCAGCGCCACCGCGGGGTCTTTGCCCAGTGGCTCACCGCTCGGGTTGGGAGCCGTGAGGATGGTCTTCCACCAGCTCTTGTAGATATTTTGAAACTCGGGGCTGAAGAAGAGCAGGGAGAAAGGCTTCTTACCCGGTGTGTAGCCCGCCAGCGAGTCGCCTGTCGGAATGTCCAGCCAGAGCGGGAAGTAGATCGAGAGGCAGCTATAAATTCCCTCTTTCTTGAGCGCAGCCACGAAGCGCTGGAGGCCCGCCAGCTTCTCGGGGTCAATCTCGCGGAAGTTGCTATCTTTCCAGAGCGCCCCATGAATCCGCACGAGGTTCACGCCCTTTTTCGCCAAGTCCCGTGCTAGGTAGCGCAGTGATGCCTGTGGCATGCGGGTGAGCTCCCCGCCCGCGTTTACTGCCCAGAAACGCTCGGGCTGGCCAGTCTTGCTGTGCACAAAGCTCTCGCCCTTGCGGACAATAAAGCCTTTTTCTCCGGCGACTTTTTCATTGAGGCCGCGCAGGTCCAGTGCTGTGGGCTGGAAAGTATCTAAGTCAGGCTCGAAGGCAAACCAGCCTGGCTCCGTCCGATTGAGTTTCTCCCCGGGCTTGCTCTTGCCACGCGGGATGAACGGGACTTTCGTGAGCACAAAGCAGTCAAAGACCGCCGCGCCATCGTTTTCGGTCAGCTCGATGCGGAGCGTGTGCTTGCCCGTCGTGAGACTGACTTCACCTGCCCCCACCCAGTTGGCCCCGACAAACTGCCGGATCGGGGAGTCATCGAGGAGCGCCGGGTCTTTGCCGACAAACTGCCAGGGTTGCTGGTCGAAGCGCCAGCGAAACGGGCCATGCTTCCAGAACTTGCGGGCGTAGAAATCGTAGCTGCCGCTTTCTGCAATCGTGACTTCATACTCCAGAGACAGCGGCAGGCTCCGTGGCCCCTCCACCCCGATCCATGCTCCGCCGGAGAGCACCGCTTTCTCTGTCTCATTTGCGGGCATAAACGAGTGTCGCGTCGGGAAGTTGGTTGCCCTGGGGCTCTCCGCCTCAAACCAAATAAAGCCCGTGTTTAGGTTTTGTGCCTTCGCACAGGCACCACTCAGTAGTCCCAACGCCGTTGCTAGAAAAACAATCCCTCGTCGCATAGATCTCATGGTACCTGAGAAATATTAGGATCGTTCGCAGGAACAATCCTGTGCGTGAGACGATCAGAGTGACTATAGTGCGCACATATGGATCGTCGTAGCTTTCTGCAGACAACAGTTCTAGGGGTCTGGGCGATGAATGAAGTCGAGCCCGACCAGGCACCTCCCGACGTCTGGGAGCTACGCCGTGAGGGCGCAAAAGACTGGAAACCCGCCACCGTCCCCGGCTGCTGGGAGAACGACGGCATCCCCTCCACATTTTCCGGCCCCGTTTGGTACCGAACCCTCCTCCCAGGCTTGGGAGGAGGGCCTGGGAGGAGGGTATTTGCTGAGTTCGATGCGGTCTCCTACCACTGCGAGGGCTTTGCGGATGGCAAGAAGCTCGGGGAGCATACGGGGCTCTGGGATGCGTTTGCGTGGGAGCTTCCCGCAGGCACGCGCGAGCTGACACTTCGCGTGGAGAAGCCAGGCAGTGCGCGTTTTCCGCTAAACCAGACACTGGCCGTCGAGGCTCCCTGGGGTGGGCCGTGGCAGGAGGCTCGCGTGCGCACCACCGGCCCGGCAAGAATTGCGCAGCTCTGGGCACCTGCTGATGACAAGGGAAACGTCGCGGCAGAGGCGGAGCTAGATCTCGCGCCGGGCACAAGCGCACTGGTCACGTTTTTGCTCACCGATCCTGAGGGCAAGACCGTGGCACAAGCGCAGGCAGAGGCAACTAAATCGGGAGTGGTGGCCGTGGCAAATCTGATGGTCAATAGGCCGCTGCTCTGGAGCCCGGAAGCGCCCCACTGCTACACCCTGACCGTCACAGCAACCACGGCAACGCACAACAATACCCTCTCGGATCGCCAGACACGCACCGTGGGCTTCCGGAAAGTCCAGCGCGACGGCGAGCGGATTCTACTGAATGAGCAGCCGATCTACTTTCGGGGCCTTCTCTCAAGCGGCGGGTACGAGAAGACGCGGGCTCCTAATCCTCCCCCTGAGGTCTTTGAGGCGGAGCTGAAGCGTGCAAAGGCGCTGGGGTTCAATGGCATCACGCTCTCTGGCTGGGTTCCGCCCCGCGCCTACTTTGAGCTCGCGGCTCGCCTCGGGGTTCTGCTCTGGGTGGAGCTGCCGCTGGGGGCGTTTGTCAAAAGCGAGGCTTTCACCAAGCAGACACTCTTAGAGTACGCCCGAATCGTGCGGCAGAGGGGGGATCATCCGGCAGTCCTGCTCTGGACGGTGGGGGGGGCGCAGAGCCGAGGGAGCGATGCCAAGCTTATCGCGCAGCTCTACGCCGCGCTGAAAAAACAAACCGGCTCGCCCCTCGTGCGAGACTGCTCCGGCTCCGCAGAACTCGATGGTGACGTTCTGGATGCTCCGCCAGAGCTTGCCGATTTTAGCGAGCTGCTTCTCTCCTGCGACCTGCCCTTTACTCGCCCCACCTACGATGCCCTCGCGCCCCGCTGGCGCACGAGGCAACCCACTTTACTAACCGACCTGCGTGTGTCTTCCTCACTCGTGGCAAAGCACACCATCGAGCTTGCCCGCGCCTCGCCGTTTACCGCAGGCTACACGCTGGCAGGGCTTCAGGAGCCTCTGGAGCTGGGGGAGTTCAATGCGGACACGGTGCTCTTTATCGAGCCTGACCGGCGGCGGGAGCGCGTTGCGGGGGGAGATCGCGTGGTATGGACGGATCGTGTGGGAGTCTGGGGCGGCGAGCGGGTTCGGCGGCGTGTGGGCATCTCGCACTTTGGCAAGAGCCTGGGGCCAGGAGCCGTCCTGCGCTGGAAGATCTCCACGGGCGAGAGTGGCGAGCTGACACTAGGGCCACTGGAGACCGGCGAGGTAAACGAGCTGGGTGTGATCGAGTTTACCCCCCCTCCGCCCCCCGCAAGCGGGGGAGCCCTGAAGGCAGCTCTCACCGTGGAGCTGACAGTGGCGGGCAAGACGCTCTCTAAAAACACCTGGCCGCTCTGGGTATTTGGAAAACGCGTCCCAATGTCGTCGGGAGCGATCACGAATCTCTACGACCCCACGAGGCTTCTGGTGGGCTTTGAGGAAGTAACCGGCTGGAAGACGCTCCCCTCCCCGAATCTAGGGCTGGGTGGGCCGGGGATTATCCTTGCCACGGCTTGGAGCCCGGAGCTGCTAGGGTTTGCACGCAATGGAGGGCGCGTTCTCTACCTTCAGCCCTCGGCCTTTGGCGGACTTCCTGCGATGGAACTACCGTTTTTTCGTGAGGCAGTGCGGCTCGTCAGCGACCATCCGAGCTGGGGTGGCTTTCCCTACGAGAAGCGTGAGAAGGCTGCGGACGCTCTCTGGTATGGCTTGGCGTCGGACTGTGCCTTTGAGCCTGAGGCTCTGCAACAGCTACTAGGTGTGCCACTGAGTCCGCTTCTCACGCGAGCCGATGCCCGTAGCGCCCAGACGCACGCCTATGTGTGCGAGGCACAAGTCGGAGCAGGGAAGCTCCTGCTCACGACATTGCGTCCCTATGGGGGACTAGGGGATCAGCCCTCTGGCCTACAGCACGCGGTTTGTGGGGTAAGTTTACTACGCGCCTGGCTGGAGTGGCTGATCCGCTGAAATAGTCCCTCCTCCCCCTGCCCTCTGGGCGTTTGGGAGGAGGGTCACAGCTCCTCGATGCTGGCGATCACTCTATCGACGATCTCGGGGCCGGTGCGAGGGTTGAAGAAGACGGCTTTCCAGGCGGGAAGCGAGCGCCCGTGTGGACGGTAGCCGATGCTGGTGGTAAACGAGAGGCGCGCATCGAGGCGTGGGTCTTTTGCGTGATCTCGCTTGTGGTAGAGGCGGCGCACTTCGTCGGTGTAGCGCGCGAACTCTTCGTCGGTGAGCTGGCCGGACTCCAGCCGTGAGAAAATCTCATGGGCGTTGCGGCCCTTGGGCAGAACCCACCACGCCACCGATGGCCCAATCGTGTCTTGATTCAGCACGTGGCAATAATCAAGAGAAGTGAGCTTGGTTTTGAGGCGCTGTGCCTGCTCCAGCGCGTGAGCGACCAAGACCTGCCAGCCAGTGAGGCCGATGCCATTGAGCGAGGCCATCACGGTGTAGGGACCCAGCGCGGGGCGGGAGCACTCCAGCGTGAAGAGCGCGGGGTCGCGGCGACCATCGGCCTCGGAGAAATACGGCGTCTGCTCCACACTGCGCGAGAGATAGCGCAGGTCGGAGCGCTGGTTGACCAGAAACGCGCTCCCCGGATAGTGTCCCCAGCCCATCTTATGAAAGTCAATGGTGATGCTATCGGCCACTCTAAGCCCGTGAGCATAGTTTCGGGCGCGGG
>JAPLCP010000198.1 GCA_026392155.1 Armatimonadota bacterium | reverse complement strand
GGGGAACTGACTCCGGGGCTTTGCTGAGAGGGCCAATGACCGCTGCCGAGGCCACGATGAGCCGCGAGGAGAGGAGTAAGGGCAGCACCGAGAGCGTCCTAAGTACGCAGAGGAACTAGAAATGAGCATTGACGAGAGCACGATGAGCGCCACGGAGGCGACCATCGGCATTGATGAAGCGACGATGAGCACTAGCGAGAGCGCCAAGACCAAGAAGAAGGGCCCGACGCCCGCCGAGCAAGACGTAGAGCTGGCGAATTTCATCTCCCAAAGCCGGGTCACCATCGAGACCATCCTCGCGCCCCCCGAGATTCTCGCCCTCCTGCCCAAGCGCTACACCGTCGCCAAGCTCAACGAAGGGCTGGCGCTCCAGAGCACCGCGCAGAACTCGTTTACCGCACGGCAGACCGCCATCGGGGACGAAACAGCGGCCAACACGGCGGTCACCGAGGGGCGCAAAGCCGCCTACGACCGCTATGTCCACTTCCGAGAGACCACACGCGCCGAGTTCCGGGGGCAGGCGGAGCGCCAGGCACTAGGGGTGGTGGGAACGATCCCGGTGGATACCGAGAAGCTCCTCACCCAGGCAAAGGCCAGCTACACTGCTGCCGGGCAGGCTCCCTACGCGACCGCCCTCGAAGACCTTGGCTACGACGCCGCAGGGCGGAGCGCTGCCCTCGCCACGGTCACCACGCTCCAGACTGCCCGCGCTACCCAGGAGATGCGCCGCACCGCCGCCATCGCCGCCACAGCCACCCGCAACGCCGACGCCAAGACCCTGCGGGAGTGGATGCAAGCCCTCCACCGAGTCACCAAAGCCTCCCTCCGCAACCACCCCGAGCTACTCGGCAGGCTCTAGTACACCAAAGGCACCACACCCTCTTCGCAGCGAGGCACGAGCGAAAGCCGGAGAGGGTCGCGCTCTAAGGCGCGGGGAGAGGCTAGGCGCGGGGAGAGGCTAGGCGCGGGGAGAGGCAAAAACGTCGGGGGTTAGGGGGCCACACGCAGCGTCAATCGCGCCACCTCGGGGCGGCAGTTGAAGCGGGGGGCGAGCCAGGGAAGACGCTGGATAAAGGCGAGGCCGATGCCTCGGGAGATATAAGTGGTGAGATTACCACCGGGGTCGTGGCCCAGAATCTCCGTGAGGCGCTTGTGGGAAAACACCCCGCAGTCGAGCAGTCGGCTGAGGGGGTTCTGTGTCTTCCAGGCCCCCACAAGCGGGAAGCGCACCTGGCCGCCATGCGTGTGCCCCGAGAGCATCAAGTCCACGCCCGCACGGGATGCCAGCGCGGCCACTTGCGGCGAGTGGGCAACAAAGAGCGTGAAGCGCTCCGGGGTGAGCTTGGCGAACGTGGTATCGAGGTCGGCGTGGCCGTAGTAAGGGTCGTCGCAGCCCGCAATGGTGACCGTCTCGCCGCGCAGGGTGAGGGGCAGGCTCTCATTGGTGAGCGTGCAGACTCCCGCCTCCGCCAGAAGCGCCTCCAGCCATGCCCGGCGCTCTGGGCGAATCTTGTGCTCCGCATTTCCCCAGACCGCAAACGCAGGCGTGCCGGGAAAGAGCTGTCCGATCTCCGTGGCAAGCCGCACCGCAGGCACCACGCCCCGCGGAGCCCCGATAAAATCGCCCCCCCAGACAATCAAGTCCGGCTTCTCCAGCTCCGCGCAGAGTGCCACCACGCGCCGCTCGCGCTCCCCAAACTCGCCGACGTGGGGGTCGGAGAGAAAGAGAATCGAGAGACCGTCCCAGGCGGCAGGCAGAGTGGGCAAAAAGAGCGTCGGGTGTGTCACCTCCACCAAGAGCGGCTCGATCTTCAGCGCATAAGTCGCCAGCCCCGCCGCCGCGAGCCCGGTTGCCGCTCCGAGAAGTTTCTTGCTCATCGTGAAATTGGTGCCGCCGAAGAAGAGGAAAGAGGCTCCACACGGGCGTGGAGCGTCCGAATTTTCACCACATCGCGGAGCATCTTCAGGCCCGCTTTAAGATAGGCTCCTCGCGTGGCAAAGGCCGCCGCCCCCTCTTGGTGTGCCCAGCGCACGGGAATCTCCGCGACTTTTAGCCCGAGCCGCCGTGCCAGAAAAATCGCCTCCACATCGAAGCTAAAGCCAGCGAGCTGGCAGCGGGAGAAGATCGCCTGCGCCGCATCGCGCGTGAGCAACTTGAAGCCACACTGCGTGTCCTCAATGCCAGGCGTGGCGGCAAGCTGGACAATTTTATTGAACGCGCGTCCACAAAGCTCGCGCAGGAGCGGCTGGCGCACCGTCAGCTCCGACTCACGCAGAGGCCGGGAGCCGATGGCGTAGTCCGCGCCGGAGTCTAAAGCGGCTTCGAGCTTGGTCAGCTCCTCAATGGGCGTCGCCAGATCCGCGTCCATAAAGAGCACCCGCTCCCCAGCGGCCCGCAAGACCCCAAAGCGCACGGCGTAGCCCTTGCCTTTATTGCCACCGTAGCCCAGCACCGTCACGCCCGGAAACGTAGCTGCAACAGTGGCCGTCTCGTCTTTGGAGCCATCGTCCACCACTAAAATCTCGGCATCGAGCCCACGTGCTTGGACATAGGCCCACGTCGCCTCCAGCGTCCGAGGCAGGCGCTTGGCTTCGTTGTAGGCGGGAATGACGATAGAAAGCTGCATTTTCTTGGCGTTATTGTATCGCAGCTAGTGAGGACTAAGTGCTTGGGCCCAAATACATTAGAATTAGAATCGGCCCGATTTTTGCCTTGCCCATCGCCATTGAGGCAAGATCACCGCGTCGCAAATGTAAAGATAAATTTGGTCAGTTACTTAAGTTAGAAAGGCTTTCATGTCATGGCGGCCTTGTGCTCGTTCCAAACATTCCTGAGCCAGTTGTTTAACAAGGAAACAATCGCTTTCCTCAGGGTTCTTCTGAGGATCTGCCGACGTAAGAGTAACAAACACATTAAGACATCCCCACACAAGATGTGCTGATCTGCTGTCAGCATGTTGAGTATGAATTCCTTTAAGAGGGATGCCTTGCAATCCCGTAGCAAATATCTCATCGAGAGTGATTTTTATGATTAATTTTGCATTATCATTACGGCGATTCCCTTTTAAATCTACTGATATACCTCGAAATGGAATGTATATATCTCTAGGATATTGCCAATCATTTGGGTATATATTATTTTCAATTGATTCTATTGAGAACATTTGGATGTCTTTTTGTTTGGGAAGGAGATCCGCAAGATTTAGATGACGTACTTTTTCATGACGAAATACTTCTGCTGGAGCAATCGTAGCCAATTTGGCATTTTCTAGACGCTCCAGAGTTGCGCGAACTGCTGCTTCAATGTATGGTTTATCTGTATTGATATCTACTGGGTCTCTGCCCCAGATTCGCGTGTAGACAACACAGTGTCCTAATAAAGCAGAAAGTTCTCGTTTCGTATGCCAGCAGGCCTGCCCAAGGCGTTCCCCTGAAAAACTCCCTGGTTGAATGTTAGGCACGATACCACTGGTTCCTGGTAGACCATAGCCGCCAAGTAGATGATGTGGTTTTGGATGCCAAACAATACTGATGTCCATATCTCCCTGGCTTTTTATGTTCTTAAAACTTATTGTTGATTCATAAATATATCCCCCATAGGCTTCCCATCCTTGAACAGAGTGGTACGACTCCGTTGCAATCCATCTTTCTGAAGGGAAATCGCTCTGTTTAGGAAGATAAGGAACAAGGTTAACAAAGGCAGGGTAAGTGGCAAGCAAGCCTGCTTTATCAAAACGCTTTATACAATTGAGTAAGAAGTCAAGTGCTCGTTCAT
>JAPLCP010000009.1 GCA_026392155.1 Armatimonadota bacterium | reverse complement strand
TTAAAAAATGGTAGTTATTCAAAAGGAATTATCGCAGAAAAATCATGGTATTCAATACGCAATAATTCTGAAACTGGAAATATAGATGAATATGCATTGAGTATATCTGAGGGAAAAGTAGGTATGACAACATATATTTCAATGGATTCAATTAAAGACAATAGAGGTAACACTATCACACTACCTATTAATCCTGCGGATATTCGTCTCTTAGAAATTCTAGTAATAAGGATGCTGGATCGGATGACAGTGTTTGGTCTAACAAGTAAGCCCAAAGAAAGCGCTCCTGAGTGGGCAAAGCGGCAGGTGGCGGAGCGCTTGGCCGGGCGCAAGCAGTAGTACTACCCGTGGAGTCGCCCGAGGAGGAGCTGGATCGCTCCCCAGAGGGCGAATGCGACGGGAACCATGAGGACGAGAAAGATCGCGACTTGGGGCTTGGGACGGTGAATCGGTGATGTGGGCGTGGGTTCCCAGAGCTGGAGGGTGTTCTGCGCGTGCTCGATCCGCTCCAAGTCCCCGTGGTGCTGGAAGATCTCCAGTGCCCGCTCCAATAGCAAACGGGCTTCGTCTTTTCGGCCTTGGAGCCACTCCAGAATCGAGATGCGCTCCTGAAGCACGGCCCACTCAATCGGATGGCTTTCTTCGGTGTAGATACGTGAGGCGGCTTCGTAGTAGGCGCGGGCCTGGGCCAGGTTCGCATCGCGGTTGCCCCCAGGTAGCTCGGTGTAGGCGTAGCCCATGTCGCTCTGCGCGGCAGCCCACTCCTGGGGAAACTTCTCCGGGGTGTAGATGCGCAGCGAAGCCTGGTGGCAGCTGATGGCGCGGGTCAGGTTTTCTTTGCGACTGCCGTGAGCCAGCTCCAGATAGGCTCCCCCCAAGCGCCCCCGCACGGTCGTGGCCTGCTGTGGCAGCTCCAGCTTCGTGTAGATCCGAAGTGCCGACTCGTAGCAAGCCACGGCCCGTGCCCGGTTCTGGTTCCGATCCCCGTCTTGCAAGCGGGTATAGGCATCCCCTAGCTGGTTCTGGATCGCGGCCCAGAGCTGCGGTGATTTTTTCTCATCCACGGCATTCAGAGCCGCTTTTTGACACCAGATGGCCCGTCGCTGGCTTGCCGCGCCGAGCTGCGAGAGCCCCACTTCGACGCCCAGCGCACTCAGCGCCTCCACTTCGATTTTGTTGGCTGGTTTACGTCGCTCCAGCCCCGTCGGCTCCCACCACGCCAGAAGCTCCGCATGGCCACGTCGCTGCTCGGCACTGCGCTCGCGCTCTGCCAGCACCTTCCAGAGCTTGAGAGCCTCCTCCGGCTTGCGGCACCAAGCGTGGTACCAGGCCAGCGCAGCGAATCTATCGGTATCCCTCTTGGAGCGTCCCTGCCAGTGCCGCTCCCAGGTCTCATGCTCACTCTCTTTACGTGTCTTTTGTGCCCGAACCACCTCTTGGACAGGTGCAGAGAAAGTGTACCAATCCAGCTCCACGGGCTCTAAAAAGCTCAAGGCCTGGAGCCAGTCCCAGCGACTTGCCAGCATCGTGCAGGCCCGAACGGCCTCCCGATCGAAGTGTGGCACCAGCGCCAGTTGTTCGATGAGGCCACGGTCATCGTGAGGGAGAGCACGGAGAAAGTGCTCCAAAAGCGCCGCAAAGGGCGTTGCCGTTGTAGGAAGCTCGGAGAGCGCTTTGGGGGAGAGCGTGCGAGCCATGTCCGCACAGAGCCCCAGAGCTTGTGGATCGTAGGTCTGCCCCTGCTGGCAGAGAGCACAGAGGGAGCCACGTAGAGTGTCGCCGTCTACGCCAGAGAGGGTTAAAAAATGCTCGGCATCGTCGGCGCTCAGGCCGCTGAGGGGGTGTTGCTCACAGACCTTGGCTTTTCCCCAGTCTGAGTCATGTTTTGCCCAGTCGAGCCGCTCGCGCCCGAGCACCAGAATCAGCGAAAAGGGGGCTAGGCACTCATAGAGCTCCCGCACCCAGGCATCTTCCCGACCGTTGGTACGCTCGAAGGCATCCAGCACCACCAAGAGCCGACAAGCACCACTGGGACGCTTGGGTAGGTTCTTGTGCAGGTCATCCGCGAGACGCTCCAGCACTAACCGGTACGAAAACGCGCTAACCGGCAGCTCACGCAAAACGAGAAAGTCATCGCCCCCCTCCCGGCTCTGGAGCCACTCCCCCAGCTTCGTGCCGCGTAGCAGTCCGGCCAGGCGCGTGGTCGCAAACCGCGCGGGTTGCGCGCTGGGTAGCTCATCAGGGCCATAGTCCGCAAGCTCTTCAACGGCCTCGGCAGCGAGCGCCTCCGCCTCCGTTCGCCAGAGCCCCGGGCCACTACCTTGCTCTTGGAGACGATGTCGCCAGGCCATGGCGAGGTCAAAGCGCGGGCACTCTATCTCCAAGCTATCCCGGAGAGCTTGAAGGGCGCAGAGAGGATCGTGGACAAGAGCCTCCTGCCGCAAGTCAAGCAGCACCGCAGGGCAGCGCAGCTCGCACGGAAACCACGGGGCAATACGGTCGGGGAGCGCACCGTTCAGCTCTGTCAGAACCCGTCGCCCTAGGAGTGACTTCCCACTTCCCGTTGCCCCATGGACGACCACCAAAGGCAGAGCCGAGCCGGAGGGCATCGCGAGAAGCTTCTGAAATCGCTCTCGCTGCGCCTGCCGACCAACAAAGTGGCGCAGAAGCGAGCCTTCTGACTCCGAGGAGGGGGCGGCATTGGGAAGACGGATCTGCATAGTAGGCTCATTTTCGGCAGTCCGAGACCGTTCTTATAAAAAAATTCGTGAATTTTATCAGAATCGAGGGTTCTCAACCGTTCTCAGGGTGACGAAAGGAAAATCTCTCTCATGCAAAACCCTCTGACTTCCCTCACCCACCGCGAGCGCCTCGGCCTCGTGGTCGCCATTGGCGCACTCGCCCTCTTTGGGATCGGTAGCTCGCTGCGCCGCACAAGCGCTGCCCCGCTCCAGCCGACGACGATTCCAGCGGGAGGACATCCTAGCCCCGCTCCCTCAGCCAGCCCTGCTCCTCAGGTCACCCCGACATCGCCCTCCCCAAAACCCGCGGCCCCACTCATGGTCTATGTCAGCGGTGCGGTTAAGCATCCCGGTGTCTACAGCTTCCCTCCCGGCGCACGTCTTCACCAGGCAATCCAAAAAGCGGGCGGGTTCAAGAGCGGAGCGCAAGAAGACGCACTCAACTTGGCGGGCTATCTGGAGGATGCAGACCAGATCCATGTCCCGCTTACGTTGCCGAAAACCTCGCCTATGGCTCCCGTCTCTGTCGTCGCAACCACCGTCTCCACCTCCACGGGTCAGAGCCGAGGGAAAGGCCGTCTCCTGGGCAAACCCATGGCCTCATCACCGGTAAGCGCCTCTCCCACGAGTAGCGTCGCAAAGTTCCACACGCCGGGTGAGGGAAAAATCAAGCTTAACTCTGCGACGCTCGACGAGCTCCAGAAACTCCCCGGCGTCGGGCCAAGTACGGCACAAAGCATCCTAGCCTACCGACAACAAAGCGGCAGTTTCAAGGAGCTAGAAGAACTTAAAGAAGTACGGGGCATTGGTGAGAAAAAATTCGCCAAGATGCAGCCGTTTCTCGCGCTGTAAAAGCCCTAGCGCTGTATTTTCTTATTGCGCACACGCTTTTTCAAGCCTAGAGTCGTCAAGACGCGATCTTCAACCCCTGGAATCAGAAAGAGCAATGCAAGACCCGCAATCCCCATAGCAATCGCTTCAGCGGAAACCGTGTTTTTGAAGATCGGACGCAGCGTGTTATTGAGTCCAATTCGAAATGAAGGAACCGCCATGGAAAGTAAGACAAGAAAAAAAATACTTATCATAAAGTACAAGCTCTTGCTTTTTACTTGTGGCTCTGAGCGGCGGCGGCGCTTACGCTTTCGTACAGCCACCATGGTCGGTGGTTGTGTGGGGAGGGTAGGGACAGTAGGTGATTCCTCGTCTTGGCTCATGTCGGAGATATTATAGCACGCTTTTCTCGCAGGGAACGAGGCACTTGGTGTCGAAATTTCTCTTTGCTATGTCAATCTACACTCCTTCTTCTTCGCGCTATGAAAACGCCTCCGGCTGGTTCCGCCGCTGCGGTCGCTCGGGGCTCCACTTACCCGCCATCTCCATTGGCTGCTGGCACAACTTTGGCGATCCGGGAACGGATGCCGCGCGCCACACTGATGAAGCCTCGCTCCATGAGAACGCCCGCCAGATGCTCTTTACCAGCTTTGACAGCGGGATCACGCACTTCGATCTGGCCAACAACTACGGCCCCGCTCCGGGTGCGGCCGAGAGCCGCGTGGGCCGGATTCTCAAAGACGACTTCGCGGGCTACCGGGACGAGCTGATTATCTCGACCAAAGCGGGCTACCGGATGTGGCCGGGGCCGTACGGCGAGTGGGGAAGCCGCAAGTATCTCCTCTCCAGCCTCGATGCAAGCCTGAAGCGCCTCCAGCTCGACTATGTGGATATCTTCTACCACCACCGTCCTGATCCCAGCACGCCGCTGGAAGAGACGATGGGCGCACTCGACTCTGCTGTCCGCTCGGGCAAGGCGCTCTACGCGGCGCTCTCCAACTACTCCGCGGATCAGACCAAGCTCGCTCTGGCCGTCTGTGAGGCAAATGGGTTTGTGAAGCCCATCTTGCACCAGCCGAGCTACTCGCTGCTCAACCGCTGGATAGAGAACGGCCTGACCGATGTCTGC
>JAPLCP010000035.1 GCA_026392155.1 Armatimonadota bacterium | reverse complement strand
TTCGGAAAACTGAGATATCACTTGTGCCATAACGCATATGAAGTTTACTTTTTATATTTTTAGGTTGGAGTGTGAAAACGGTTCCATAAACTTTATAGCCTAGTTTTGCTTTAATCTTAAGCATGGATCTTTTAAGAAAGCTTGTTGCATATGCAGCAAAACCGATTCTTATAATTGCATTTCTCCATGTATTTGATTGCTCTGCCATAGTAGATTACCGGTCTATATCTCCTAGGACGATATCAATTGAGCCGATAATGGCGACCACATCGGCGACCATGCGTCCCTCACACATCTTAGGGAGCGCTTGGAGGTTGTAGAAACTTGGGCCCTTGATCTTCACACGGTAGGGTTTATTAGAGCCATCGCTAACCACGTAGTAGGCTTTCTCGCCGCGTGGCCCTTCAACCGCACCAATGGCCTCGCCAACGGGCGGATGGTAGCCTTCCGTAAAGAGCTTGAAGTGGTGGATTAGGGCCTCCATCGATGTATCTAGCTCTGCGCGAGGGGGCGGGGCGATCTTGCGGTCGCTGGTGCGCACGGGGGCTTTCTCGCCCATCTCGACGACTTTCTTGTAGGACTGCTCACAGAGCTTGAGAGACTCCCAGAGCTCAGCCATGCGAACCCGGTAGCGGTCGTAGACATCGCCGTAGGTTCCCACGCAGATGTCGAAGTCGAACTCCTCGTAGCGGGAGTAGGGGTTGCTCTTACGCAGGTCAAGGGCCACGCCGCTGGCACGAAGGCTGGGCCCGGCCATACCAAAGCTAATGGCATCGTCTACGGAGAGCATCCCAATACCACGGGTGCGCTCGATCCAGATGGGGTTATTCGTCAGCAGGCCCTCATACAGCTCTATACGCGCGGGGAAGTAGTCCAGAAACGCCCGGACACGCTCCAACCAACCCTGAGGAGCATCGCCGCGTAGGCCACCGGGGCAGATCCAGCTTGTCTTAGTGCGAACGCCGGAGAGATGCTCTTTCAGCTCCAGGATGCGATCACGATCCTGCCAGGTGTAGAAGAACATGCTCATCGCGCCGATATCCAGCGCGTGCGTCCCTAGCCAGAGGCAGTGCGAGGCGATCCGCTCTAGTTCGTTGAGGAGGACGCGCATGTAGTCGGCCTTGGGGGGGATCGCGACATCGAGCAGCTTCTCGACAGCAAGGGAGTACGCGAGGTTGTTACAAAGGTTAGAGAGATAGTCCTCGCGGTCGGTGAGTACCAGAGCCTTGTAGTAGCTCAGGTTCTCCATGGTCTTCTCAATGCCGGTGTGGAGATAGCCAATGTGCGGGGTGCAGCGCACCACCGTCTCACCGTCGAGCTCCAGCACGAGCCGAAGCACACCGTGCGTGGAGGGATGCGACGGCCCCATGTTGATGGTCATCGTCTCCTGAGCGGTCTCAGGATCTAAATAACGCTCAATCTCGATGCCCGCCTGGGGCACTTTCTCTAAAGACGCACTCATGGTCTACTTGCCTTGCTCCCGGACATTGTGACTAAACTCGACTTCCTCGCCGCCGAGGGGGAAGTCTTTGCGCAACGGATGACCCACCCAGTCGTCGGGCATTAGGATACGGCGCAGGTCGGCGTGGTGGTTAAACGAGATTCCCAGCATGTCGTAGATCTCGCGCTCAGGCCACTCCGCCGCAAGCCAGACGCCACTGGTCGTGTCAATCGTCGGGTCATCCTCACTCACCTGGGCCTTGATCACGATCCGCTTGTAGGTCTTGAGGGAGTAGAGGCTGTAAATAACTTCAAAGCGCGGCTCGGTCCCAAAGCCGAGCAGGTCCACGCCAAAGATATCGGAGACCAGCTTGTACTCCAGCGACGTATGATCGCGCAGCACGGTGAGCAGGCCGACGATGCGCTC
>JAPLCP010000090.1 GCA_026392155.1 Armatimonadota bacterium | reverse complement strand
TGTTTTGACAAAAAAACCGTAGCTTTTTAATGACACTACGGTTTTTGATTTCCATGCTCTACGCTCTACATCGCAAGACGCTCGCGACGTATTTCGTCTACTAACTCTTTACTCTCTAAGAAAGGCAGTATCGCACAGGCTAACAGTACCGGCCAGACAATAGCCTCAATACCATCCTCAAGACCAATAAGTGAGCCAAAGATCACGGTCAATAGCTCCAGAGGAATCTCTAGTACCTGTATCAGACACATTCCTACCACTCCTAGTAGCAGTGCAAGAGCTTTTTTTGCCAAAGCACAGCGCCGATCGCGCAACAAGGCAAAACCTAATCCAATATCTACACGGCGACGAATACTTTGTGTTGCCGCTTGCACACTGACGGACTTAAGCATCTGTTGATTCATTTCACTCTCCTGTACTTAGTCACTTTTCTGCCATAAAAAGTTGCGAAAAGAGAGCCGTAACCAGAGAGAGATTTCTCACGTTTACTACGATGTGAAAGATTCCACACCCAGACAATACTATGGTACTTTAAGGACGCAATGACATCCCGCGACGATGGGCTCTCCGACCGCCTTTTAGTGCAGCGAACTCTGGCAGGAGATAGTGATGCCTTCTCTCAGCTTCACCGGCGCTACTACGCTCGGGTGTTCCGGCATGCCCTCTTTCGGTGCCGCACCAGCGCTGATGCTGAAGATGTGGCAGCAGAGACGTTTGTCAAAGCGGTGCACTACCTGCCCCAGTATCGCTTTCAAGGCGACTCCCTCCTACCCTGGCTCTGCAGAATCGCGACCAACCTGGTCATTGACCAAGGCCGACGGGCACATGGACAGCCACCTCTCTCACTAGAAGGGGCCGCAGATGATGTCCGAGCGCTGATGGAAAACCTCCAGGACGCAGGCCCGAACCCGCACGAGCTCGCGGAGCGCCACGAGACGCAAGCACTGATCCGGGCAGCGGTCGCCACACTGCCTGCGGACCAGGCAGACACGATCTTGCTACGCTTTGGCGGCGATCTCTCGATTCAGGAGATCTCTCTTGCTTTAGGTAAAACCGAGGGAGCCGTTAAGTCCCTGATTCACCGGGGGCTGGTAAACTTACGCAAGATTCTGCGTGAGGAAGCGGTGCAGAGCGGAGCTATTGAGCAGCGACGGCGTAGCGTCGCACAGACAGAACAAGAGAGTACAGCAGCGCCGGTTAAGAAATACCATGGAACCCATATCGAACTCTAAAGATGCCCAGACAGGCAACTTCAACCTACTCTCCCCTCCCGTGCACCGGGTGCTAGATGCTCTGCTAGAAGGTCGCAGTATTGAGGCGACGGATCGTGCGGCACTCACCGAGGAGGAGTGGATGGAGCTTCGAGCACTGGCACGCACCGCGAACTTGACCCGCCTGACCCTTCATCAGCCCGACCCGACCCCACAGGCTGAGGCAAGTGCGCTTGCGCAGGCCCAGCAAACCCTTGCCGCGGTCGGGGCACGCCCTTCGGTACATCCCCAGACCCTAGAGCCCCCCGAAGAAAAACCCTCGTGGCTGGATCGCCTGCGAGGGTTCCTGGGAATTGAGAGAGACAAAGACTAAAAGTCTACGCTATCAGCGCCGCCGCAGTCGTGAGGCGAGCGCGACTCCTCCTAGAACCAAAAGCGCAGCAGCACTAGGCTCTGGAATGGAACTCGGGTCTGAAACCGGCGTTGCCTGCGGATCCGGGCTAGGCTGAGGATTTGGGCCGGAGATAGGCTCCGGGGTTGGAATAGGAGTGGGATCTGGCGTCGCGATAGGCTCCGGGGTTGGAACGGGAGTGGGATCTGGCGTCGCAATGGGCTCTGGGGTAGGAGCAGGCGTTGCAATCGGCTCGGGCGTTGGGATCGGCTCTGGGGTTGGCACCGGAGTCGGAGCGGGTGTTGGGATCGGCTCTGGGGTTGGCACGGGAGTCGGTGTGCCTCCCCCAACGGGCGTAAACTTCACCCGGAAGGCTTTTTTCTCGCCATTAACGATGTAGTTGCCTGAGACATAGCCCTGGCTATCTACAGAAGTCGCTTCCGAGATGGCATCGTCCGCCAGACCAAGCTGGGAGTGAAGATCGTAAAAAACACCATTCTGCCAAGCTAGTGCGCGGTTG
>JAPLCP010000219.1 GCA_026392155.1 Armatimonadota bacterium | reverse complement strand
CTGAAAGTGGACGCGTGGCCGACGTACTTTCTCTTTGACAAGGACGGGAAGGTGCGACGCCATGCGAAAGGGCAGTTCGGGGTGAAGATGATCGAGCAAGCGCTGATCCGGCTCTTTGACGGAGAGGGGAATGCAGACGAGGCGCGGGAAAAAGAAATACAAAAAAGCCCTGAGGCCGTAACAGAATCCTTCCCACTATCGTTCTAGTAGATATGAACACACGCCATGCCCCCCTAACCCCCGCCCAGCGGGGGAAGTACGCCTTTACCCTCATCGAGCTGCTCGTGGTGATCGCCATTATCGCGATTCTGGCCGCGATTCTCTTCCCGGTCTTTGCGCAGGTGCGGGGCAATGCGCGTAAGATCACGTGCCTCTCGAACTTGCGGCAGATCGGGACGGCGAACCTGATGTACGCCTCAGACAACGACGACCTTCCCGTGTGGGGCGGCGATCCGCCGGACTTGAACGCCAACGCGTGGGGCGGCAACACGGACATTGCCAACATGCGGCCTCAGCACGAGGTGCTCATGCCCTATCTCAAGAACAAAGAAGTCTGGCGCTGCCCCTCCGACACCGGCCTTGACTACAGCGGGCCGTTTGAGGGCACCTACATTCCCTCGCACCCGACCAGCTACACCAAGTGGGGCTCCAGCTACATCACGCGCACCGAGATCATCTTGCTCAAGCGCCCGATCTCCACGCTAGAGGCGACGGACTTCAGCACCAACCAGAGTGTCGGAACTGCGGGAATCGGGCTGTTCTTCGATGCGGTGGGCTACTGGCACGGGAGCAAGGGACTATTTTCCAGCAGCCGCGACGGCTACCGCAACAACGCGATGTACCTTGATGGCCACGCCAAGAGCCTCACCAACGCCGACTATCTCAAGCTCTGGAGCCTCGATATCCGTTAGCCCTCGGTGAGGGTTGCGGGGAAACCAGCGTGTTCGAGACGTGTGAGGATCGCGGCGACGGAGACCAGAATCGGGTCGTGGGCTACTGTGACTGTTTTCTCTTCCACACTGACCTGAACCGCGCCAATGCCCTCCACTTTGGTAAGCGCTTTCTCAATCGAGCCCGCGCAGCCGCCACACTCAATCTCGGGGGCGGAAAAATGACTTTGAACCATGTCCTAAACTATACCCGAAAAAAAATCCCTGGCTTTTGAGGCCAGGGAAGGGGGAGAGAAAGATTTAGGGAGAGAAGTCACGCTCTCGTCTGTTTAGCATTCAAAGCACGTGCCATGCCGAAGTGTGCTGGTACAACGACGAGTTTTTTTGCCGATTGTACAACGCGCTTTCGCGGTCTATAATGAAGGACGCATTTCGCGATAGGAGAATAACCACTGTGGCCCAGAACTGGTCCAAGCCTGTTGACGTGGAGCTGGAGACACTCATCCGTGCCCGCTACCCGATTATCTATGTCGTCTCATGGGAAGAACGACGTGTGGAGGAGACGCTTCGGGAGATCTGCCAGAAGCGTGGAAAGAAGCTGATCCAGTGGACCATCACCAGTGGTCTGGGCGGCAATGTCGCCTCGCGTGACCCGCTGGCCGCGCTCGACCAAGTCCTCGCTGCCCCCGATCAGACCGTCTTTTTGCTCAAAGACTTCCATCCCTTCATGAACGACCACATGGTCGTCCGCAAGCTCCGCGATCTGGTCTACGCCCTCAAGACCAGCTTCAAGACCCTGATCCTCCTCTCGCCCACCCTTAAGCTGCCCGTCGAACTGGAGAAAGAGATCACGGTCGTGGACTACCAGCTTCCCACGCCCGGTGATATTGACCGGCTATTAGAGGGAATTATCCAGTCCGTGCGCTCCAACAACCAGATTGATGTGAATCTCACCCCGCTGGAGCGCGAGCAGATTCTGAAAGCCGCCTCGGGCCTCACCAGTAACGAAGCTGAGAATGTCTTTGCGAAATCTCTGGTCGAGAAGCGCAAGTTCGATATCGACGTGATTCTTTCGGAGAAAGAGCAGATCATCCGCAAGTCCGGGATTCTGGAGTACTACCCCGCCAGCGAAGCCTTCTCCGATGTGGGGGGCATGGACTTATTAAAAGAGTGGATGAGCCAGCGCACCGCCAGCTTCACCGATGCCGCCCGGCAGTACGGCTTGCCCGAGCCTAAAGGTGTCTTATTGTTAGGTGTTCAAGGATGTGGTAAGTGCTTCGAAAAAGACACGCCCATTCTCATGCATGATGGCACAGTGAAGATGGTGCAAGATGTCTGTGCCGGAGATCAGGTGATGGGGCCAGATTCGCAACCACGCCACGTTCTCTCAACGACCACCGGGCGAGATGAGCTTTTTCGTGTAACTCCCAGTAAGGGAAGACCCTACACTGTCAATGCAGATCATATCTTGACGTTGCGACTGAGCGGTACCCGAAAAACACACAAAGAAGCTACGGGGCCTGAAAATATTATCAATATCACGGTTCGTGAGTACCTTACTCGTAGTGCTAGCTTCAAGCAGCGTGCGATGGGCTATCGGGCAGCTGTGGATTTTCCTGCGCAACCTGTTTTGATTGATCCGTATTTCTTGGGAGTCTGGCTCGGCGATGGGACGACGAAAGGCCCTTCGATCACCACAGCCGATCCTGAGATTGCCGATCTTGTCACGACTACTGCAGAGCACTATGGACTCCGCATCCGCCGTGCAGAAAAAACGAACCGTCCTAATCAAGCAGCAACCTACCACCTGACGGCAGGAAATCAGGGCCGAACCGTAAATCCGCTTTTGGATGCACTGCGTGAAATAGGTGTCCTTGGCAATAAGCATATTCCCCTTGCCTATAAAGCAAACTCACGCGAAGTGCGACTTCGCCTTCTTGCAGGGATTATTGATACAGATGGTTGTATGGCAGGCAACGATTTTGAAGTGATTCAAAAACGGGAACAACTTGCCAATGACATTGCTTTTGTGGCACGCTCTCTTGGCCTTGCTGCCTATGTGACACCTTCGATCAAGTCCTGCAAGATGCTGGGAATGACTTACTCTGATACTTACTACCGGGTACACATCTCAGGTCATACCAATATGATCCCTGTCTTACTCCATCGCAAACAAGCACAACCACGACAACAATGTAAAAACGTTTTGAATGTGGGAATAACAGTAGAACCTGCTGGAGTTGGGGATTACTATGGGTTTATGGTCTCAGGTGATCACCGTTTCCTCCTAGACGATTTTACGGTAGTACATAACTCCCTCACCGCTAAAGCCATTGGTTCACTCTGGAAATTGCCACTTTTGCGCTTAGATGTCGGTAAAATCTTCGGAGGGATCGTCGGGCAGAGCGAAGAGAATATTAGAAAGGCAATTTCAACCGCAGAATCAGTCGCCCCCTGTGTGTTGTGGATTGACGAATTAGAAAAGGGCTTTTCAGGGACACAAAGCTCAGGTTCTAGCGATGGTGGAACGACTAGCCGTGTTTTTGGGACGTTTTTAGCGTGGATGCAGGATAAAAAAGCGCCTGTTTTTGTGATTGCGACGAGCAATGATGTCACGGCATTGCCCGCGGAGCTCCTGCGAAAAGGGCGCTTTGATGAGATCTTCTTTGTCGACCTGCCGTCCAAGGCGGAGCGCCAGGAGATTTTTGACATTCACCTCAAGAAGCGTGGACGTGATCCCAAGAACTTCAAGACCGACGAGCTGGGAAAAGTCGCGGTGGGCTTCTCTGGGGCAGAGATCGAGCAGGCGGTGGTCTCGGCGCTGTTCTCGGCGTTCGCAGATCGCGATAAGAACGAGAAGACGGGTGAGGAGACGATCCGTGAGATGACGGTGGATGACCTGAAGCGCTCGATTAAGATCTCCGTACCGCTCTCGGTGACCATGCAGGAGAGTATTGACCACCTGCGCTCGTGGGCCGAAGAGCGTGCGCGGCCTGTGTCATCCGTGCAGTCCGAGTCGGCGCGGGAGATTCTGGCTGCCGAAGAAAACGAGGATGCGGATGGCTCACCCTACTCACTGCTGAGCGACGACGACGAAGCGCACTAGGCTCCTATTTTATGCAAGACCTAGAAGCGGAGCTGGGCGGCGGCGTGCTGAGCGTGGCGGCGGAGTGTGGTGGAGAGGTTTTTCTCTACCACCCCGACCGTGTGCTCCCCACAGCCAGCTCGATCAAGATCGCCATCGTCGAGGAAGTCTTTCAGCAAGAGCTGGACTTGATGCAGCCCATCACCGTGACCGAGGCGGACTACGTGCCGGGAAGCGGCGTACTCGCAACCCTGACACCGGGCCTCACGTTGCCCCTCGGTGACCTGGTGACTCTGGCGATCTCGGTCTCGGACAACACGGCCAGCAATCTGTGTCTGCGGGCGGTGGGCGGGCCAGAGGCCGTCAATGCGCGCCTAGTGGAGTGGGGCTGCACGGCAACAAAGATCCATCGCCCGATCTGCTTTGCGCTCCAGCCCGGTGACCCACCCCATACCGCCACCGGCACGACCGAAGACTTCGTGAAAGTTCTCTCGCAGCTCGGCCCGGAGACGATGAAGCGCATGCGCCAGGTCAGCGACACCGCAATGCTCCCGCGCTTTCTGGAGGGCTACTTGTGTGCCCACAAACCCGGCGCAGTGACGGGCGTTCGCAACGATGTGGGTAGGATCACAAAAGGCGAGCGCACGCTCACGCTTGCGATCTTTACCCAGGGCTGCTCGGATGTGCGCTGGAAAGTGGACAATGCAGGCTGCCTGGTTGTCGCTAAAGTTGCCCAGCGCCTCACCGAGCACTTTCTTAGTTCATGACGATTGAGCTGCTGACGGGAGGGCAAGCAAACACTGTTTTTGCCATCACCTTCCCCAGTGGTGAGCGGGTTGTCCTGCGGCTCCACTCTCGCACCGATGGCTTTGCAGGAACCATCAATACCATTGCACGCCTCGCCGCGCTGGGGCTTCCCGTGCCTACTGTGCTGGCTTCCGGGCAGGCTCGGGATTTCTCCTGGCTGATCTTGACCTGGACGCCTGGTGTCGAGCTGCGCTGGGCACTGGCAGAGATGACTGCCACGCAGCAAACCCGCGTCGCTGAGCAGATTGTCGCCATTCAGCGCCAGGTGACCACGCTTCCCCAAGGCGAAGGCTTCGGCTTTGTCCCACCGGGCACGCCGGGCAACCACGTCACTTGGTGGAGCCTGCTCCAAACCCACCCACGCCTCAGCGAAGCTCCTGATGATCTTAAAGCCTACTTGCACACCGTCGCACCGATCTGCTTTCTCGACGACATCACGGGCAAGAATGTGCTCATTGAAAACGGAGAGCTGACGGGGCTAATTGATCTGGATTGTGTCTGCTACGGCGACCCACTCTACTGGCTGGCACTGACCCACGTCGGGCTGCTCTGTGACACGGAGACGGAGTTCTACGCCCTGGAGCTCATCCGACTCTGGAACCCCAACTCGCTGGAGCAGCGAGTTCTTGCCCTCTACAGCGCCCTCATGACCGATGATTTTCTGGCTTGGTTCAGCAAAGACGAGAGCTGGGAATGGCAACAGCGAATGCAAGCCGCCCGTGAGCGTTGGTTTCAGAAGGCAAACGAGAGATGATTGTTTTTAGTGAAGCCTCCCCGCACCTGCCGCCATCAGCGAGCCTGCGGGATATTATGGCCATGCGGAGGCGGCACAGCCCCTTGTCCGTGAGGCAGCTCAGCGCGTCGGCTCGCGGTATCTCACAGTAGACATCGACCAAGACAAAGACAGCCACTGGTGGGTGATCGAGACCGGCGATGCCACGTTCTCCAGCCTCAGCCAGGCCCCAAGGCTTATTCTCTGGAACCAGTGAGGTCTTTGTCGCCGCGTTTGCAAGCTGGAAAAACTACCCGACTCCCGCCACCGAAACTTCTGACCACGACCCGGTGCGTGCCTGGCTCTTTTGGAAGGACGCAGCACGCATGCTGGTTCCTAGAAGAAGAGCTTCTGCGCCCGAAATAGTGGCTATGACATCTCAAAAACGTCTATGGCGCATTCGTTTCTTGTTGATCCTGCGGGAAACCCAGCAATTTTACCAAGAGTCCCATATTCCTACCTGACCAAAGCTCTAGAGTGTAGGAGCCAAGAGGGCTATGTTTTATTTTGTCTTTCTTTTACTAGTGTGCGTGTTGGTATCAACGCTCATCAAACGTCACTTAGAGCACAAGTATGAGGAGTGGCCCACCGACAAGACTTTCTAACATTCCCCCAGAGTGAGCAGGAAATCAAGGCTGGCACCATGAACTTGTACCACCATGAAGGGCTTCCCAATGTTAAGCGATGCGCAGGCGCAGAGTTTTCTCGACAATGGCTATCTGGTTGTTAAAGACTGTCTTGACCCGGAGCTGGCCCTGCGCTGGGTTGACGACGGCTTCTCCCGCCTAGGCTACGATAAATCCAACTCCGACACCTGGAAAAAAGACATTGTCTGGATGGATCACTACCACCAGCTACCTGTGCGCGAGCTGGCACCAAAAGCCTGGGCCGCGATCTGCGAGGTGATCGGCGGCGAGGAGCGGCTGGAGACGCAGGTGATGCAGATCGAGTCGACGCACTTCTCGACCATCAACTCCTGGATCTGGTCAGATGCCTTTGTCGCCAACTTCCACCGGGGCGCAGATCAGCCCTGGCAACCACCTAGCGCGGAAGTCACGGGCTGGCACAAAGACGGCAGCTACTTCCGGCACTTTCTCGACAGCCGCGAGCAGGCGCTTCTCACCATTGTTCTCTGGTCCGATATGAAGCACCAGGGCGGCGGGACGTTTATCGCCCCGGACTCCGTGCGCGTGATCGCAAAGTTTCTCGCCGAGCACCCCGAGGGAGTCGCACCGGGGGACTTTAAGTTCCAGGAGCTGATCGCGCAGTGCCAGCGCTTCGAGGAGCTCACCGGCGAGGTGGGGGACTTTGTGATCCTGCACCCCTTCATGCTCCACGCCTCGTCGCAGAACACGCTTCGGAGACCGCGCTTCATGACCAACCCACCCGTGGTGCTCAAAGAGCCGATGAACCTCAACCGCGAGAATGCAGGGGACTTCTCTCTGCTAGAGCGTGCGACCCTGCACTACTTGGGCAAAGAGCGCCTTAACTTTGTGCCCACTGCTCCCCGCGAGTCGTACTGGTGGCCGGTGTAACCTCTCCTTAGCTTTCTGGTACGATGGGCTCACCGTTTGTCAGGGAGGCTTGTATGTCACATGTACTTCGCGCTGAGGAGATTCTGGGGCTCTGGGAGAGAAAGAAGCTGCGAAGGAGCTGGCCCGACTAGCCCCACGGTACTTCGATTTTGAGACGCCTATAAAGGAGCGAATCGCACGGGGTTTTGAGGTTCTAGATCGTGTTGGATGGACTCTTCGGATTCTATTTTCTCCTCAGAAGGCACAACCTTTGCGTGCACCGCGCTACGGTGGCCTGATGCTTCCAACCCTCACAATGCCCCTCACGCGCTGGCCTCTCTATCCCGTGGCCGCCTCCGGAAGCTCTTACTTTGTCTTGGGCGAGGGATATAACTTGGGTGGGAGCCCAGAAAACCCCCTGAAATATCTGAAGTACTGCCAGACGGAAGGGAGCTTCCGTACGCAGCCCGTTCTGGTGCCCACGCGGGAGCAAGCACTTAAGGACGTGGTAGCGTTGCGCCAGTCGGAGGCTTGGAAGGCGATCAAGTGGAAGGATAGTGAGGCAGGCCATAGCTACACGATGCCCGAGGGGGCTACCTGGAACTATCTAAAAGCCCAGGCCGATTCTATCCCCACGTAGCCCGTGTCTTGCCAGAATTTTGGTAGCCCGGTACGGGCTTTGTGGCCGAAGGCCATTGCTGACGCCGGTTTCAACCGGCGGCTACATCGCGGTTACACCGCGCCGCCGTACTCGTTGTTGACGGCTTGCACGAGCGCTTTCATGTAGGCGATGGAGTATGCGAGGCCGGGGCGGGAGCCGCCGAGCATCTGGGGGATGTGGTCGGGGATGATCGCACCGTCGTACTCGACTTCTCGGAGCGCACGCATCACCTGGTGCATGTCCTGGTAGCCGTCGTCGATGAAGGTCTCCTGCCAGGGCTCGGGCATGGGGTTGCTGACATTGCGGAAGTGCACCTTAAAGAGCTTCTTCTGCGCCGCGAAGCTCTTGATCGCCGCAATCACATCGCAGCCCATCCCGACCGTCCCGCCTTCTAGCCAGCACCCCACGCACAGACAGACCCCGATGTAGGGCGAGTTGGCGATGTCCAGTGCCCGCTGGTAGCCCGCCGCGTTGCCAAAGATGCAGCGGGGGATTCCGCCCAGCGCATAGACCGGTGGGTCATCGGGGTGGATGCCGATACAGACCTTAGTCTCCTCGGCGACGGGCACGACTTGCTTGATAAAGTACGTGTAGTTCTCCCAGAGCTCGTCCTCGGTGTAGACCCGCCCGTGGGTCAGCTCGCCCTCGAAGACTTTCTCGATCCAGTGCCCCTTGGCGTTCTTGATGTCCAGCACGCGCGCTTGGACGCCCCCGCGCCCCGCGGTGTGCCCCGTGCTCCAGATGCCGTTTCCCATGTGGGCGTAGGTGTGGTAGAAGATCCCGGCTTTCTGCAAGTTGCGCAGAAACCCCAGAAACTCCTCGATCTTCGCATCGCGACCCGGCAGGTTCAGCGTGATCTCGGGGACATTGTGGACACCGTGGTTGCCGATCCGGTAGATCTTCACCCCATACTTCGCCAGCCGCTCCGCAAAGCGGCAGTAGTCATCCGCCGTATGGTGCGCCGGGTTGACGATATTGAGCATCGCCCACTCCACCCCGAGCTGCTGCAAAAACTGCAAGTCGTCGTCGCTTGCCTCGGAGCTGACATAGGTGCCGATCTGAATGCCCGGTTTGGTGCCATAGAAGCCGGGAACCGCCCGCAAGGGGAAAGTGCTTTCTGTAGCCATGCCAGGATTCTAACACAAACGCCGCACTATACTGCCGTATGGAAGAAAGTAAAGAAGCGTTTCAGGCACGGATGCAAGACTATGAGAAAGAGCATCTGGCACGACTTCAAAAAAACTGGGAAGAAGTCCAAGGCACCGAGTGGGCACAGGTCTATTGTCTCAGTAAGGCAGGGATCGCTGCTAAAAATAACGACAAAGAGTCCGCCGACGTATGGATCGCTCGTCTGCTGGAAACGGCTCCCACGGAAGGAAAAAGCTATTTTCTTGCAGCCATGGTGCATCGTGAGCTTGGCGAAGAAGCGGAAGCACTGGCCAAACTAGGTGTTGCGATTCTTCTGGACCCCAGCTACTACCCGGCTCACTCCGCGATGGCTAAGCTTCTCTTTGCACGAGGCGCAACCGATGTCGCGCAGATCCTCTTGGAGCAAGGCTGGAAACAGAAAGTGAAGCTGGAGAGGGTATTTCTGACACGCCCTAGCAAAGAGGAACGCCAGCGGTTCTTTACCCTCCCCTGAATCTCAAAGTTTCTCTAGTGATTGAAGAGAAACTCCTTGGAGTTGAGCAGTGCCCAGAGAATATCCTCTGCCTCTTTGCCCTTGTCTTTGGCCTCACGCAGCGACATCACCGCGTCAAATGTCTCGTCTGGATCGGGGAGGCGGGAGACGGAGGCGAGGTAGAGTTCTTGGACGAGCTTCTCATCCGGCGTTTTCGCCTCGATCAGCTTGGCGATGCGGCCTGACTTGCTGGCGAGCTTCTCGTTGATTCCCTTGCCGTTCATAAAGTGCAGGAGCTGGCCCAGGTTGGGGGCGTCTTGTCGCTCGCACTGGCAGACAATATTGCGGGCGGGGCGGCCAAACAGATCGAGAAAGTACGAGCCGGTGGTGGTATCGGGGAGCTCAGTGGCGCGCATGCCCGCCGGGTAGCCGCCAAATTTCTCGGGTGAGCCGGTTGCGCTTCCCACGGCATCTAAGAGCGACTCGGCATCGAGGCGCTTGAAGAAAAAGTGCGAGAAGTAGCGCGTGTCGGCGACATTGAGCTTGGTGGGGGCGGCGCTGCGCTGGTAGGCTCGGGTGGCGAGAATCGTGCGCATCGTGTGCTTGAGGTCGTAGCCGTGGTTCACAAAGTCCGCCGCCAGCCAGTCTAAGAGCGCCGGGTTGGTGGGGGGATTGGTGACGCGCACATCGTCCACAGGGTCAATCAGGCCCTGGCCCAGGAAATGCTTCCAGAGGCGATTCACTAAGACTTTCGCAAAGAAGGGGTTTTTCGCATCCGTGAGCCAGTCCGCAAAGGCGAGGCGGCGGTCACCGGTGAACTCTTTAGGGAGAGGAGCACCATCGAGCGCTGTCGGAGTCATCACTTTTCCGGTACGCGGGTGCACGGACTCACCAGAGTTTGTCGTGTAGATGATCTTCTCGTCGGGTGTCTCGCCGTTCTTGGTGCGCACTCTTGAGAAGAACGCGGCGAACTGGTAGTACTGGTGCTGCTTCCATTTTTCGTAGGGGTGGTTATGGCACTTGGCGCAGGCGATACGCACCCCCAGAAAGAGCTGCGAGGTGGTCTCCGTGAGGGCATCGGGAGTGGCGGCGGCGCGGAAGTAGTTGGCTGGGCCTTCGTCGAAGGCGCTGCCTCGTGCCAGGAGCAGCTCGCGGGCCACCTGGTTCCACGGCTTATTAGTCGCGACACTATCCCGAATCCAGCGGTTGAGCGACACGAGCCCTTTATCGCCCAGCACATTGCGGTTGCTGCGCAGAAGATCGCCCCACTTAAGGGTCCAGTAGTCCACAAACTCCGGGCGCTTCAGTAGCTTCTCCACGAGTTTCTGACGCTTCTGAGGATCCGTGTTGGCAAGAAACGCTCGGACTTCGTCGGGAGTGGGCAGCGTGCCGATCAGATCCAGGGAGACGCGGCGCAGAAAGTCCGAGTCGGAGCAGCTGGGGGAGCTATCCAGCCCCAAGGCGGCGAGCTTATTCTCGATCAGCCGGTCTACATTGGTGGGCTGTGGCTGGGCGGTGCGTGGCTTGCCAAAAGGGGAGAGCAGCGAGGCAGTGGCGACGCGGTCCTGGTAGCGGATCAGGATCGCGCCCTCGCCCTTGCCGACGATCTGGGCATTACCCTCTGTCGTCACCTGCGCGACGGAGCCATCACTTACACTGAAGAGCGACTCCGCGCTGACATCGCGGCGGGTCTTGTCGGAGAAGCTCGCCCAGACCCGAAAGCGCTGTTTCTGGCCCACGGAGAGCGTTCGCACGGCAGGGACGATCTCCAGGCCCGTGAGCTCTGGCTCTTCCGGCTTGGGGCGTGGCATCCCAGCGGCGATCCAGTCCACCAAGAGCTGGTGGGGCGCCGAACCTGCCTCGAAGAGCTGGCCGCCTTTATGGCTCACTAGCATCGTGGGTTTGCGCAGAAGCAAGCTGTTCTCCGGCTGAGCGGGCGAGACTCTCCGCCCGGCAGCGGCGCGGGTAATGGACTCATAGTCGGCCTCGGGATCGTAGCCCTGAAGCGAGAGCTTAAAGCCGCCCTTGCCCTGCTGCGCTCCGTGGCAGCCGCCCTGGTTACAGCCATAGCGCGTGAGGATCGGCACCACATCCGACGTAAAGCGCGGTTGTTTGGCTCCTGCGAGCCCCGTTACCGTGACGGGAATCATCAGAATCTGCCCATTACGTGTCGCGGTCAGAACCGTGCTGCCATCTTTGCGCGGCCAGAGGGTGCCGTCTTTCAGCACCGCCAGGCTCGGGTTGGCCAGCGCGAGCTTGACGTCACCGCTCACGTCACGGCCATTTTCTTCCACCAGCACCCGCGCGGAGCTATAGGCCCCAGCGAGCGTGATGGCTTTCTCGGCACCGGTAAAGGCGAGTGTGGTTTTGGCAGGCGGCGGCGGTGCGCTATAGCTTAGGGCTCCTAGGCCCAGCAATGCCCCGATGCACAGCAGTTTTCTCATGGCGTTTATTATACCTCTGCTTTGCGCGGTAAAATAGAGTGTTATGCCCATTTACGAGTACCGCTGCAAGTCCTGCCAGCAGAGCTTTGAGACACTGCGCTCTTTTTCCCAAAAAGACGAACCCACGCCCTGCCCAGAGTGCGGCGTGCCCACCAAGGCGCGGCTGCTCTCAATGGTCGCGGCCCGTGTTGCCAGCGACTCTGGCGGGTGTGATACCAGCGCCGCCATGGGGATGCCCTGCTGTGGTGGTGGCTGCGGCCTGCCCATGCGCCGCTAAGCTCCCTTTGCATTTTTATCTTGTCCGACGATACAGACTTCACCATGCCTGAAAAACGCTACTACATCACCACGCCTATCTACTATGTCAATGGAGTTCCCCATGTGGGCAGCGCCACGACCACGCTTCTGTGCGATGCCCACACGCGCTACCGCAAGCTCCGGGGCGACGACGCGTACTTCCTCACCGGCACTGACGAGCACGCGCAGAAAGTCGCGGATGCGGCGGCAAAAGCGGGGAAGACGCCCCAAGCTTTTGTGGATGACGTCAGCCAGCGCTATGTGGAGTGCTGGCAGTATCTGGGAGTAGACTACAATAGCTTTATCCGTACCAGCGAGGAGCGCCACAAGAAAGTCGTCCGCGAGGTATTCCAGAGGCTACAAGCCAGCGGCGATATTTACTTAGGTGTCTACGAAGGCTGGTACTCCGTGGCCGATGAGACCTTCTTCCGCGACACCGATGTGGACGAGAACGGGATCGTCAAAGAGACCGGCGCAAAAGTGGTGCGCATTCAAGAAGAAGTCCACTACTTCAAGCTCTCGGCCTACGGTGAGCGGCTCAAGGCCCATATCGCCGCCAACCCGACTTTTCTCCTGCCCGAGACGCGCCGCAATGAAGTGCTGGCGATGATCGACGATGGCCTGCGCGATATTGCGATCTCCAGAAAAAACGCAGGCTGGGGCATTGAAGTCCCTGGCGACGAAGGCAAAGTCTTCTATGTCTGGTTCGATGCGCTCATCAACTACTTGAGCAACACCGGCTGGCCCGAGAACGAGAACTTTGACACGCTCTGGCCCGCCGATGCCCACTTAATGGCCAAAGAGATCTACGCTCGCTTCCACGCCACGTTCTGGCCCGCGATGCTGATGGGGCTGGGCCTGCCGCTTCCCAAGCATGTGGTCGGGCATGGCTGGTGGACGGTCGGCGGTGAGAAAGGCAGCAAGAGCAAGGGCAATATCCCT
>JAPLCP010000117.1 GCA_026392155.1 Armatimonadota bacterium | reverse complement strand
GATCGGCGGCGAGCCGTTCGTAGAGGGCGAGCGCGGCGCTTCTACACTGCGCGAGCATCCCTGCAAACTCCCCACCACGCACCAGTGGCAGTAAGCGCTGGGTCGCCCAGAGCGCCACAGCGGCGGCTCCAGCACGGGAGCACTCCAGGCTAATCTCCCCTAAATGAAGCTCCGTTGAGCTGAAGTAGGTATAAGGCGAGTCGTGCTTGTAGAGGCGCCCGACACTCGGGTCGGCGAACAAGACGCAGCCGCAACCGTAGGGCTGGAGCCCGTGCTTGTGCGGATCAATCACCAGAGAGTCCACTTCCCCAATCCGATCAAACGCCGCGCGTGCCTCGTTGCCTAGGTTCGCCGCCAGCCCAAAGTAGCCGCCGTAGGCCGCATCCGTGTGGAGGCGAAAGCCGTATTTTTGCCGCAGCGCCAGAATCTCGGGGAGGGGATCAACCGAGCCTGTTGCCGTAGTTCCCAGAGTCACTACCACGCAGCCCACATCGCCCTGCTCCAGCCGCGCCTCCAGCGTCGCGGTGCTCATGCGCCCAAAACGATCCACGGGTACGGCCTCGAACGGCAAACCCAGCACGGCGCTGATTCTTGAGTGCGTGTAGTGCGCCTGCGACGATGCCAGCACGACTTTCCCCGGCGCGAGCCGCCCCGCTACCCAGAGCGCCTCCAAATTTGCCATCGTCCCGCCGCTGGTCAGGTGCCCCAGAAAGGTCGTCCAGCCAAACATCGCCGCCAGCTGCGCCACCGCCTCTCTCTCCATCGCCGAGCTCGCCCGCCCGCCGTCCAGCGCATGGTTATTCGGATTCACGTACAGCGCCAGCTGATACGCGAGCCGCGCGACGGGGTGCGGCGGCTTGAGCATCTGCCCGGCATAGAGCGGATGGAAGTAGGGATAGTTGTCCTGAAGTCGAACCGCCACCTCCTGCAAAACTTCCTCAATTGCCGATAGATCGGCTCGGGGCTGGTGCGGCGGCAGGTCGGTAAAGCCCGCGCCCAGCGTAGCGAGGGCGTCTTTTAGGATATCAAGCGTGCTGTCGTCTACCACCGCAGTTTGGCGGGGAAGAACTGGTTGATGAGCTCTAGGTAGTAAGGTTTTAAGGCTTCCACATCGGGGCGCTCGTCGGTCTTGGTGTAGAGGTCGTAGCGGTTGAACATCAGCACATCCGTCAAGTGCTGGCGGTCCTTGGCGTTGGTGAGGTGCGTGTAGGCCCCCTCGTTGTGCCAGGGGTAGAACGAGTGAAAGCGGATCATGTAGAGCGCCTCGTCGGGGAGGTGGTCTTTGACCACGTGGTAAAGATACTCGTCGTGGCCCCACGAGAGGTGCACGTTGTCGAGGCCCGTCTCTGGCTCGTAGATGCCGTATTCTGTCTGGTACTCGGGCACCTGACTATCGGGGTTGAGGGCGAAGAACTCAGGGTAGACACACTTCTCGCTGTACTTGCAGCCGGTCGCAAACGTGTCGCCCACCACGGCCCACTGCGGCTCGCCAAAGAGGCAGAGAATCTTCCCCAGATCGTGGATGAGGCCGGTGAGGACAAACCAGTCCGGGTGGCCGTCCTTGCGGATCGCCTCGGAGGTCATGAGCAGGTGCTCGATCTGGGTAAAGTCGCCGTCGGGGTCGGAGTCGTCGATCAGCTCGTTGAGAAACTCCATCGCCTCCCAGATGCCCATCTCGCGCCGGTTCAGCGCCAGATAGTCGGCTTTCTTGGCCTTCACAAAGTCCAGGGTCTGGTGGGTGTGGTTGAGGCGGTAGAAGGTCTTGACGGTATCGCGGGCCTCGGCCTCGTAGTCCCGGAACTTATGCTCGGTGTTGGTTTCCATGCTTCACCGTTCGGCAAAAACAGCGGGATTTCCTGCCCTCCACGAGACCAGGGGAACAGGTTTGCTGTAGCGCATAGTTAGGCCGTTTGTGTGACAAGTGCATATGCCTGCTCAATAATGGCGCGCCCGACTCTGTAGAACGCTTGCTGACTGGAGTCAGCCTCATGCTAGGTGATCTCTGTAATCCAGATGCTGCCTGACGGAGGGAACTGCGGAAACCGCGATGCCATCCCGTCCTGAATCCCGCGTTGAATCGCATCACGATACTCGTCGGAAACCGGAACTCGAAAATGAAAGCCTGGTGTCTGATTGTAGTGAAACTGCACGCGCAAGCCTGCCGCCACGAAGCGCGGCCCGAGATGCTGTTTGAAGCTCGCATACAACTCGATCTCACCTGGTGATACTGGTGGCATGAAACGGCCTAACTAGTGTTTCTACCGCAGCGGCGTTGGCTTCCTCGCAGAGAGTGTCATACCGCTACGGTATTATACGCTTTACTTACCTGCTTCACTGGTGCGGGTGCCGCCTGCGGCTTCGTACTCGGGGCTGTCTTTTCCGTAGAGCAGGCCGATTGCGGTGAGGAACTGGGTTATGTGATAGGCCATCTCCCCAGCTTCGTTCCTCAGCCGACCCTCTTCCTGGGTCACTCGTTCCTCGTTAGGAAGAGGGTGACAAGCGGAGGAGAGAGGCTGGGAGCGGGAGAGAGGCACCCTCTTCCTCCGCGAAGCGGAAAACAGGAAGAGGGTCGCCCGAAGTGAGGAACGAACGCAGGGCGGGGAGATGGCGCGAAGCGGCCCTACACCCCCGCCAGCGCTTGCTCTAAGTCCGCGATAATATCCGGGGCGTGCTCGATGCCAATCGAGAGGCGCACGAAGTCCGGGGTCACGCCGGTGGCGGCCTGCTCCTCTTCGGTGAGCTGGGAGTGGGTCGTGCTCGCCGGGTGGATGATGAGGCTCTTCGCATCGCCGATATTGGCCAGCAGCGAGAGCAGCTTCACCGACGACACCAGCTTTCGGCCGGCATCCACGCCGCCTTGCACCCCAAAGCCGACCAGCGCGCCGTACTGCGTGTTGCCGTCGCTATCTTTCTTGTGGTAGCGGTTCGCAACGTCATGCGCCGGGTGCTCGGGGAGGCCGGGGTAGTTCACCCAGGTCACCTTGGGATGGGTCTTGAGCCACTGCGCCACCGCCAGCGCGTTCTTGCTGTGCCGCTCCATGCGCAGGTGCAGGGTCTCCAGCCCGATAATCAGCTGCCAGGAGTTAAAGGGGGAGATCGCCGCGCCCATGTCGCGCAGGCCCTGGAGACGCGCCTTGAGGATATAGCTCATCGAGCGCAGCGGCTCCGGCAAGCTCGCTAAAACGAGGCCGTGGTAGCTGGGATCCGGGGTGGTGAAGTCCGGGAACTTGCCCGATGCCGCCCAGTCGAACTTGCCGGAGTCCACGATCACCCCGCCGATGGTCGTGCCGTGTCCGCCAATAAACTTGGTCGCCGAGTGCACCACAATATCCGCACCGTGGGCGATGGGATTGACCAGCGCCGGGGACGCCGCGGTGTTGTCCACCATCAGCGGAATCTTATGGGCATGCGCGACCGCGGCAACGGCCTCAATGTCCAGCGTGTCGAGCTTGGGGTTGCCCATGGTCTCAGCAAAGATCAGCCGGGTCGAGTCCGTAATCGCCGCCGCGAAGTTCTCGGGCTTGCTCGGGTCCACAAACGTGGTCGTGATCCCCAGCTTGGGAAGCGTGTGGCGAAGTAAATTCCACGTCCCGCCGTACAACGACGACGACGAGACAATATGATCGCCCGCATTGAGGATATTCAGGATCGCCAGCGTCTCCGCCGCCTGCCCCGATGCCGCCGCTAATCCCCCGATTCCCCCTTCGAGCGCCGCTACGCGCTTCTCAAAGACATCGGTGGTGGGGTTCATCAGGCGGGTGTAGATATTGCCAAACTCTTTCAAGCCAAACAGATTCGCCGCATGATCCGCGTCTTTAAAGACATAGCTCGTGGTCTGGTAGAGCGGCACCGCGCGTGCGGTCGTGGTCGGGTCGGGGACTTGCCCGGCGTGCAGTGCCAGGGTATCGAAGTGCAATTGGGATTCATCCAGTGACATAGGGATTTCCTTTCCGTTCGGATCAATTATAGGACAGGCAAAATCCAATGTCAACTAATTCCGATTGACTTAGTCTAGATTTAAAATTCTCTGATGGGGGCGCATCTCAGACGGGCGGCGTTTTCAGACGGGCGGCTAAAGCGGCCCGCTGATGCGACAAGCAGGCTAAAGCCCGCTGAGGCCTACCGGGTTCGGAGGCCCATTTATGGGCCCGAATCTATGGTGTATCACGATGAAAAATCACACCAATTCGCCCATGAAGCCCCAGAGATGGCCTTCGAGGGCGCGAACCTTGACGGTCTGGCCGGTGAGGTTGCGGTGGGCGTCGAAGTTGACGGTCTTGCCGCCTCTTGTGAGGCCGTGCCACTGGCCTTCGTGCTTGGGAGAAGCTCCTTCGACCAGCACATCGTAGGTGCGGCGCTCGGCGGCGTACTGGTTGTTCTTCTCCACCACGATGCGGTTCTGGATCGCGATCAGGCGCTCCAGGCGCTCCACTTTGACGGGCTGGGGAATCTGGTCAGGCATTTTTGCGGCGGGGGTGGGGTGGCGCGGGGAGTAGATGAACATAAACGCCTGGTCGAAGCGGATCTCTTCCACAAAGTCCAGCGTGTTCTGCACCTGCTCCTCGGTCTCGCCGGGGAAGCCGAGCATCAGGTCCGTGGTGATGGCAATATCGGGCATCGCGGCGCGTAGCTTGTGAACGATCGTCCGGTACTGCTCCAACGTGTAGCCACGGTTCATGCGCTTAAGCAACACATCATCGCCAACTTGCACGGGCAGATGCACTTGCTCACAGACCGCAGGCAGGCTCGCCATCGCCTCGATCACATCGTCGGTGAAGTCTTTGGGATACGGCGATGTAAACCGAATGCGCTCAATGCCCTCGACCGCATCCACGCGGCGGAGGAGCTCAGAGAAAGAGCACGTGGCTTCGAGACCCTTGAGGCCGTAGGAGTTGACCGTCTGGCCGAGCAGGCAGACCTCTTTGGTGCCGTGCTGCGCAAGATACTCCACCTCACCGATAATCTCCGACGCAGGCCGAGAGCGCTCTTTTCCACGGGTATGAGGGACGATGCAGAACTGGCAGAACTTATCGCAGCCGTACATGATGCTGACAAAAGACTTGAGCTTACCAGTCGTCACGCGCTTGCGCTCGGGCAGAAAGAGCTGGCTCTCCTCTTTCTTGCGCGGGAGCTGGAGCTGGATCAGCACATCGCTGGGCTTGTTCTGTGTCGCCGCGCCGCTTTCTAACAAACTCTGGCGGGTGCGCACAAGCTCCGGGATGCGCTCTAGTTGCGCGGTGCCAGCAATGAGGTCAATGTGCGGCGCACGCTTGGCGATCTCGGCGCCCGCGCGCTGGGCCATGCAGCCGGTGACCCCAATCACCATGTCGGGGCGGGCTTGCTTGAGCTCCGCGAGGATGCCTAGCTGCGAGAAGACTTTATCCTCAGGCTTCTGGCGCACAGAGCAGGTATTGAGCATCACCACATCGGCATCTTCGAGCGAGTCGGCTTTCTCCAATCCATCGGAGAGCAATAAGTTCTCGATCTGATCGGAGTCGTCGACATTCATCTGGCAGCCCCAGGTAATCACATGAAATTTTTTGGTTTTCTCGGCCATAGCAACGGCTATTGTATCGCGTCGGATGGGCTGAAGAGCATCATAAACTCCGGGACACTGGTTGCAGCGAGGCGCTCGGCGTTCTTGACCAGTGCCAAGATCGTCTGGCAGCGCTCTTGCGAAAAATGCGTGGCGAGGTTATGCTCCAGCTTCTCTAAGAGCTTGGGAACTCCCTCAGTACGGCGGCGGCGGTGGCCCAGCGGGTACTCAACCTCGATTTTTTCGCTCGCACTGCCATCGGTGAAGAATACCTGAACGGCGTTGGCGATGGAGCGCTTATCGGGTTCTAAGTACTCTTGGCTGTAGCGCAGCTCCTCACGAACCACCATCTTTTCGCGCAGGCTGTCTAGCTCCGGGTGATCGGCGGCGAAGCTGTCCTCATAGTGCTCGGCGGTGAGGTTGCCAAAGCACAGACCAACCGCGGTCATGTACTGGAGGCAGTGGTCCCGATCCGCCGGGTTGCTTAGCGGCCCTACTTTTGAGATAATCCGAATCGCGGACTCGTGGGTCGTTAGCTCAATGCGCTCGATCTGACCCAGCCGGTCTTTCATCTGGGGATGCAGACGGACGGCGGCTTCGACGGCGGTCTGAGCATGAAACTCGGCGGGGAAAGAGATCTTGAAGAGAATGTTCTCCATGACGTAGCTCCCAAAGGGCTGCGAGAGCGAGAAAGGCTTCCCACCGAAGAGCACATCGTAGAAGCCCCAGCGTGGCGCGGTGAGTGCCGTGGGAATCCCTAGCTCCCCCCCAGCTGCCAGGAGCGCGAGGCGCACGGCACGCGAGGTCGCATCGCCCGCCGCCCAAGACTTGCGCGGCCCAGCATTGGGCGCGTGGCGGTAGGTGCGGAGCGCTTGACCATCCACCCAGGCATGGGAGAGCGCCGCAATAATCTGCTCCCGATCCGCCCCGAGTAGCTTCGCCACGACCGCCGTGGACGCCACTTTCACCAGCACCACATGGTCCAGCCCCACCCGATTGAAGCTATTGGTCAGCGCGAGCACGCCCTGAATCTCATGTGCCTTGACCAGTGCCTCCAGCACCGTCTGCATCGTCAGCGCTGCTTTCCCCTCCGCAACTCTGACTTGCGAGAGATAGTCCGCCACCGCCAGAATCCCCCCGAGGTTGTCCGACGGATGCCCCCACTCAGCGGCGAGCCAGGTGTCGTTGTAGTCCAGCCAGCGGACGATGCAGCCAATGTCAAAGGCCGCCTTGATCGGATCGAGGCGAAAACTTGTCCCCGGCACCCGCGCTCCGTTGGGCACCACGGTTCCCGGCACCACCGGCCCCAGATGCCGCACACAGGCCGGAAAGCTCAGCGCTAGGATCCCACAGCCCAGCGTGTCCAGAAGGCACAGCCGCGCCGTATCGAGCGCCAGCGCACTCGGTGGCGCGTCGCTCTGCACATAGTCCGCAATTGCCACCAGCACATCATCGGGCGCGGGGCGGTCATTGAGATCAAAGTGACTACTCATAGAGCTGTTTTACCTCAAGGCGAAGATAAATAGCCCGACGATCACCAGTAGCAAAAAGCCCACCAGCTCCCGCGCCGTCTTGCGATCTATTGGCGGCTCTTGGGGGTGTATCAAGTGCCACACGCCCATGCGCTCCAACTGCTGCTGCATCTCCTGCTGGATCGCGCAGTCTTTCCACTTTGTCTGGAATGCCATCGTAGCCGTCATTGTCTGATAGATCCACTCTTCCTCGCGCTTGATAGTAACTTTGACCTGCTCGGCGGTCTCCACCGCATGCTGGAGTGTTTCTTCGGCACTTCGTAGCGATTCTTCGTAGCCCTGCTTTTCCTGAAAGAGCTTATCTGCCAGCAGTAGCTCACCTTTGCCAACGGCTCTTTCTGCTTTTTCCTGAAGATTCCGGATCTTCTTTCCCAGATCGTCCACCTGGTTTTGCAGATTATTCTTGGCTGTGATCGCTAAAACCGCTTGTTCCCGATGCTGAGAGTGCAGTGCATTGAGTTGCTGTTTGGCTCGCTCCAGAATCTGATCCGCCGTTTCCCCATCGATGCGCTGGCGTTTGGGGAGTGGGAAGAGCTCGCGCAGTAGGGCTAGATGGCGTTGCATTGAAATTCTCCGTTAAGCCAAAATATCGGTCACCACCGTTCCGTAGACATCGGTGAGGCGGTAGTTTCGTCCTCCGTAAAGATACGTTAGTTTGGTGTGATCTATTCCCATCAGGTGCAAAATCGTGGCGTGTAGATCGTGGACGTGGACTTTCTTGTCTTGGGCGTGCCAGCCGTATTCGTCGGTGGAGCCGTGAACCATGCCGCCTTTCACGCCGCCGCCGGCTAGCCACATAGAGAAGCCAAACGGGTGGTGCTCGCGGCCATCCATGCTCTCTGCGGTCGGGGTGCGCCCGAACTCACCGCCCCAGATCACCAGCGTGTCTTCTAGTAAGCCGCGTGCCCTGAGGTCTTTGAGCAGCGCGGCGATGGGCTGATCCGTGGCGGCGCAGTTGTTGGGCAGCTCGGTCTTGAGCCCCCCATGCTGGTCCCAGAGCTGGCAGCTGGAGCGCTTGGACGTCGCCGTGTGGTAGACCTGCACCATCCGCACGCCGCGCTCGACCAGCCGCCGCGCCATCAAGCACTGCCGCCCGAAGGTCTCGGTGAGCGGGTTGTCGAGGCCGTAGAGCTTCTTGGTCTCCGCGCTCTCACGCTCCACATCGAAAGCCTCAGGGGCCTCGCGCTGCATGCGAAACGCCAGCTCGAAGCTCTGGATGCGGCCCTCTAGCTGGGCATCGCCAGGCCGGGCCGCTTTGTGCTGGGCGTTTAATTGCGCCAGCAAGTCCAGCTGCTCGCGCTGCTTCTGCGCCGAGAGCTTGGCATTGCTCAGATTGGCAATGGGGTTCTTGAGGTCGCTGACCAGCGTCCCCTGGAACGCGGCGGGCAGGAAGCTACTGGTCCAGAGCGGTGCCCCCTGCGCGGGCTGAGCGGGCGAGAGCACGACATAGCCTGGCAGGTTTTTATTCTCTGTCCCTAGCCCATACAAGAGCCACGAGCCCAGCGACGGCCTTGAAAACGCCTGCTCACCCGTGTTCATCTGGAGGCATGCGCCATTATGGTTGATGTTGTCGGCGACCATGGAGCGAATGACGCACATATCATCGACGCACTCCGCCACTTTGGGAAAGAGCTCGCTGACCTCGGTGCCGCACTGACCGTGCTTCTTGAACTGCCATGGCGAGCCCAG
>JAPLCP010000206.1 GCA_026392155.1 Armatimonadota bacterium | reverse complement strand
GGTCGTCCGTGGGGCGCTCTCTGTTGAGCAAGTTCTCGCGGCACAAAAAGAGCTGCTCGCAATGACCCTGGCCGACGATCCGCGCTGTGGCTCGATGGCCTACGAAGGCACGCTCCCCGAGCACCTGCGCCGCGTTGAGGTGTTACCCGGCGGCGCTCCGGTTTCGCAGTTCTCCCTCGGCCAAGATGGGGCGGGGCAGCCCGCGCTCGCCGCAGAAGAGCGGGCGCGTTATGTCCGTAAGTTCATGGACTTCACCGCGCAGCACCCGCCGCTCGCCGAGATCGCGCAGCTTCCAGGGTTGCTGGCCGTGGTCGAGGCACTTGGTGGCGAGCCGATGCAGCTCTTTCAGGAGATGGCTCTGCTCAAGCCGCCGCACGGCCGTGAGAAGCCCTGGCACCAGGACCATGCCTACTTCAACTTCCCCCTCACCACCAAGATCGTCGGTGTCTGGATCGCGCTCGAAGACGTGCGACCCGAGAACGGCTGCATGTTTGTCCTGGCAGGCGGGCATAAAGACGGCCCACGCACCCACTTCATGCGCCGCGACTGGCAGCTCTGCGATGCGGAGTCCGAGGGCTTTGTCAGCACCGCTGTCCCGATGCAGGCAGGCGATCTGCTGCTCTTCGACGGTAAGCTCCCGCACGGCACCCCGATCAACCAAACCGACGAGACCCGCTGGGCGCTTCAGTACCACTATCTCCCGCAAAGTGCCCTCAAAGTCGAAGATGCCGTGCGTCTCGCCGCCTTCGGGGCCGAGGGCAAAGACGTTTCTTGCTAGAGCAGGAGAATCGCCAATGGCCGTGGAATGGGAGATCAGCTTCTGAGGGAGGAGCAAGCGATGGATGAGTTTACCGAAGAGGGTGTGAGCCGTCGAAAGTTTTTGCAAGCGGTGGGAGGGATTGCGCTAGGGAGTGCCGCCCTGGAGCTCCTGCCGACAAGCGCCCACGCCGAGCCGCCTAAGGCGGAGACACTGGTCAAGACACTCTTTGAGAGCCTGACCCCCAAGCAGCGGGAGACGCTCTGCATGCCGTGGGAGCACCCGAAGCGCAGCATGGTGGGTGCCAACTGGGCCATTGTGAAGCCCACGATAGGAGAAATCTTTACCGCTGACCAGCAAAAGATGGTCGAGGGAGTCTTGCGGGGAGTTACGAGCGAGGAGTGGTTTCCAAGAGTCCTCCAGCAGATGAAAGACGACGGCGGTGGGCTCGATGCCTACCACGTGGCGCTCTTTGGTGATCCCAAGAGCAAGAGCGGCAAGTTTGAGTGGGTGCTCACGGGTCGCCATGTGACGCTCCGCGCCGATGGGCACTCCAACGCCAACGCGGCCTTTGGTGGCCCGATCTTCTACGGTCATGCTCCCAAAGATACTGAAGACCCCAGCCATCCTGGCAATGTCTACTGGCAGCAGGCACAGCAAGCCAACGCGGTATTTCAAGCCCTCGACGGCAAGCAGCGCGGTGCTGCACTTTTAGAGAAGGCCCCCAGCGAAGATCAGATCAAGCTCCAGGGCAAGAGCGGCGAGTTTGCAGGAATCGCCATTGGCGAGCTCTCCAAAGACCAGAAGAAGCTCGTGCAGAAGACCATGCAGAGCCTGCTCGCCCCCTACCGTCCTTCCGATGCCAGCGATGCGATGGCGGCCATTGCGGCCAACGGAGGGCTGGATAAGATACACCTCGCGTTTTATAAACAAGAGGATCTGGGCGGCGATGGTGTCTGGGATATCTGGCGGCTGGAAGGCCCGGCGCTTGTCTGGCACTTCCGAGGTGCGCCGCATGTCCACACCTGGGTCAATATCGCCAAGGACGCCAAGATGGCAGATGGCCATACGTAAAAAAAATCAGGGCCACGAATGGCAATTCGTGGCTCTGTCAAAGAAGTCTTAAAGCCCTAAGCGGTTAGGCTCGCGCGGGATCGGCGGCTGGGGGCAGACTACTTTTCGCTGGCGGGGCGTGAGGCGCTCCAGAAACTCTGGTGAGGCTTGGTAGGGGTGGCGAAAATTCCCCCACGATGGCCCATAACGATAGACCACGATGCGCCGCTCACCGGGGTTGACCCGCTTGGCGGAGCCATGCGCGATGGCGTCTACAAAGAGAAGCGCATCGCCTGCGTTTAAGTGCACCTCGATCGCACCCTCCATACCATCGGCGGAGCGCACCTCGCCGCCCTTCATCTGGTGTTGGCCCATGTCCGGGTGGGTGAAGTTGGACTTGTGGCTGGAAGGAATCACCATGGTCGCACCGTCACCAGGCCCGATATCACTCAGCGCCATGAGGATATTGATCTGTCCGCAGTGAAAGCGCCCGTTCTGGTAGCGAAACTGGCAGCGGGTCACGCCATCAGCGCCGCCCGAGTGAATCCCAATCGCCTCGCCGGGGCCACGCAGGTTGGCGAAGTTCTCATCGATAAAGAGCGGCCCGTGGTGCCAGTCAAATGTCCCCTCGCCACCGACAAAGTGCTTCACTTTAGCAAACCAGCCCGGATGGTCAATCAGGCGCTCAAAGGGCTCGCCCGCCTCGTAGATCTGCTGGAGATTGATCCCCTCCGCGCCGCCGTAGCTATGGGCATGCACCCCGCCGTACCACTCGCCCGGTGCCAGCGGCGGCTGGAGCTGCTTGATGTTGTCAAGAATCGCATTGAGCTCTGCGAGATGCTCTTTCGTCAGTACATTGCGCAGAGTGATAAAGCCATTGAGGTCGAAGAAGTACGCCTCACGCGCCGTCACCGGCAAGTCATTGAGAGTTGTTTCATGTTGCTCAATCATCATAGTATTACTCCGCCCGCAGCTCTAGCTCGGTGAGGCCACTGCGGGAGTCTCCTCGGTGGGTGAAGACGATACGGATCTTAGTGGTCGTGACCCGCGTAAATGTCGCCGTATTGAGGGCGCTTCCGGCAGGTACTTGGGGAGACTTGACGAGGTTCTCGACATCGCGCCACTGGCCCTCCACCGAGAAATACTGCACGGTAAAGCTCTCGGGGGGCTGGACACCGCCGTGGTCGTCGTAGATTGCCAGCTCTGCCCGGCTGACCTCTTTTGCCACGCCAAAGTCCACTTCGAACCAGTCGGTTTTCTTCGGAGAGCCATAGCTCGTCCAGCGGTTGACCGGAGTCGGTTTGTAGTTGACCTTGCCATCGATTGCCTTCTCAGGCAAGCCGCCATAGATATCGTGAAACGAGGCCGTTGCCTTTGGAAAGCCCTGGCCCGTCGGGTTGAAGGCAAGGTTTCCAGGTCGTGGCGGCGGGGGCGTGTAGGGTAGGGTTCCCGTTCCCCATGCCTCAAGCTCCGTCAGTCCCGTAAAGCCGCCTATCGCGTGGACAAAGACGGCGCGTAGGCGGGCAATCTCACGCGGCGCAAACGTGATGCTCGTGAAGCGGTGCCCAATGGGCTTGGCGCTCCCCAGTGGCTTCCACGTCGTGCCGTCAAAGTGCTCCAGGGTCACGCTCTGTGGAGCTATAATCCCCGTGCCATCGTCGAGGAAGGCAAGCTTTACGGTATCGATGCGCCGTGCCGTGCCAAAGTCCACCTCCAGCCAGTCGGACGTATGGGGCGAGCCCTGCGTGGTCCAGCGGTTGGGCGGATGCACCGTGTAGCGGTAGTTGCCGTCGTTGACTGCCTCCAGCGAGGTCTTGGGGTCGGTGAAGCTGGCCGTCAGGCGCGGGTAGTAGTCACCGTCGTTGTTGACCGCGTAGTTAAGCCGCGTGGGCCTGACAGGAGCTTTCTTGGGCGCTGCTGGGAGCTTTGCCACGAGCTTGCCCAAGGTCGGGCGGGTGGCGAGCACCTTGCCATCCACGAGCACCTGCAGCCCCGCTCCCTTTTTGTAGTGCGTCCCATCACGATCCCAGACAATGCTCAGAGTATGGCCCCGGTAGGCTAGATCATCGAGCGCGAAGTACGGCCACTCGCTAGGCGCCAATGGCTCCAGCTCTAGGGTGTTATCACTGCGCGGCTTCAGGCCCACGAGCCCTGTAATCACCAAGTCGTTGAAGCTGCTATGGAAGTAGTGCTCGCTGTGGTTGTAGCCATCGTGGCCCGCGAACGAGCCCGTGTCGGGGTTGAGCGCCTCAGCCAGATACGGCACGCCATCTTTGCGGTGCGAGATCGCAAAGATATGCAGCAGCTTGAGATAGTCCATGCGCGTGACGGCCTTTTGTGAGTAGTTGTGCAGGAGGTTGGCCATCGCCTTGAGAGTCTGCGCCGTCGCGTAGGGCCACGACTGCCCACTCCACCAGCAGCAGCTCGTCTTAAGGACAAAGAGCGGGTCGTTGCGCTCGACCGTCGTGGGGCCGAACTTGGAGAAAAAGTACTCCGGATCCATCAGAAACTTCCACGCCGACTCAAAGCCCGGATCGGGGAGGTTGAACTGCCAGGGAATATAGCCGTGCTCCTCACGCCCGTGTGGGCTTCCCGCAAACTTACCCGACTGGTAGGTCAGCGTGTGCTTCTTGACGATATTGCCCTCCGCATCGCTCTCATCACGCATCGACATCGGGAAGAAAAACTCCCGCTTGGGGTCCCAGAGCAGCTTCTGGACATTGGCCTTGAGCGAGGCCGCTTTTGCCTGGTAGGTCTGTGCAGTCGCTTTGTCGCCCGCCCGCTCCGCAACCCTAGCAATGGCGAGGGCATCGGCGTACATGTAGGCATTGAAGCCGGGGCGGTAGCCGTTGGCGCCGCGCAGAATATCCTTGGTCTGGCGGCTGTTGATATTGAACTCCATGCCATCGTCGTGGCCGTTCTGCCAAAAGAGCCCTACCTCGGGCACGAGCTGGCGTGCCTCCCAGCCCTGGTAGTTCTTGATCAGCTCGGGGAGCAGGTCAGTCACCAAGGCATCGTCGGGGTGAACGGTGTGGGCGGCCCAGATGCCATCAGCGAGCCAGCAGCCGTAGTTGCGGGGCTGTGCGCCGGGGGTGTGAAACCAGTAGCGGGCGTAGTCTTGGGCGTACTGTGGGTCGCGCAGCCAGCGCACCTCGTAGAGCTGGTGTCCGACGGGGCAGCTAATCGCGCCGTAGGCACCGCTCCAGAACGGACGGTCAATAAACTCCGTGAAGCTGTAGCCGCTGTTGGGTGAGCCGTAGGTCAGGTGCTTGGTGATGAGCTCCCAGCGGTAGTACCACGTGGTCACCAGCTCCGCATCAGGGCAGTCAAAGAAGGGAATATTGGCCTTGTACCAGTCCCCGTCGCGGTTATCCCACCAAGTCTGGGCGTCGAGAGCTTTCTGCTTATCAAGGATGCTAGCGGGCGGTGCCGCTTCGGCAGTGAGGGGTTCAAGGACAAGAGACATCGCAAGTGAGCAGAGCGTCCGTCGGCGGATTTTCGGGGCAGGCATCGTAGCGCAAGTGTACCTGTTTCTCAGTCGCGTTTATTTCTTTGATAGTCGATAAAGCGAGGCCTGCAAGGCTGGCTCCCAGGATGCTCCCCAGAACCGAAGACAAGCCAGCATAAGCCCGGTCTCGACTTGAGGGAATGTCCGAAGGGGAGCCCTGGAGTGCCTTCCGGAAAAGTGTGCGAAAGAGTCCGCCCAGCACAAAAATAAACCAGAGTACGAGGTAGAGAATCTCCGTCCATTTAGGTATTGCCTCTTCGTCTGCACCAATGACAACGGGGACAACCAGAATACCCGCGATGGTAAACAACGCGACCCAGAATCCTCCAGCCCGCCGCTGGCACCCAACAAAGCCACCTGTGAAAATGCTAGTTAGGATAACGAGCGGAGTCGCGAGAAAAGACAGAAATTCCATCGTAACCTCCATTGAGAGGATAAGTCGTCTGCGCAGCAGCTCCCTCCCCGATTTGGCGGACTTCAAGTTGCGGCAGGGCCAAAGCAACAATATGCCAAAGGGGGGATGTTAGGAAGCCACCGACGTAGATATAACACAGAAAAAACGGGGGTATCTCCCCAAACAAAGAGGTTACGGTGATGTTATGTCAGCACAGACATTCTGCACTAGCAGTGGGCTTGGTGGGGTTATCAGTTTTGACACTCCCTGTATCCCCCACCTACGGCCAGAGACCGGCTCTCCCCCATCAGAAGGATGCCGATGTCGATCCCGTAAGCAGGGGGAAAGTCACCGGCGGTATCTATGATTCCGTCACCTATAAGCCCATCGCAGGCGCAACTGTCTCGATACGTGTTGATGGCATCTTCGAGAGTGGCAAGACGGTCACGACCACAGACGAAGCGGGTTTTTACAAGGGGGAAGCGGAGATCGGCAGAACCGTGAAGCGCACGAACGCGTTCCTGGCGGTCGCTGGGGTTGCTGCGGGCGGTGTCTTGCCCGGAACGTTCTCAGCCACGAGCCGAACCGATGTCGACCAGCTGATCCTGCGCGTCACCGCTCCCGGCTACAAACCCTTTGTTGGCATCGTCCCCTGCCGCCGCATCTATCCTGCTATCTTCGAAGTGGAGATGGAGTCCGTGCTTCTTACCCCTCAGAGTCAGCCCGGTGCGTCGATCGTCGTTCCCGGTTGGGGTGCGGCTCGATTCGTCGAGCTACGCGTCGAGCCACCGATAGCTCTGCCGGGACAAGAAGTTGAGGTGACCATGAGGATCGCTTGCCCACCACCGGGAAAAGATCAAAGTGGCAAAGAGCATCCCTTCAAAGGCTTCGTCGATCTTGAGGTGGGCAAGCAAGTGGAGCTCAAACAACGCACCCTTGAGGGAGATGGAATCTATGCATTTCGTGGAAAGTTCAAGGCACCAAAACTTCCGCGTGAGAGTGTCTTGCTGATTAACCAAGTCTCAGGCTCCGCGATATTCCCCTTTTCGTTCTCGATGAGCGACCACATCACAAATGATTTCCTTTTCCAGGTTATTCTTAATGAGGGCATGCGCAAGGAAGCAACCCAACGGGCAGAAGCCTACCGTTTGTATGCCGACGGCGATACTGCGGGTGCGGCGGCCCGGTTCGCGGCTCTGAGCCGGAGCGCATCGGGATTGACATTTGATCACGTGATGGCAGGACGGCTCCATAACGATCTGCGTCAGCCCGCAGCGGCCGTCGACTTCTTTCGGAGTGCCTTCATAAAAGATAAAAATGGTATCTTTGCAACGTACTACTCCAGAGCACTCCTAGACAGTGACCAGCCACAGCGTGTAACGAATGAGTGCAGTACCCTTCTTGCGGGCGTGAAGAAACCAGACGAGCTCCCCCGTACTCTCCCCTCCGACTTCCTGGTCAACCTGGGAACAGCCTACCTTCGATTGGGACAGATAGACAAGGCACGGGAGACTCTAGACCTCCTGAAGAAACACTGGGCACCCTCCCAAGTTGACTCCATCTTTGATGCCGCAGTTCGAACGGCGGAAGCGGACAGTCGCCTGAAAGACTCCCCACAGGATGCCCCAGCGCTGGCCGAGCGAGCGCGAGGCCTGCGCGACCAAGCACAGTGGGCGAAGGCAGCCCAGGCTTATGAAGCCGCCCAGCTCGCGGCCCCCGGCGACCCGGTGTTGCTTCGCGACCTAGCGTACACACGCTTGCACCTCGCTTCTGGCCTGCCTAACAAGGAAGAACTAGAGCGCGCAATTACTGCGGCGGAATCGCTGACCATCACAAAAGATGGCGGAAAAGACACTCCCGTCAAAGATTTTCTGCCCTGGCATATCCTGGGTATTCTACGGTATGCCCGCGCAGAGCAGCTCCGCAGTCAGGGTTCCTCGGAGCTTCTCAAAGCTTATGACGATGCCCACGAAGCCTTCGACGGAGCCCTACGAAACGGTCGGCTGGCCCCCCCAAAACGTCCGTGGAACGCCGCAGGTTTCCATGTTGTTATGGCAGGCTTCGGGAGTCCTGATGCGGCAGTAGATTTTGATCTACGACAGAGTCTGCTCATCCTACGGGAAAGGCCCGACGATGCCCTTGCACTGACGGAGCTCGGGAAGGGGTTGCTGGATGCGGGCCTACCTTCTGCCGCCGATGCCGCCCTTGCACTGGCTCTGCGAGTAGTCCCAGATGCCATCGAGCCGTGCTATCTTCGCGCGGTGATCGCGGGAGTGCGTCAACTATGGGACGAGGCGATCTCTGGCCTGCGCGACGTGGTTGAGCGTGCTCCCAATCACTCACGTGCCCGCCTCTTGCTGGCAGAATATCTGGAAAAAAACGGCGACAAGGAAGGTGCGAAAGCCCAGCGCACCGCACACAGCCAGCTTTTCAGGTACAAAGCTCCCTTGTAGAGAGCGGCATCGGCGGCAGATTTCGAAGCTATAATAAGCCCATGCGTCTTGCCCGAATCTTCAGCGACCATGTGGTACTCCAGCGAGAGCGGCCCGTTCCCCTCTGGGGCTGGGGGGAGCCGGGTGAGTCTGTTCGTGTCGCGTTTGGGGGGCAGAGTCTTGCGACCACCACCGATCACTCCGGCAAGTGGCGCGTGCAGCTTGCCCCAATGCCCGCCAGCGCCAGCCCGCAGGAGCTCACGATAACGGGGAACACCACGATTCGTGTGAGCGATGTGCTTGTCGGCGATGTCTGGCTCTGTAGCGGGCAGTCCAACATGGCTTTCGGGCTCGGGGGCTGTGATGCCGAGGCGGATATCCAAAGCGCGACGTTTCCCGCGATTCGTTTTCTGCACTACTGGGAGCGCTTCGCCGCGGAGCCACAGGACGATATCGACTCCCGCTGGCAGCAGGTCAACCCTACGACAGCGGGCAGCTGCATGGCGGTCGCGTTCTACTTTGCGCGTCGGGTTTACCAAGAGACTAAGACTCCCATTGGGTTGGTCGCCTGCACCGTGGGCGGCACGGAGATCGAGTGCTGGATGCCATCGGAGGCGTTCCGTACCCCGTCACTTCGCCCCATTGAGAAACGCCTTGATGAGGCGATTGCACAGTACCAGGCCACTCTGCCCGGTGCCGTGGATGCCATGGAACGCTGGCTAGCCGTCGCCAAGCAAGCCCTCGCCCAGAGTCGTCCCGTGCCTAATCCGCCGCGCTACCCGCTCCCTCCCAACGAGGATCGCAATGGGACCTGGGTGCGCACACAGTCGCTCTTTAAGGGCATGGTCTCCCCACTTACCTCGCTGGCCATCAAGGGCGTTCTTTGGTATCAGGGCGAGAACAACGGCGATGAGCTGAAGCCCTATATCGAGAAGCAGCAGGCATTGATAGAGAGCTGGCGCGCCCGCTGGGGCTACGACTTTCCCTTTTACTTTGTGCAGCTCGCCAGCTGGCTTAAACCATCGACGGTGCCCTCGGGCGACGACAGCTCGCCCCGCTGGCAGCGCTGTCGTGAGGCACAGCTTGCCAGCCTTAAGCTCCCCAAGACTGGCATGGCGGTGACGATTGATATCGGCGACCCAGGTGATATCCACCCCAAGAACAAGCTTGATGTGGGGGAGCGGCTGGCGCTCTGGGCACTGGCAAAGGACTATGGGCGCACGGGCTTGGTCTACAGCGGCCCACTCTACAAAGCCATGCAGATCGAGGGCAGGCAGATTCGGCTCCAGTTCGACCACCGGGGCGGTGGGCTAATGGTGGGCAAGAAAGAGGGTCGTCGCCCTGTGGTCGAGGACAAAAACGGGGCGCTCAAGCGCTTTGCCATTGCGGGCGCGGATCGTGTGTGGCAGTGGGCCGACGCGAAGATCGAAGGCGGCACCGTCGTGGTCTCTTCCTCACGCGTCACGCAACCCACCGCCGTCCGCTACGCCTACGCCCTCAACCCGGAGGGCTGTAATCTCTACAACCGTGCTGGCCTCCCCGCGTCCCCCTTCCGCACGGATAAGGGGGACTGAGACAAGTCAGACAAATAACTCCACACGGCTCACCAGCACCGCTTGGCCGCAGAGCGTCACTTCCACGCGGCATCACGGGGGCTCTCCGTAACACAGACCGCGGCAGGGTTGCCCCCAAACGGCTTGTCGGTGAAGGCATCCACAACTTAGAGTATGTGGCTCACTGCGGCTTTGTCTTTGTGTGCGCCAGAAGCCAGGTAAAGAGTTCCGGATTATCGTAGGTCTGGGTCCAGGAGTCGTGCTGGGCTTCGGGATAGACTGTGAACTTTACCTCGGCGGCACCGGCTTTCTTGAGCGCGTCCACCATGTCCTGCGACTCCTGAATCGGGACGGTCGGGTCTTTAGCGCCATGAAATACCCAGATCGGCATGCTCTTCAGTGCCCGCGCTCCCTGCCGCGCTTGCCCACCGCCACAGATCGGAGCGATCGCCGCAAAGCGCTCGGGGTTGGCCGTGGCCCACGCCCAGGTGCCGTAGCCTCCCATCGAGAGCCCGGTCAGATAGACCCGGTCGGTGTCGGCGCTATGCTTTGCCAGCACGTCATCCAGCAGCGCATTGAGCGTCTCCACATCCCAGCCACGCCGCGGAAAGACCGGCGCCTGCGGCGAGACGACAATAAACGGGAGGTCTTGGCCCTGTGCGATCAGCTTGGGCGGGCCGTGCACCTTCACTTTTTCTAGGTCCGCCCCGCTCTCACCCGAGCCGTGCAGAAAGACCATCACGGGCCATTTCTTCGCCGGGTCTTTACCATAGTCCTTGGGCAAGTAGAGCAGGTAGCCCGCCTTGAGAACTTTCGTGACACTCTTCTCCAGCGCCAGCGGCTTCTGCTGTCCCGCCACAGTCGTCTCTTGTGCCAGCGCAGGCACCGCGCCTAGCGCTAGGAGCGCCATCAAAATACATCTTCTTTGCATACCCAGAGATTCACCATGCAGAGCCGGGTATCCTACAAAATATGAGTGAACAAACTGCTTATGTGACGGGAGCCGACCGCGGCCTCGGGCTCGCGCTCACCGAAGCGCTCCTTTTGCGCGGTTTCCGTGTCTTTGCGGGTGAGTATGGCCTTGATGCATCCGGGCTCGACACCCTCGCCGAGACCTACGGTGAGCGACTGCACCGCCTGCCTCTCGATGTCGCCTGCGACCGCTCGGTTCTTCGGGCGGCGGATAAGCTGCGTGAGCACTGCCAACAATTAGATTTACTTATCAATAACGCCGCAATTTTGGGAGACTTCACGGGCGGCATCACCGATCCGCTGGACTTTACGCTGATGCAAGAGGTCTACAATGTCAACTCCCTGGGGCCGCTACGAGTGGCGCAGTCGGTGTTTGGTCACTTGACACGGGGGAGCTTGAAGAAGCTGGTGAATATCTCATCGGAGGCAGGCAGCATGGAGCAGTCGCGGCGTACCAACCGTAAGCTGCGCTACGGCTACTGCATGTCCAAGGCCGCCCTCAATGTCCAGACCGTCATTCTCGCCAACCACGCCGCAGAGCACGGCATCGAGAGCTATCTCTTTGATCCGGGCTGGATGCGCAGCTTTATGCACGGCACCAAGAACCTTAACGCAACCCAATCCACCGATGAGACGGCGGAGAAGATCCTCGCCACCGTCCTTGACCGACCCCACCCCGGCTACCTCTACATGACCCGCGACGGCCACCGCTACGACTGGTAAGGACCCGAAATGAAACGAATTCTACCTGCCACCTTGGCCTTCTTTACATTACTCACGCTGGCGTGGGGAGGCAAGCCGAATCAAGTCGATGTCTCGGTGGTGGCTCTACGCGCCGCGATAGAGAAGTCGCTGCCTCTGCTGGCGGCGGGTGCGCGTGGCTCACGAGAGAAGCGTGCGCAGTGCTTTACCTGTCATAGTCAAGGCCTGACCATTCTTGCGCTCTCGGCGGCAAGAGCAAAGGGGTTTAAAACTCAGGATGAGGAGCTTCGCAAGCAGGTTAAGTTCACGGTAGATTTCCTCGCCACCAACCAGAAGCAGTACCTTGTGGGGAAGGGGCAAGGCGGCCAGATCGACACGGCGGGCTACGCGCTCTGGGCGCTGGATGCGGCAGACGAAAAGCCCGATGCGACCACAGGAGCTGTAGCGGAGTATTTCCTGCGCTGGCAGAGTGAGCTGGACTACTGGAAGCCGACCAATCGTCGCCCTCCGACTCAGCAGAGCCTGTTTACATCATCGTATCTCGCGCTGTATGGCCTAAAAGTCTTTGGTACGCCTGAGCAGAAAGAGCGCCGGGAGCAGCGCTTTGCGCAAGTACGGGCCTGGCTGCTCAAAACACCTGCCCAAGACACCGAGGATCGCGTCTTTCGCCTGCGTGCTCTCCAAGTCGTGGATGCCCCCGCGGCGGAGCTGCGCAAAGCGGCTCAGGAGCTACTGCAAAAGCAAAAGCCCGACGGCGGCTGGGCACAGCTCGACACCATGGAGACGGATGTCTATGCCACGGCCACGGCGCTGGTCGCACTCAACGAAGCCGGAGGGCTTGCCACCACGTCTGCGGTCTATCTCAAGGGCCTGCGCTATCTTCTCGAAAAACAGCTCCCCGATGGCTCCTGGCACGTCGCGACCCGAAGCGTCCCTATCCAGACCTACTTTGAGTCTGGCTACCCGCACGGCAAAGACCAGTTTGTCTCCGTCAGCGCCGCCGCCTGGGCAACCATCGCACTCACACACGCACTGCCCTAAGAATCGTGGTAAATACATGCTCCCTTTCTGGAGTGGAGCCTTATGGACTAATTATGTATAAAGGGGGAACCAAGATGAAACCGTGTGGTTGGGTAGTATATGAAAAAGACTCCGCTCAAACAACTTAGCAACCTCTGTTTCGCTCTAGGCTTTGCTTCTATAATCGGCTCGATCGCGATCTGGTTTCTCACCGGTGGGAAAGGAGCGGACACCCAAGCACATGCGGAGCGTTTTGGTATCTTCGTCGGGCTATGGGCACCGACTTTCTTGATCTTATCCAATCGCTTTGATCGCTATGCAGAAAATGGCGTCTAGGAGGTAGGCAGGCTCCTGACGCGGAATAGGGAGCCATGGCGCTTTCTTCTTATCTTGAAACCTACCCGGCCCTTGGCGAGCGGGTCTTTGTGCACGACTCGGCGCAGGTGATCGGCGATGTCACCCTGGGCGAGGATGTCTCAGTGTGGTGCAACGCGGTGCTGCGCGGCGATGTGCACAAGATCGTGATCGGCAAGGGAACCAACTTCCAGGATCTGGCGATGGGGCATGTCACCCATGTCGGCTACAATGGCTCCAAGGGCGCGCCGCTGACCATTGGGGAGTATGTCACCGTGGGCCACTCGTGCGTGCTCCATGGCTGCACGATCGGCGATGAGTCGCTCATCGGGATGGGCTCGATTGTTCTGGACAACGCGGTGATCGAGCGCCATGTGATGCTCGGGGCGGGGAGTCTGGTCGCGCCGGGGAAGATTCTGGAGAGCGGGTTTCTCTATCTGGGACGCCCCGCCACAAAAATCCGGCCTCTCACCGCCGATGAGATTGCGTTTCTGCGCTACTCGGCGGAGCACTACATCCAGACCAAGGACAACTACCTGCGCACGGTATAATCTCCGTATGCTTTTTTCAAGACAGTCCCAACAACGAAGTGACAGACCGGCACGCAGCGAAGTAATCCAGCCGATCCGCAACGAGACATTTAACAAGAACGGCACGGCCAAAGAGCGCAAGCAAGGCGGCAATCCGCGCAGTATCAACGGCGTCTTTGCCTTTGATGGCTCGATGGACGGCAACCGCCAGGTAGACCCGCAGCTCGCGGTGGGCGGCGGCTTTGTGCTGCATGGCACCAACAGCGGAATCATCATCTACGACAAAAAAGGCAACTTTGTTCAAGGCGTCTCGCAGAAAGCCTTCAACGATGGCATTGACCCTAAGATGTTCTTCGATGTCCACAACCAGGTCTTTGCCTTCGATCTCTGGTGGTACTACGATGCAGCGAAGACCAAGCCGGTCAATATCTCCGTCTCGGAGACCGCCGATCCACGCGGCGCTTGGAATACCTACCCGATCTCGATCACGCAGGCCGTGGATGGCGGCGGCAATGGCTACAGCCGCAAGTGGCTTGGCTACAGCTTCCCCGGTGGCCCGGAACGAACCATCGTGATGAAGATGGCCGAGCTCAAGTCCGGCAAGCCCGCCACGGCGTGGCACTTTGCGGGCAGCCTCGGCCACCCGGTCAACACGCTCGACCCGATGGACGACCTCTACTTTGTGGACCTCACGGAGAGTGAGATTGTCCTAACACGCGTCACCGATGCGGGCGACGGAACACCCAAGATCGCCTCGGTGGTTCGCAAGCCCCATGGTTTCACGCACTTTGGCTGGCCGCCGCAGTCGCCGCAAAAAGGGACGCCGCAGAAGACATCGTCGGGGGATCGGAATCCCAAGAACCTGGTGATCCAGAACAAGCACCTCTGGTTCTCGCACGTGGTGGATTTCCAGGGCCGCGCCGCCGTGCAGTGGCACCAGTTCACGCTGGAGGGGATCGAGGTTCAGGGCGGGCGGATCGCGCACTCCACCAATGGCTACATCCAGACCACGATCGCGGTCAATAAAAACAACGATGTGCTTATTGGCTTCCAAGAGACCGGCCCAAATATGTTCATCAGTCCGCGCTACGCCACGCGCAAGGCCCGCGATCCCAAGGGCACGACTCGCCCGGTGCAGAGCCTTGGTGAAGGCGAGGGCGCAACCGATGGGGTCGCGTGGGGCGACTACTCCTGCACCGTGATGGACGGCGACAACCGCACTGACCTCTGGACCATCCAGAGCCGCGCCAACCCCAAAGGCCGCGGCGAGTGCGTCATCGCCAGAATAACGCCTAAATGACCGTCCGCCGATTGAAATCGGCGTCTGAGGGCCTTCGGCCACAAAGTCGCTCCGCGACTAAGAATTAAGGGTAGGTTATTGCCACCGTAGCGCCTTCTGGCTTGTCTCGACGATGCGTTTGGCATGACCATCGGCGAAGGTGAAGCCTAAGCTACTCGCGTGCCGCTTCTGGGCGACTGTTATGCCGTTGTCGCTCTCGAAAAACAGCACGACTTCGGCGGGATGCTCTAGCGCCTCTAGCTTTTTCTTGCTGAGGGCTTTGTTCATTGCGTAGCTCGTCCCAAGTTTCTCTAATGGGCACTTAAGCGGCGTTTTCAGATACGGCTTCAGGGCGTCTTCCCAGTTTTCTGCTGGGGGAAGTGTCTCGTGGTGATCCTGCGCGTACATCATTGCGGCGGTTCCTAGCTGCTTTAGGTTCGAGAGGCACTGGGTCTCATTGGCCTTCGTGGCCGCGCAGGCAATGTGAAAGACTCCAGCAAAGACCAGCCAGAGGCTGGTGAGTAGCAGAGTCCAGATCCCGACTAAGCCGAGAAGAAGCTCGCGGTAGCGAGTCTGTCGCCAGCGCTGCTCCACACGATATGCCGCAAAGCCCAGCCCAATGGCGGCGAGAACCGGGACAATGCCCCAGGACGTGTGGCTCAAAGCACCATAAAAGGCGATACTGCGCTCACTCATGGGCTATTCTATCTGAGATTAGACCAGACGAGCGCCGTTGGGGACGGGGCGCTCGGGCTGGGCGAGGACGATAGCGCCGGTTTCGTCGGCGAATCCTGTTACCAAAACCTCGCTCTGAAACGGCCCGATCAGCGTCTCGGGCGTGTAGTGCACCGTGATCTGCGCCGACGACTTGCGCACTCCCCGCTCCGGCCCAAAGTCGATCCAGAGCTTGATCGCGGGCCGCCGCGCCTCGGGGAAGGCCTCGGCACGGACAACGGTCCCGACCCGCAGCTCCACGCGCTCGAACTCTTCCCTAGTCAGGTCGTTGCTCACTTTGCCAGCTCCGCCAGCTCGATCAGCTGCCGCACGAGGGGCTTGCCCAGGGTCTTGGGGACACTGGTATTGACCTGGAGTGCCATGCTGAGCTTGTGCTCGGGGAAGTAGAGGAGCTCGGTGAGGTAGCCAGGGAAAAAGCCGCTGTGGCCCCAGGCAACTCCCAGCGGCGTGGGGCGGATCATGGTTCCCAGGCCGTAGGTGACATCGGGACCGAGCTGAGCGGGAACCCCGTGCACCTGCTCGTCGTGTAGCTCCTGCGAGAACGCCTTTGTCTCATAGAGCCGCTTGCCCCAGCGAGCGAGGTCCTTGGCGGTGGATGCCATCCCGCCGCCACACCACTCTACTTGCGGATTGAAGGCAAGCTGACCATCTTTGAGCATGGTATCGGAGCCTCCGAAGGGATTGTCTTTTCCGGCGTAGCCCTGCACCAGGCGGGGAATCCGGCGGCGGT
>JAPLCP010000115.1 GCA_026392155.1 Armatimonadota bacterium | reverse complement strand
GCGTTCTGGTGTGCAGACTCACTCTTGCCCTACTATACGGGGCTTGCGCGTCAGCTCAGTGATGAGGCGATGCGGCATGGCTACCACTTACTGCTCAGCACCCAGACAATCCCGCGAGACGACGCGGATCTCCACAGTGCGTTTCCCTGGACGTTTGATGCTGTGATCTCCTGCGACATGTTCTACAGCGACTCGATTCCGGCACGGCTCGGTGTTCCCATGGTGGCAATTGGTGCCTACCATCCTGGTGCTCAAGTGGACTACGTGGGCATTGACCTGAAGGCCTCGCTGGAGACAGCGCTTCGGCGATTGATTGCGCAAGGAGCAAAGCGCATCGCATTTCTGACGGACATGGACGTCGCGCTGCCCGACCCGCGCATGGAAGCCTATCTTGCGGTCTTGGATGAGGCGTCGCTTCCTATAGAGCTGATCCCACTTCCCGTGCAGCAGCGCCAAGCGGCTCGAAGTACGATCACAGAGTATATTGCTCGCCAAGGCTGCCCGGAAGCTCTGCTCTGTCACAACGATGAAGTGGCGGTGGGGTGCGCTCGTGGTCTCTACGATCTGGGGTTACGCATGCCCGAGGATGTCCAGCTTCTGGGCTGTGATGGGCTGGAAGAGACACTCTACCAGGCATGTCCGATCACCACGATTGCCGTTCCTACCAGTGAAGTTTGTCGGCAAGCCTGGCGGCTTCTCGAGCGGCGGCTTCAAGATCCCACGGTTTCCGTCGAAACAATCGTCCTACCTACTATCCTACGGTGGCGCGAGTCAACCCGAGGTTCCTCAAAAAAAGAGAGCACACACTTACTAGAAAAATAAAACTCCCCAAGAAAGAAAGAACTATGTTTAATACGACCAAGAGGCAGACCGCCTTTACTCTAATCGAGCTTCTTGTGGTGATCGCTATCATCGCGATTCTCGCCGCTATTCTCTTCCCTGTTTTTGCGCAAGCCCGTGAGCGTGCGCGCGCTATTGCGTGTCTGTCGAACATGCGACAGCTTGGTATGGGGCTGAAGATGTACACACAAGACTACGATGAGACCTTTCCCCGCTGCTCCTTTATTGGTTTTGACTACAACTGGCGCAATGCGATTTTCCCCTACATCAAAAGTGTGGATGTCTACGCGTGTCCATCCAACCCCGCAGGCCGTCGTCGTGATGGTGCAGGTGCGGCCTTTGCGCCAGGCGGAAGGATGGCCAGTGGCTACGGTATGAATGCTATCGCCACAAGCTGGGTTCCCGCTGATTGGGGCTGGGGGGCAACCCTGCTTAGTGAAGCGACCATCACGGCACCAGCGGATCTTGTGCTGATCGGCGAAGCCAACTACTACGATCCTACCGTAGATATGGGCTACGGAATTATCGGAGGGACGTGCGATCAGAACCGTGCTTACCAGCACTTCGGCAACGCGGCTGCACCGAACTCGGGGACACCAGCCAACTGGATCTTCGCCGATGGACATGCCAAGTCGCTGAAGTGGAAGCAGACGATTATCCCACTCAATAGAAATATGTGGGAGATCAATCCTAGCCAAGTACCAGGCAACCGAAACGTCGTTGCTGATGATGGTAACTTTACCTATCCCAGTGCTGATACTGTTGGTAATGGTGGAATCTGTGCTCGCCTACGCTAAGAACGAAGGAAGAAACTACCAATGAAAAACCGAATCTTATGTTTACTTGCTCTCTGTGCTCTCGGTTTCGTTATGGGCTGTGGCCCAAAGGAAGCGGAGACACCTCCCGGAGCCTTAGAGCCTAGGAAAATGGTACGGCCTGATGGTATGGGGGATCCACGCACGATGACTCCCGAACAACGTGAGCAGATGCGTAAGCAGAGTGGACGCTAGAGAACACCTCTAACTCCGCTGTACTGGGGCTTTGCCTAAAGCCCCAGTACATTTTTCATTTTACGGTACGATAAAGTCCTATGAAACGTCGCTGGTTGCTTCCAGGTGCTCTTGCACTCTTGGGGATTGCGGTTGCACTCTGGCTCTCTCCCTTGCCGTTTAAGGGCAATACACAAGCACAAGCATACTTCTCCAAAGGGACACGGTTTGCGGAGAGAGGTGATTTCGATGCGGCTGCTAAAGAGTGGGAGAAAGCTGTGGCTGCGGAGCCACGTAACAGCGAGGCATGGGCACTGCTAGGGGAGTACTACTTTGGCAAGAATGATTCTGCGAATGCGGTACGCTGCCTGATCCGATTGGTTGAGCTTGCTCCTGAGACTCCTGAAGCACACGGGCGGCTAGCGATTGCGTTTCTGGGGATGCGTCGTGAACTTGCCGCGTTTGAAGAGGCAGAGAAGGAGCTTAAGCGCACCCCGGAACATGTTCCCTCACTCGCTGTTATTGCAGCACTTGCGGGCGCAGGAGGCATGCGTGATAAACAGCTTGCAGCCCTTGAGAAACTTGTACGACTACTGCCAAACGATACTGATTTCTTAGAGAAATACTGCCAGGCACTTTTGGAGCGTAAACGAGATGATGATGCTCGCCCGCTGATCGCTCGCTTTCGAAAGCTCGCTCCTCAGAGTCATCTCGCCGCGACCTTTGAGGGGATTCTTGCATTTCGCTCCGATACGACACCCACAGGCACACAGAAAGCCATTGCGTTTTTTCAAGAAGCACTTCATCTGGAGCCAAGTGCCCTCTTTCCACGCCTCTATCTTGGCAAACTCTACCTGAGACTTCACCAGCCTGCTGAGGCGCTGGTCTATCTCGAAGATGCTGCTAAGAAGATGCCGCGTAAGATGGACTTGCAGTTTGAGCTTGCCAGTGCCTACATGCAGGCCAAACAGCCTGGAAAGGCCGCACAGGCCCGTGAGCGCTTTGAGGCCATACGACGTGATGATGACAAGATGCGTGGGCTGATGAAGCGCTGTGCGGTGGATAACAAAAATGCGGCGCTTTTCAAAGAGACGGGACTTTTCTGTCTGCGCATCGGGAACTTTCTCAATGCTCGTGTTTATCTGGACCATGCAGAGAAACTTAAGCCGGGCGATCCTGAAGTGAGTGCCGCATGGAAGCAATTGATCAAGCAAGAAGAGAAGCGCCAGGATCTGGTGGAGAAGCTGGGGGAGCTACGGCGTGCCCAAAAAGAGCAGCAAGAGGCTGGAAAGAGTGAAAAACCATGAGAAAGCTGATTGGGGGAGCTCTCGCACTTTGTTTGATCATGGGCTGCACGCCCAAGCCCGAGCCGCCCAAAGCGCCGCTTATAGCCTCACCGAATGCACTCTTTGAGGATGTGGCGCCGAAAGCCGGGGTGCGTTTTACGGCGAACACGGGGGTCTCAGGAGGACGTTTTTATTTTATTGAGAGCACGCCTTCTGGGGGAGGCTTTATTGACTTTGACAATGATGGCAACTTAGATCTTTTTCTGGTTCAGCCAGGGGGAGCTTCGTCGCCGGATCAGCTTAAGGGCGAGCGGCCCCACTGTGCGCTCTTTCGCAACAACGGCGAAGGTGCGTTTACCGAAGCCACGGCGGGCTCCGGCTTCGATAAAGATCTCGGCTACGCGCATGGGATCGCCGTGGCTGACTACGACAACGATGGCTACGACGATATTTTCGTCACTAGCACACCCCATAACTTTCTTTTTCGTAATGAGAAAGGCACGGGGAAGTTTACGGATGTCACGGCAAAGCGGGGGCTGGACAAGACACACTCCACGGGCTACGCCACCAGCGCGGCATTTGGTGACTATGATAACGATGGCAAGCTCGACCTCTATGTTTGCTACTACGGCCCTTGGTCGCCCGCGACGGATAAGCCTTGCACAAATGCCCAGCGGCAGCGCGACTACTGCACCCCGGAGATCTACGAGTCCGATGTCCACCAGCTCTTCCACAACGATGGCACACGCTTTACGGATGTGAGTGAGCGCTCCGGAATAAACAAGAGTAAGGGCCGTGGCCTTGCCGTGGCTTTTATAGACTACGATGAAGATGGCAAGCAGGACATCTTTGTTGCCAATGACCTAACCCCCAACATGCTCTGGCACAACAAAGGCGGCGGTGTTTTTGAGAACGTGGCTTCTGAGGCCGGGTGTGCTTATGCTGAGAATGGCTCCCTGATGGCGGGGATGGGGATTGGGATTGGAGACTACAACCGAACCGGCCACGCGAGCCTGTTTGTGACAAGCTTTGCGGGGATGCCTAACACACTCTTTAATAATCAAGGTGATGGTCTGTTTGAGAACGTCGCGGATACATCACGGGTTGCTTCTGCCCATATGAAGTATCTCTCGTTTGGCTGCGAGTTTATAGACTACGACGCCGATGGCTGGCTAGATCTGATGATGTCCAATGGTCATGTTCAGCTTTTTGTGGACCCAAAGCTCTCTGTCGGACTTAAGCAGCCTAAGCGGCTCTACCGCAACCAGGCCAACGGGACGTTTTTACCGATCGAGGACGCCACGCTTCTGGGCGACCTGAACAAGCCTGTTATCTCACGTGGCCTTGCCATCGGTGACTTTGATAACGACGGCTGGCTTGATGCGCTTGCAACCAACCAGAACGACCCCGCGCAGCTCTTTCGGAACCGAGGCGTCGGCAAGAACGCGATGATTGGCTTTAAGCTCATCGGCAGAAAATCGAATCGAAACGGGTGTCACGCCAAGATCATCCTCACCGACAGCACAGGCGCTGTACACACCGACTGGGTTCGTGCAGGCTCCAGCTACCTCTCCGCCAGCGACCAGCGCGTCTACTTTGGTTTAGGCAGTGCCACCAAAGCCACCAATGTTGAGGTTCACTGGCCCAGTGGCACGGTAGACAAGCTCGCCGATGTCTCCGCTGGTGTGCTCTACACCCTCACCGAGGGCGAGAGCATCACTCAAACCACACCATTTCGTGCGAAGTAGGGGCTACTGTTACCACTCGGGCGCTTTGTACTCTGCCTTTAGCTTTTTGTAGAGCGTCTTTAGCCCTGCAAGAGTTTGGGCATAGCTCGCCTCACTATGCACGGAGCGCAGCTCGCTTGGGTCGCGCTTGAGATCGAAAAGATTCCATTCTTTGGTGCTGGGGAAGTAGATGAGCTTGTGGCGCTCCGTGCGGACGCCATCGTGTGGGGCGACATTGTGGGTCTGCTCACCGCTGTATCGGTAGTAGATCGCCTTGCGAAAGTTTTGAGGCGTCTTGCCGGTCTTAAGAACGGGGACAAGGCTCTCGCCCTGGAGCTCAGGTGGCGCGGGGATTCCGGCCATCTCCAAGAATGTCGCGGCGTAGTCAATGTTCTGGATCATCGCCTCGGGCCGTGAGCCGGGCTTTATCACGCCGGGCCAGCGGATCAGAAACGGCATCTTGAGAGACTCCTCGAACATCCAGCGCTTGTCAAACCAGCCGTGCTCGCCCAGATAGAAACCCTGATCGGAGGCGTAGATCACGATGGTGTTTTTCGCCAGTCCGCTCTTGTCCAGGTAGTCCAGAAGCTCCCCGACACTCTCGTCCACACCGCGCACGCAGCGCAGATAGTCTTTTAAGTAGCGCTGGTACTTCCACTTGAGCTTGTCCGCCTCGCTCATCGTGGGGAATTTCTCCAAGAGCGCCTTGTTCTCCGATTCGTAGGCCGCTTTCCACGCCGCTGCCTGATCTGGCGTCATCCGGTTCAGCTCCCCAACTCTGTCAGAAGCATCGCCGAGTGGGTTGGGCATGACTTTCAGATCGGAGGTCCAGGTCATGTCCGCGTTGATCTGCATCTTCTGCGTTTTTAAGGTACTCGCACGATTGGCGTAGTCGTCAAAGAGCGACTTTGGCTCAGGGAAGACTGTGTTCTTGAAGACGCCAAAGTGCTGCGGGGCGATCATCCAGTTGCGGTGGGGGGCTTTGTGCTGGCACATCAGAACAAAGGGCTTGCTCTTATCGCGGCTTTTGTCGAGCCAGGTCATTGCGAGCTTGGTTGTCAGCTCCGTCACATGGCCGGGGTAGCGCTTCCTGCCGCCGTCCTGCTGCAAGAAATCCGGGTTGTAGTAGTTGCCCTGACCGGGGAGGATCTCCCAGTAGTCGAAGCCCGTTGGGTTGGTGACTAAGTGCCACTTGCCGATAATGGCGGTCTGGTAGCCCGCCTTTTGAAATGCCTTAGGAAACGTCCACTGCGTGCCATCGAACTTGGAGTTGTCGTTGTCTATAAAGCCATTGATGTGCGAGTGCTTGCCCGTCAGAATGCACGCTCTTGAGGGCCCACAGATCGAGTTGGCGCAAAAAGAGTTCTTGAAAATCGCACCCTCGCGGGCAATCCGATCAATGTGCGGGGTAGGAGCCAGCTTCGCCAGTGGGCCGCCGTAGGCCGAGATCGCATTCAGTGCGTGGTCATCCGAGAAGATAAAGAGAATATTAGGCTGCTGCATCATAGCCCACTCATTCGTGCTTGGAGAGTCTCGTTCCTGCAAGACCTTGCCCGATTTTGGTACTATAGGTGGCAATTATGAACCAGCGCCAAGGACAAGTGCCGCAAAAAACGCTGCCGCTACCAGGCGAGACATTTATCGTGGCAGGGCGGCCTGCTTTTGTGATTCTCCCGGAAGGCAAGCCTACAAGTCGCCTCATGCCCTGGGTCTGGTACGCCCCCACTCTCCCCGGTCTACCCGGCCCTGAGGAGCGCTGGATGTTCGAGCGGTTTGCTGCGGCGGGGATCGCGGTCGCAGGAATCGATGTCGGCGAGTCCTACGGAAGCCCGGATGGCCGTGCACTCTTTACCGCGCTCTACACGGAGCTCACCCAGAAGCGAGGCTTTGCGACAAAGCCCGTGCTGCTGGGCCGGAGCCGGGGCGGGCTCATGACCTTGGGCTGGGCGGTCGAGAACCCCGAGAAAGTGGCCGGTTTTACAGGCATCTATCCCGTCTGTGATCTCACCAGCTATCCCGGAGCCGCAAAGGCAAGTGAGGCCTACCACCTGACGGAGGCCGAGCTGCTCGCACGCCTGAAGGAGCACAACCCCATCGAGAAGCTGGCCGGACTGGCAATAGCCCGCGTGCCGCTCTTTGCGATCCAGGGCGATAGCGACACGGTTGTGCCGCTGGAGCGAAACGCGGGTGAGCTGAAGCGGCGCTACGAGGCTCTGGGTGGGAAGATGCAGCTGATCGTCCCTCCCGGCCAGGGGCACAACATGTGGCCCGGTTTCTTCCAGTGCCAAGAGCTGGTGGACTTTGTGATTGCACAGGCGACAGGCATGCGGCTTACCGCACCAATTGAGTATCAAGTGACCCAGCGCACGTCACGAACCAAAGGCAAGCTCGCTGTCACCGGCACGCTTGTGGCCCCCATGGAGAAAGGCACCGTGCTGGAGGCACGGCTAAGCGACAGGCCGTGGCAGAGGCTCAAGCCGAAGTTTGACGGCACGGCGTTTACGGCGACACTGGAGGCACCGGCGGGTGGCTGGTTTTCGCTGGAAGTGCGCGTGCGGCAGAAGGCGAGCGTCCTCGCCGAAGCCAGCGTCGCGCATGTCGGAGTGGGGGAGGTATTTGTGGTGGCGGGGCAGTCCAACTCGGCCAACCATGGTGAGGAGAAGCAGAGCACCAAGACGGGTAATGTGGTCACCTTCGATGGCACGCGCTGGCAATTTGCAAACGACCCGCAGCCCGGCGCGAGCGGGGGTGGTGGGAGCTTTCTGCCTCCGTTTGGCGATGCGATTGCGACGCGCTTTGGTGTCCCGGTCGGCTTTATCGCCTGTGGAATCGGGGCGAGCAGTGTGCGTGAGTGGCTTCCCCAAGGCAGCACCTTCCCCAACCCGCCCACCATTGAGAGCCGTATCCAAAAACGAGCCGATGGCCTCTGGGAGTGCAAGGGCGAGGCGTTTGCCATGTTCACAGCCCGTATGAAGCTCCTCGGTCCACGCGGTTTTCGCGCGGTCTTGTGGCACCAAGGCGAGAGCGATGCCAACCAAGCCGACAAGACCCGCACGCTGCCTGGCCCGCTCTACCACGACTATCTCGCCAAGCTCATCCGAGACTCGCGCCGCGCGATCGGCTGGGACGCGCCGTGGTTTGTTGCCCAAGTCAGCTACCATGTCCCCGGCGACGAGTCCTCTCCCGAGATTCGCGCTGCCCAAGCCGCCCTCTGGAAAGAGCGCCTCGCCCTGCAAGGCCCTGACAGCGATGCCCTCAAGTCCGAGTGGCGCGAGGCAGGCGGCAAAGGAGTCCACTTCAGCGGCCCCGGCCTGCGCGAGCACGCCGCCCGCTGGGTAGAGAAAGTCGCCCCCTGGCTGGAGCGGCAGTAAAATGCCACAGTCCCTTGGCCTTGTCACCGTGGTTGTCCGCGACTACGACGAAGCGCTTGCTTTCTATGTGGGCACGCTGGGCTTTACGCTTCGGGAAGACACTTACCAGCCTGCACAAGATAAGCGCTGGGTGGTTGTCGCGCCGCCCGGAGTCAAAGAAACGGGGCTCTTACTGGCGCGGGCGACGACCGAGCAGCAGCTCGCGCGGGTGGGAGATCAGACCGGAGGCAGGGTCTTTCTCTTTCTCTATACCGACAACTTCTGGCGCGACTTTACGGCCTACAAAGCGAAGGGCGTGGTATTTGTCCGAGAGCCAAAGACGGAAGACTACGGAACTGTCGCGGTGTTCCAAGACCTCTACGGGAACCTATGGGACTTGCTTGAGCCCACGCACAAGGACAACGACAACACGGGCAATGTTGAGGACGAGATTTTTACCGCGCCTGATGGGGCGCGGCTTTAGGCGAGTGGCTAGTCGCTGCCACGGCGTTTGAACTGGTAGTACTTCTCTCCCTTCGAGATCATCGTCCGTCGGTAGTAGCGCTCGCCGTCGCGGTTGATGTAGGGCTTAGAGAACAGGCTGGCGCGGGCACGCTCGCCTTTGTCCTGGCTCTTGCGGTCTTTCTCGTAGCGATCCACGGAGTAGAGTGCTCCCGCCGCGCCCACAAACGAGAGGGTCGGATCGTTTTTAATCACTCACCTTACGCAGTCACAGTGTGATAGCTGGAGCTAGCCCCGATTGGCGTAGCTCCTGCCAACCCGAAAAAGCAGCACTGAGGGCTTCTCGATAGAGGCGAGCACGAAGGGCAAAATGATTGATGTGGCATCGAGACTT
>JAPLCP010000207.1 GCA_026392155.1 Armatimonadota bacterium | reverse complement strand
TAAAAACTTGTGCCGCCGGTGATCTGGTAGGGAATGCCCGCATTGATCAGCGCGTCCTCGAAGCAGCGTGAGTAGGCATTGGTGCGGTAGAGCAGCGCAAAGTCGCGAAAGGCCATGTTCGGCTCGGTGCTCATCTGCTCCCGAAGGCGCTCCACCACCCAGAGCGCCTCGGCTTCGGCGTCTAAGTGCTGTGAGAGCCAAGGCTCTTGTGCGGAGAGGCGGGTGGGCTCCATCAAGAGTCGGTAGCGGTCGTCGAGCTCGGCGTGGGCGATGAGCTCGTTGGCAACCGTCACGATGGTTCCCTGCGAGCGGTAGTTGGCGGGCAGGCGGATGATCTCACCGCCGGGGTAGCTGGTCTGAAAGCCCATCACGGTGCGCTTGGGATCACAGCCACGGAAGCCATAGATGCTCTGGCCGACATCGCCCACAATAAACAAGTTCCCGTGCTTCTTAGCCAGCAGGCGAGCAAGCTGCCACTGCACCTCACTCGTGTCCTGGGTCTCGTCCACTAAGATATAGTCGAACTTACTTAGATACTCCGCATTGGCCGCTTTATCGTCACGGATGAGAAAGAGCGCCTCAATGAGAAGATCATCGAAGTCGAGGCGCTTGGCTGGGACTTTCGAGAGGACATCCATCTCCTTCTCTTTGGCTTTTTCGTAGCAGCGCCAGAACTTGGCGACGCTCAGTACCTGCGCTTCTTCCCAGTCTGGGTAGAGGCGGGTCAGAGCACTCTCGGCCTCTTCGCAGCTATGACCACAGTTCTTCGACGCGGAGACGGCCAGCAGCGCGAGCTTCGGGTCCAGGCGCATGTTCTGCCCAAACGGCGGCTGTGGGAGCGACTTGTAGTGGCTGGTCTTGCCCAGAATCGCTCGGCAGACCCGCTTTTGCCAGTACTCGTCGGCTAGATCAAAACGTCCCTCTTTGCCAAAGCGCTCCGCCCACTCTTTCTTGAGGATGCGCAAGCAGTGCGAGTGAAACGTCCCGATCCAGAGCCCTGCGATCGCCTCTTCCCCGAGGAGCTTTGCCAGGCGCTCGGCCATGTCATCAGCGGCGCGGCGGGTAAATGTCGCCACCAGAATCTTCTCCGGCGGCACGCCCTCGGCGATGAGGCGTGCAATGCGCCGAATGAGAACCGTCGTCTTGCCAGACCCCGCTCCCGCCAGCACCAGCGCCGCGCCTCGCGTGTGCAAAAACGCCTGTAGCTGCTGCTCGTTCAGGCCAGCAGCAAGGTCAGCAACATCAATGGATTTCGGGGTAGGCGTGGGTGTCGGGAAGTCAGACATGGGCAGTTCATCCTACCGTAAGCCCCACCCGTTTGCCAGCAAGTTTGCCTAGATTTCAGCTTTGTAGACTCTCGCGGCCAGCAAGGCGCTTTTTACGGCGGCGACCCACTCTGCGTCTTCAAAGTCGGTCGCTTCAGCTTCGGCGTAGTTTTTTGCGCCGTCGTAGGGCTGGTTACGATTGCCGAAAAGCTCCTCTACGAGGTTCTCTGGCACGCCCTTGACCTTGAGATACAGCCGTCCCTCACCGATAATCGCCGCGAAGCTCTCGTTGAGATAGACGCCCCACTCTCCAAACATGGGCTTGGCACGCACGGCCCCGAGCTTTTCCAGGCGGACGAGATAGCTCTCGACGATTGCTTTACCTGTCATTTTCCCTTAAAAACCCAGATATAGGTGCTATTCAGGGGCTGCTGGGCCAGCCCCTGAGTTAAGTTTCGCCTCGCTTACTTGGGGCTGTCCGAGCGGAACGGCCCGGCGGGGAGGCCCTCTTTGTTCCAGAGGTTGGTGATAGGGAAGTTGATAAAGGCGTAGCGGACGGCCTTGGGCAAGGGCACTTGGGCGCAGGTGACGACTACTTTATCGCTGCCCTCGATCACGGCATCGGCGGGGTAGAACGTGCCGTCATCGCCCGCAAGCTGGAAGCCGACAACTTTCCCTGTCTCCACCGCGACGCCATTCGAGTCCGCAGGAGCGGCCATGAGACCGCTCCCCGTGTTGGCGAACGTGACGGTCGCTTTTGCCCCGGCAAAAGCAGCGGCCTTAAAAGTCGGCCCCTGCGCCACCAGAGATTTCTCTTTGTAGACATCGCGGCGTGCCAGAAGTGCGAGGCGCTCCCCGACGGGCTGCTTTTTCTTGGGGTGAATGTCTTTCTCTTCCCCCACATCGGTGATGACGGCCATCCCGACATTGCGGAGCCGCTGCGTGGCGAGGGTCTGGGCCTCACGCAGCTCCGCGTACTCCGTTTTCTGGGGGCCACTGGCCTGAAACGGCGCGAGCTGCACCAGATAGAAGGGCATCTCCTTGTTGTTCCAGACCGAGCGCCAGCCCTCGATCATGGTGGGGAAGAGCTCACGGTACTGCATCGCACGGCTGGCGTTGGACTCTCCCTGGTACCAGATTGCGCCCCGAATCCCGTATTTCGTGAGGGGCGCGATCATGGCGTTGTAGAGCTCGGAGTAGCGCCACGGGGCACGCGGCGCGGCGGGCGGTGTCTTGCCCTCCAGCTTTGCCTGCGCGGATTCCGTCGCCCATTTTTTGCGCTGCTCGTCGTAGCGGGCAAAGGCCGCCGGGTAGCTGTCGGCAAGAGGCTTAAGCGCTCCATTGCCGAGAATGCGCTCCTCAGGGGTCCAGGACTCAGCGGGCGTGCCGCCCCAGTCCGACGAAATCAGGCCAATCGGAACTCCAAGTTTTTCACTCAGCATCCGCCCGAAGTAGTAGCCCACGGCGGAGAAGCCTTGCACGCTCTCAGGGGCCGCCGCGCTCCAAGGCAGCTGCACTTCAACATCCTGCTTGGGGCTGTCTGAGCGAACATTCTTCACCATGAAGAGCCGTATCGTGGGGTTGGCCGCTTTTGCGATATCCGCATCGGACTGGAACGAGTTCTTGAGGCTCCACTCCATATTGCTCTGCCCCGAGCACACCCAGACCTCTCCCATCAGAATGTCCTTGAACTCGATCTTGTTCTTGCCGGAGATCGTCAGCGGAAACGGCCCCCCTGCCGTTCGTACGCCCTTGAGCACCACTTCCCAGGCTCCGTTCTTGGCAGTCACCGTTTTCTTCTGTCCCAGAAACTCCACGGTCACTTGCTCGCCTTCATCGGCCCAGCCCCAGAACTTCAGAGGAGCATTGCGCTGGAGCACCATGCTCTCGTTGAGAATCGCGGGAAGCTTCACATCGGCGTGTGCCGTCACCGCAAGCGTGAGTGCCGCGGCCAGCAAAAATATTCGTTTCATGCCGATTACTTCGGCAAAGAGAGGCGCGATTCCTGCCCCGCAAGCCAGTCTTCGGCGAGGATCACGGCGACGAGGTCATCGTAGGGCTGGGTGAGGGGAAGCCAGCGCAGCCACCAGGGACGGGCGACGCTGAGGCGCTGGCGGGCACGCTGGCTGGTGTAGGCTTCGGGGACAAAAATCACCTCGGGGAGGAGCGCGGCGAGGGCCTTGCTCTGTGTCCCGTTTCCCATCAGGAGCTGCGCGGGAGAGTACTGGGCACAAAGCTCCGCGACACGGCTAGCGAGCTGCTCGGTCAGAACAATCTCCAGGTGCAGGATTTTTCCTCCCGGCTCGACAACCGCAACACCGCACTTGGCGGTTCCTGGGTCTATCGCAAGAACTCTCATCGGTCTGAGATCGTGATGGTGGGCGGCTCGACGGGCTTGACCTCAAACTCCAGCGCCACGGGATCGGCGGCGCGCAGATCTTTGGCGGCGCGGACGGTCACACGGGCCTTGGTTCGGATCGCACGTACCGCATCCAGTGCCTTGAGCAGGGTAGCCATGCTCGTCTCCCCCACGCTCTGTTCGTCTGCATCGCCAAAAGGAATGGTCCCCGCCTCCAAAAGCTTCTTGTGAACCTCGCCGCGTAGAAACCGATAGAGAGAGTCTGCGATCTCGGCACCCGGGCGATTTCCCTCCAGCACCAGCTCGCCCAGTGGCTGCCCTGCGGTTAGGATCAGCGGGTTGCGCCACGTGCGAATGTCCACGGGCACAGGCTCCCCCATCACCGCATTGCCCAGCGCCGTCACCACCACCACCACTTCGTCCTTGGACTTGCTGATGTTTTTCGCTGCCGTGTGAATCGCTTCAAACTCCGCGATACTCTGCAGTTTCCCAGCTTCGTCCATCACCCGGCGCTCAGGAATCCAGACAGCACGGATTGCCCCCGAAGCCATGCGAGCCCCCCGCTTCTCTGCCTGTCGCGAGGCCACGGTGAGCAAGCCCTCCAGCGCGTTGTGAACCTTCCACTCACTGCCGCCCGTGATGCCTAAGCGAGCCACTTCCTCACCAACACGGTAGCTAATCTGGCCATTGCGTAAGGCCATGGTTGTTTTGGAGATTTCATTGAGGGATGCCTGAGCCTCATCAAGCGACTCCTGTGCCTCTTTGCGGCGTGCCGCAAGCTCTTTGCGCTGCTCTTCCAGCGTCTCCAGCTCGCTGGCAAGACGCATAACTTCGCGCTTCTGGCGCTCCGCCTGCCCTCCCTGCTCATCCAGCGTGCGCTGCTGATCGGCAAGGCGCTTTGTCTGTTCGACAACCTGCACCCCCAGAGCCGCCAGCTCGCCTCGTTGCCCCGTGAGTCGCCGCTTTTGCTCCTGCACCACCAGATTGAACTCACGCGTCGCACGCCCCGCGAGCAGCTGGGCTTTCTTGGCCTCTTCCCGCGCAGACGTCAGCCGTACCTCGATCGTCTTCGCTGCTGCTTCTGCCTTCTCGCGGCGCTGCCGAGCCTCGCGCACCGCCCCACGAGCCAGACCAACTTGGCGCTCCGCTGCCTCCAACGAGCCTTGTGTCCGTCCCAGCCGCGCTTTCTCCGTAGCCAGTGCCTCTTCTGCTTGCTTCAGGCTTACCGTGGCCTCGCTAAACTTTCCCTCCGCCTCGGTGCGACGCTTTGCCGCCTCGATACGGGCCTGCTCGGCGCGCTGGCGCTCTTGGTCGGCGAGAACAGCAGCGCTCTGAAGCTGCTTGACCCGCTCGCCCGTCTCCTGAATCTTCTGACTGAGCTGCTCATTCTCTCGCCGGAGCTGGCTGCCGCGCTGAACCACATCCCGAAAGCTCGCCGAGGAGAGAAACATCATCCCAAACGAGGCTGCTGAGATTCCGACGCCCGTCAAGATCGTGATCAAGATTGCGGTGTGCCGGGGACGGAGCCCAAAGAGGGACTGGCGACGCTTGCCGATAACATGCCCAATCCGATCCCCCGCCCAGGCAATAAAGCCAGAGACAGGTACCAGAAGAGCAAAAAACAGAAGTGTCGTATTCACGATATTCTTAGTTTACCGCGCCTCGCTGGCTGACCCGCCAGATCAGCCAGACTCCCACGCCAATTCCTAAAAGGTTGGGCAGCTCACAGGCCACGAGCGCGGGCATTCCCCCGCCTTTCCCAATCGCCTGAAAGATCTGCACCGTTGTCCAGTAGACAAAAGTGACCAGCACTGAGAGACCAAAGCCCATCCCCTTGCCTGAGCGCGTTCTCTGGATTCCCAGCGGCGCTCCGACCATGGCAAAGACCAGCGCGGACAGAGGAAACGAGACCCGTGCTTGCGCCTCAATCTCCGCCTCGCGTGCTGCGGCATGGTCGCCCTCTGCGTGCCGAAGCTCTGCTCGCTCGGCCAGCTTTTCCGTCGAGAGCTCGGTGACGCGCCCCTCTAAGCTCTCCAGCTCTTTGGGCTTGCCCAGCTCGACTTCCCGTAGCCGGATCTGGCGGCCATAGAGCACCACACTCTTCTGGCTCTCTGCCATCCAGAGCTCACCGGGCTTGTCCTCAATCAGTACCCAGGACGTCGTCCCGATCTTCCACTCCGCCCGCCGTGCTCCCACCGCTGCGACGGGCATCCCTTTCTCGTAGAGCAGAATCCCCACCCGATCTAAGTAGGCTTTTCCACCTGCACCGAAGCGCACCCCACCCGCGGCGTGCACAATGTACTGCTGGTTGTCTCCCGCCTTGACCGCGAGCGTAAAAGCCTCCGTTGTCGCTTTGGCTGTGGAGCCGCGCTGGCGGATGTCCATGGCCATTTTCTCGCGCTTGTGGTTGGCGGCGGGAATAAGGCTGTGGTTGATGGCGATAATCGGAAGCGCAATGGCCAGAGCGAACCCGACCACCGGAGCCATGATGCGCGGAAAGCTCGTCCCTGAGGCAAAGAGCGCCACGATCTCCGAGTCGCCTGAGAGCCGCCCAAAGCCCAGGAGCGTGGCAAGGAGCATCGCCATGGGAATCGTGTAGGCCAGAATATAGGGCATGGTGAAGAGCACCATGGTCAGCAAGAAGCTTGGGGGAACACCTTTTTGTGAGAACTCCGCTAGTTTTTGCAGCTCGCCCGCAGCCAGAAACAGGCTCGTGAAAAGTAGCACCGAGCCAAAAAATGGCCCGACGATCTCTAAGAGCACCACCCGATCTGTACGGGTCACAGCTTGAAGTTCTCCCCAAGATAGAAGCGGCGGACATCGTCGTTCTGTGCCACTTCATCGCGTGTGCCCTCAAAGACCACTTTACCATCCACGATCACGTAGGTTCGGTCAGTGAGGTTGAGCGTCGCGGCGGCGTTGTGGTCGGTGATCAGCACGCCGAGGCCACGATTGCGTAGCTCCTGAACCATCTCCTGAATATCCTCGATAGCGCGGGGATCAATTCCGGCAAAGGGCTCATCCAGGAGCAAGAACGACGGATTGGCGGCCAGGGCGCGCGCAATCTCGACACGCCGCCGCTCCCCACCTGAGAGCTCCGCCCCACGGGCACTGGCACGGTGGGTCACCTTGAGGTCTTCCATGAGCTGCTCGGCACGTGCGCGGCGGTCTTTGCGCGGGCAGCCGGTCATCTCCAGCACGAGCATCACGTTCTCGCGGACCGTGAGCTTGCGAAAGACACTGGCCTCTTGCGCTAAGTAGCCGATCCCGCGCCGCGCTCGCTGGTACATGGGCATTTTCGTGACATCCTTGCCATCCAGTAGCACTTTTCCACTATCGGGGCGGATCAGCCCGACAATCATGTAGAACGTCGTGGACTTTCCCGCACCGTTAGGGCCGAGCAGCCCGACGATCTCCCCCTGCTCAAAGCTCAGCGAGACGCCATCTACTACCCGGCGCTTGCGGTACACCTTGGCAAGCTCTGTCACCTCAATCCGGCGCGTTACATCGCTCATCACTTCTTTTTCTTCTCTGGCTCTTCCTTGATGTTGCCCGTGGTACTTCCCGCACCCAGGTGAAGCGTCGGCGGCTTGTTCTCCGCATCCTCGGGATCACCCAGGTCAATCCAGCCACTGTCTACCGATGTCTCTGTATCCAGAGCACCATAGCTCCACAGGTGTGCATTACCCGAAAAATCAATCCGCCCCATTCCCGGCTTTGTCCCCGCTTTGAAGATCGCTTCATCACAGCGCACTTTTATTGTCTGCTTATTGCCTTCCAGATCGAGCTGTTCCAAGAGAATGCTCACGTTGGCAGTCAAGGTCGCGCCACTAACAAAGGCTTTTTTTCCCTTGACACTCACATTGACAGCAACAGCAACAATCTTTTTCGCGCTTAGCTCACGCCGTCGTGACTTGAGCTTTGCTTTTTTGAGGGCTTCACTGCCCGCTTCTTGAGAGACCATGGCGACGGGCGCTGCATTTCCCAGAAGCGTTGCCGTCACTTTCCCACTTGGCGTTGGCCCGACAATCTCAATGGTGCCACTGCGCCAGTTGAGAATAAAATCCCCGATGCGTGAGGTATTCGTGGGGGCTTTCTGTGCACCGTGGACAAGGGGCACGAGAAGGCAGAGAGACGCAAGAGCGAGGAGAGAGTTTTTCATGGCAAAATTTTGAGTTTCTGGAGTACGGAGTCTGCGGTAAATCGGGAGCCGTAGAGTTCCATATCTGCACCCGAGAGAAAGGCGACATTTCCGCTGCCTTCCAAGACACCTTGTAGCGGATTATCTTTCGGAAGCCAGACCAAGTTATTACACTTTATCGTTCGAGCATCAAGCTGGCCCATTGTTTCGAGGGAGACACTCCCCTGAGCTGTCAGGCGGCTTGGTTTTCGGCCATCAATCTCAATCCGAACATTCTTCGCGACGATTTTGAGCGCGGGTTTCCCTTCCTGGTAGAGAATCGCAGATGTTCCTTCCATCTGTGCGCCCTCTTTTTCTCCCAGGCTTGTCTTGGTTCCCCACAGCTCCAGCTTGCGATTGCCCTTGCCATCCGAGAAGACGGCGTGGGAGCGGGACAGCTCGCCCGTCATGGGAACCGGAGTCGCGGCTGGCTTGAGAGTGGCTTTTACTTGAGGTCTACGCGGCCCACAGCCCACTAGTAGGAGGCAAAAACAAGCGGCGACGTATCTCACGCTTACTTGAGACAGTATTTCTAGCCTTCCGTCGCAGATTTTTCCGAGTCTGATACGGAGAGAGTCCCGTAGACCACGCGCCGGTGTCTCGCGCCGACAAACTCCGTGATTCCAAGCTCCGCAAGCAGCTCCGACCAGCGGGCCGTTTTCACGACCACCAAGCGCCGTGCGATGCGCTTTGCCTGCGTAATGGCTTCTAGTGTTAGGATACTATGATCGCCAAATGCCTTCAGTGCCCCCATCGTCTCTTCGGTCATGTCCACGGCAACATCAAAAAACGGGTCGAAGTAGACCACGTCGTAGCGCTTATCGGGGCAGGCTTTGAGAAACTCTAAGTGATGCCCCAGGTGCACGACCTGGATCCGACGCATCGCGGCATTGATAATTCGGTTCTCGGTTTCAAACACCCTCAGCCCCTCACGCGTGACGATTCCCAGCTCGCGGCTTCCCTCGATCCCGTGCACCTCCCCCGTCTCGCCTACCAAGAAGGCACACAGGGTCGCCTCGCCTGCATGGCCCAGCGTGCAGTCGAGAACGGACTCGCCGGGGACAAGCTGCATGGCAAGCTGGAGATAGTCTGGGTGGCCTCGGAGCAGGTTACGAAGCCGAAGCGCCCCGAGATTGGGGTGGAAGAAGACCTCGTGGCCTACGCGGTCTACCAGAAGCAAGCGGGCACTCTGCACGATCAGTGCCTTTTGCGCCTCCGGGTAGCGCCCAAAAACCACGGGCATCCCCTCGGCGTGCCGTCCCGCCAGGGCACAACCGAGCTCCTGCGCAAACCCCGCCGCCCGCGCCGCAAGCGCCGCGTCGGGCTTATGGCTCGTCGTGACAATTAAATCAGTCCTCACCAAAGATCACCTCGGAGGCGGAGACCGTGCGGAGGGAGCGGTCGGGAAGCTCTAGGGTGACTTGCCCCGAGGCGCTGAGCAGCGCCACTTTGCAGAGAGTCTCTTGGTTCTCTAGCACAAAGACTCGGCGTGCCTCGGGGTCAAGCAGTGCGTGCCAGTCGGGGAGAATTGCCGCGAGCCCATCTCGCTCCCAGAGTGACCAGCGCCGGTTTAGTGTCTCCCACAGAGCGCTCTCCAGCGCTGCAATCTCCACCGCGTTGCCCAGTGCGATTGCTTTCTCTTCCAGCTCTGGTGGCCAGACGCGCGGCTTGACATTAATTCCCACCCCGATCAGGGGCTGGCCTGCCTCGACCTCAATCAGCACCCCGCCCAGCTTGCGGCCTTGGAGAAAAAGGTCGTTGGGAAAGCGCACCTGGGCATCGAAGCCAAGCACACGGACGGCTTCAGCGGCAGCTAGCCCCACAAGAGGCGCCAGCTCCCAGAGTCGTGCAGACTCCACACGTGGCCCAATCAATGTCGCGCAGAGGTTTGTGCCCGATGGAGCTACCCAGCGCCGACCAAGCCGCCCACGCCCTGCACTCATCTCCTTCGCCGTGACCACCGTCCCCGGCTGAGCGAGATATTTTCGGGCTTCGTCCTGAGTAGAGGTACAGCTCTCCAGCGCGACAACCGTGTGGCCGAATATCACTCGGTGAAGTCCAGCGAGATGTCCAGCGCGGCGGCGGAGTGCGTTAGCGCGCCCACCGAGATAATGTCCACACCCGTCTCCGCAATCCCGCGCACAGTCGCCAGGTTTACCCCGCCCGATGCCTCCGCCAGCGCCCGTCCTGCGATCTTTTCAACGGCTTCACGAAGCATTTCATTGCTCATGTTGTCTAAGAGCAAGATATCTGCCCCTGCGGCAACTGCCTCGTCCACTTGCGCTAAATTCTTGCACTCGACTTCGATGCGAAGCGTGTGTGGCGCATGCTCCCGCGCTCTTGAAACGCACGCGACGACCCCACCTCCTGCTGCCAAGTGGTTGTCTTTGATCAGCACGCCATCGCCCAGCCCGTCGCGGTGGTTGTGTCCCCCGCCACAGCGCACGGCGTATTTCTCCAGTGTCCGTAGCCCCGGCGTGGTTTTACGTGTGTCCACAATCCGGGCCTTTGTCCCCGCCACCGCGTCCACAAATTTCTGCGTCAAGCTCGCTGTCCCGGAGAGCCGCTGCGAAAAATTCAGCGCCACCCGCTCGCCCGTGAGCAGGCTCTGCGCCGGGCCGGAGAGCTTGGCGACAATATCGCCGTAGCTCACCCGCGTCCCATCGGCGACCAGCGGCGTGAACTCGATTGCGGGGTCAACTAGCCGAAACGCACACGCCGCAAGCTCAAGCCCACAGATCACGCCCTCTGCCTTCACCAGAAAGACACCACGGGCCGTCTTCCCCGCAGGCACCGAGAGCAGCGTCGTCACATCCCCCGCCCCAATGTCTTCGATTAGTGCTGCCCGAATCGTCTCTTCGTACTGAATGGGTAATAATTTCATTCGCTCACTTGCTGTGTGTGGTTGCGTATCCACACGGCCAGCTCCTCCTCACTCCGCTCTCCTGCCGCTACGGCATAGAAAGTCAGATATTTGTCTTCCGCACTTGCCTCGGTATCCCAGCCATTTTTGAGCAAGAAAACACGCGCAAGGACATAGCCAACGCGCTTATTCCCATCGACAAAAGGATAATTCTTGATGACTCCAAAGGCATAAGCTGCCGCAAGTGCCGCTATATCTGGTTCAGGCTCGCCATAGCTCCAGAGATTTTGAGCACGAGCAAGTGCGGATTCTAGCATACCCTGATCCCGCAATCCTGGGGAGCCACCAAATCGTGAGATCTGTCGCTCATGTATCGCAAAAACTTCCTCAATAGTAAACCAAATCGGCTCTTTCATGGCTACTGGGCCAGGCGTCGCAAGACATCACGATCCTCACGCATGACTTTCTCTGCGAGTTCCATGGTGCGCTCAAACTCAGGATCGTAAGGAGAGACTTCATAACCACTTGTCGTCTCGCGAATATAGAGGGTATCCCCCTTCTCTACCTTCAGCGAGTCCAATACTTCCTTAGGCAAGATAATCCCTGCCGAGTTTCCCACACTGATAATCTTTGCTTTCATAGCAAGAATTATAACATTAGTTATAACTCTTGTCAAGTTCAGGTAGACTATAGGGCATGAATACTACTTCTACCCCCTCTGTGATTGCTCCGGGCGCGGCTCTTGAGAAGCTGGCCGGAGAGTTTTCGTTTACCGAAGGCCCGACGGCAGATGCGCAGGGCAATGTCTACTTTACCGACCAGCCCAACGATCGGATCCTGGTCTGGAGTGTCGAGGGCAAGCTCTCGACGTTTATGCAGCCGTGTGGGCGCTCCAATGGGATGTACTTTGATGCGGCGGGCAACCTGTGGAGCTGCGCGGATGACCAGAATCAGCTCTGGAAGATTGGGAAAGATAAGAAAGTCTCGGTGGTGGTGCTGGCCGATCCCGCGGGCAAGCTGCTCAATGGCCCCAACGATGTCTGGGTGCACCCGAAGAAAACCGGTGGCCTCTACTTCACCGATCCGCTCTATGTCCGGCCTTACTGGAAGCGCGATAAAGCCATGCAGCCCGCCGGACAGTACGTGTATTTTCTTACGCCCGATCACAAGACCCTGAGAGCTGTTGCCACGGATTTAACGCAGCCCAACGGGATCACCGGGACGCCCGATGGCAAGACGCTCTATGTCGCCGATATCGGAGCTGGCAAGACCTACTCCTACGAGATTCAAAAAGACGGCTCCCTGGCAAATAAGAAGCTCTTCTGCTCGCTCGGCTCCGATGGCATGACACTCGATAGTGAAGGCAATCTCTATCTGACCGGCAAGGGCGTGACGGTCTTTGATAAAACCGGCAAGCAGATCGAGAACATTCCCGTGCCCGAGGGCTGGACCGCCAATGTCAGCTTCGGCGGCAAAGATAGAAAGACACTCTTTATCACAGCCAGCAAGGGACTCTACGCCATCAAAACCCGAACCCAGGGTGTCCATGGCAAGTAATAGGCGGAAGTAAGGAGAAATCTATTAGATGGTAACGTTAAAACACTTTGGTGTGGGCTCCTACACCTGGCCCTGGGCAGCACGCGCTAAAAAACTCACGGCCCTGGAGATTGCGCGCCGTGCCCAAGCGGCGGGACTAGATACCATCCAGCTCTGCGACAATATCCCTCTTTTTGAACTGACCGAGAGCGAGCTGGCGACATTGAAAGCTGCGGGACTGAGAGTGGAGCTGGGAGTCCGTGGGCTTGCCAATGTCCCTAAAGCGCTGGCCTTGGCGAAAAAATTAGACGCGCCACTCCTCCGTTTAGCAATAGATACCCACGATCACGAGCCAGAACCCCAGGAGATTATCGCAGCTCTCCAGGAGCTTCTGCCTGTTTTAGAAGAGCAGGGCTGCACTCTGGCACTTGAAAACCACGGCAGGCTCTCAGCCAGAGCGCTCGCCTGGATCATCTACACGTTAGGATCTCCCTTGGTTGGGATCTGCTTGGATACAGCCAACTCTATGGGGGCGGGAGAAGATCTACAAACCGTCCTGGATCATCTGGCTCCTCTCACGCTCTGTCTGCACCTGAAAGACGTTACGATTCAGCCGGTAGGGCACTTAATGGGCTTTGATATACGCGGCTGTGAGCCAGGAACAGGCCTAGTCGATTTTGCGACGACGCTAGAGCGCATGGGAGATCGCTGCCAGAGTGTCATCCTTGAGCAGTGGCCGCCAGAGCCCTCCGTCGAAGAGGACTGGGCCCAGCTCGGTATCCAGCGCTTGAAAGAATCTCAAGCAAGACGACTATAGCAATGCCATGAAAATTCACCCAGCACAACGGATGCAGACAGGGTACAATTCGCCAAAGGAAACTTATTCGTATGAGACGCTACGTGCTGCCTTGTTTTGCCCTTCTTGGTTTCGCCGCTCTCGCCCACGCGCAAGAGCCCGTTAAACCTGCCTTTGGACACTCGATGCAGGGTGAGGCATTCAACGAAGGGCCACGCCAAAAAGCAGTGCTGATGAAGGGAATCCCGAAGATTGAGTTTCCTACCAGCACGAAAAACAAGCAGGCACAGAAGTTTTTCGAGCAGGGCGTCGCGCAGATCCATGCCTACTGGTACTTTGAGTCTGAGCGCTCGTTTCGCCAAGCCGCCGACCTCGACCCTGAGTTTGCAATGGCCTACTGGGGCATGGCACGCGCCAATGTGAACAACCGCACCCGTGCCAAGGGCTTCGCCGAGAAAGCCGTCGAGAAGCGCAAGAATGCCAGCAAGCGCGAGCAGGGCTACATTGACGCGATTAGTCTCTTTGCCAATGGCAAGAACGATGAGTATATCGCTGCCCTCCGCAAGCTTGTCGCCGATAATCCTCTCGATATCGAGGCCACAGCGCAGCTCGCCCATGAACTGCAAGAGCGGGCGTTTGACAAGCCGCGCCAAGACGAAGTGGAGCGGCTGGCTCAAGAAGTGCTCGCGACCAACCCGATGCACCCGATCCATCACTATCGCATCCACCTCTGGGACAAACCAAACAACGAAAACGCGCTAGACTCCGCGCACAAGTCCGGGCTCTCGCAACAAGCAAGCGCCCACATGTGGCACATGGAAGGCCATATCTACACCCAGCTCAAGCGCTACAGCGATGCTGCTGTCTCGCAGGAAGCGTCGGCGCGTGTGGATCATGCGCACATGGGCCGTGTCCAGATCATCCCCGACCAGATCTTCAACTACGCCCACAACAACCAGTGGCTCTCGGAGAGCTTCCAGTTCACCGGCCAGCCCCAAAAAGCGCTGGAAGTGGCGCGAAATCTCGTCGCCAACCCGCGCCATCCCAAGCTCAATACGCTCGCAGGCTTCTCGGGGAGCGCCAGCCAGGGACTGCCTCGTCTTGTGGAGACCCTGGAGCGCTACGAGCTCTGGGAAGCGGCTCTGAGCGAGAAGATCGAGAGTGTCCCGAGCAAGTCTGACTGGGAGAAGAACCGCCTGCGCCTTCTGGGCTGCGCGGCCTACGCCACAGGCAAGCGTGCTCTGGGCCAGCAGTATCTCGATGAGCTCACCAAGCTCAAGAGCAGTGAGAAAGCTGTCGCCGCGGTGCAGTGCTACGCCGCGCTGGGTGAGAACAATACGGCGGAGGCCAGCAAGCAGCTCGATGCCGCCGGGCTTCCCAAGGAGCGTGAGGCACTGCTCCGGCTCCAGCTGGGCGAGATAGAAAAGGCCCTCACCCTGGCCCGTGATGCCGCCAAAGGCCGCCCCAACCAGGTGCTCCCCCAAGCAACTCTGGTTCGGGTGCTCCATGCCGCAGGCAAGCTCGACGAAGCCAAGGCGGAGCTGGAAAAACTCCGTCCCCTCGCCGCCCGCGCCGAGCTAGACACTCCGCTTCTTGCCGCACTTGCCCCCATCGCCCAGCAGTGTGGCGTGTCTTCCTCCGCGGACTGGCGTGGCGCTCTTCCTGCCGATCCCCTCGCACTTCCCCGCCCCAAGATCGAGAGTCTCGGGCCACTCTCCTGGATGCCCCCTATCGCGCCGGGTCTCTCGCTCAAAGACGGCAACGGCAAGAAAATCAGCCTCAAAGACTACGCAGGAAAGCCCGTGCTCGTCTTGTTCTTCCTCGGCTCCGCCTGCGACAAGTGCATGGAGCAGGTCAATGCCTTCGCCGCGGAGTCTGAGGGCTTCAAGAAAGCCGGGATTGAGATCGTCGCCGTGAGCCTTGATCCACAAGAGCAGGTCAAGAAGATGAAGGCCATGCCCTTCCCCATTCTTGCCAACCCGGATCTCAAGACCTTCAAGTCCTGGAAAGCCTTCGACGACTTCGAGGACATGGCCCTCCACGGCACGTTTCTCGTAGACGCGACTGGCAAGCTCCGCTGGATGGACACGGGCTTTGCGCCCTTCACCGACGCCAAGTTCGTCCTCGGCGAAGCGCAACGGCTCTTGAAGCTCCCCAACACGAACTTCATCATGGCTCCTGTCTCAAATTAGTCTATGCACCCCAAACGCTGGACTCGAACCGAGTACCATCGGCTTGGTGAACTGGGGCTATTAGGAACTGATCGTTGGGAACTGCTTCAGGGCACGATCTATCAGATTCCGCTTCCCACGCCGCGTGAAGCAACCAGTATCCGCCGAGCAATGTCAGCGCTACTGACGTTTGGGGCGGAACATATTCGCGTCCGACTTCCCATCGTTCTCAGCTCCGAAGACGAGCCAGAACCCGACATCGCTATAACGACAAACACCGCCGATGCCTACACCGAGCAGCACCCCGGCCCAGAAGATATCCGCCTTCTCGTTGAGGTCTCCTCTAGCACAATCCAGGACGATCTCACCACCAAAGCCGGGCTCTACGCCCGCGCTGGTATTCCCGAGTACTGGGTGCTTGATGTCGAAAACCGCCGTCTCTACGTCCATCGAAACCCCGGATCTAACGGTTGGGGTGATATTCGTAACCTCGCCGAGACAGAGAGCGTTACTCCGCTAGCCGCACCACAAGCCAGTATTCCCGTCGCTATACTCCTAGGGTAAGTGCTCGCCAAGTTCGTGCTCGGCGAAGCACCTGCGGGAGAGCAGGCGTTAGTGCCCGCGAGATCGCTCGTTTCAAGACGGGGCATTGCTGGTGCACAGAAACGTTGCTAGAATAAGAATGATCCGCAGCCTCCTAAGCCGCTAGTCGGCCAGCTCCCGCCTGATTTTTCTAGTGTCCTTGGCGTTTTCGGGGATCGAGCGCGTCTCGGAGGCCGTCGCCGAGGAAGTTGAGGGCGATGACGGTAAGTGAGAGGCAGATGGCGGGCCAGAAGACGAGACGCGGCTCGCTGCGGTAGTAGTCGAGCGCGTCGTTGATCATGCGGCCCCACGAGGGAAACGGGCGCTGGACACCGATCCCCAGAAACGAGAGGGTCGCTTCGGCTAAGATAACGCCCGCCGCGTCTACCGTCACGGCGACGATAATCGGGGAGAGCAGGTTGGGCAGGATGTGCTTGAGTAGAATCCGCCCGTTACTCGCCCCCATCGCAATCGCTGCCTCCACAAACTCGCGCTTTCGCAGAGAAAGCACTTGCCCACGGACGAGGCGTGCCAGCGGCGGCCAGCCGGTAATTCCCAGCGAGAGCACCACGAGAATAAGCGATATCTCGGGCTTGGATGCCGCCGCACCGAGTGTCCCGAGAAGTAAAATCGCGAGAAGCACATCGGGGAAGGCGAGCAGCGTGTCAGTGATGCGCATGAGAACCGTCTCCGCCCAGCCGCCAAAGAACCCCGCGATCAGCCCGACTGTTACGCCAATGGTCACCACAAACAGCTCTACCAAGACCGCCACCGAGAGCGAGATTCGTGCGCCGTAGATCAGCCGGGAGAGAATATCGCGTCCCAGGTCATCGGTGCCGAGCCGGTGCGCCGCGCTCGGGCCCTGCATCCGATCCACTAGCTTCTGCTCCGCAAACGGATACGGTGCGAGAAAGTTTGCAAAGAGCGCCACGAGCACCAGCAGTCCCAGAAAGATTAGGCTAGCAAAGGCGATTTTGTTTTTCTTGAGCTCTTGCATCAGCGCTTGCCCCCTGCGGAGCGTGCGCGGGGATCTAGCACACCGTAGAGAATATCCACCATCAGGTTCACCATCACAAAGATAAAGGCCATGAGCAAGGCAAGCCCCTGAATCACGGGATAGTCACGCTGCTGGATCGCGAAGATCGACTGGTAGCCTAGGCCCGGAATCTGAAAAAACGTCTCCACCACGAACGAGCCGGAGAGCAGGTAGCCAAAGGTCGTGCCCGCGACTGTCATGATAGGCGGAAAGGCGTTCTTCAGCGCGTGCTTAAAGAGCACCACGCCGTCCGATAAGCCCTTCGCCCGTGCCGTTCGAATATAGTCTTGCCCTAGCACATCCAGCATCGCTGAGCGGGTCATGCGTGCCATCAGCGCTGCGGAGCGCGCCCCGAGCACAATCGCCGGAAGGATAAAGAACGGGGGCTGCATCCGGCTGGTATCCCCCAGTGCAAAGCCCATGGGTGGCAGTAAATTTCGCTGGACGGCGAAAAAGAGTGTCAGGAGTGGCGCGAGCACAAACGAGGGAACCGCAACTCCGAGCAGTGCCGCACTCATCGCGGCTCGGTCCACGATCTTATTGGCCTTCACCGCCGCCAGAATCCCAGTCGGAATCCCGATTCCCAGCGAGAAGAGCAAGGCTAAGCTCGCCAGAGTCGCCGTGTTGGGAAAGCCGCGCTGGATCAGCGCCATCACCGGCTCGCCATTGTTAAAGTACGAGCGCCCAAAGTCGCCACGAAAGACAATCCCTGTCACATAGTTGCCGTAGCGCACCAGCGGTGGAAGATCCAAGCCAAGCTGGTGCTGCAACCGCGCCTTACTCTCGGGCGTCGCGTGCTGCCCCAGCAAGATATCCGTGGGATCGGCAGGCGAGAGATAGGTGGCAAAGAACACCAGAAACGAGATCGCCAGCAGGGTAGGGATCGCCAGCCCAAGGCGCGTGAGGATCAGGCGGATCACGGCCCTCCTCCCCCAGCCCCTCCTCCCAATCCTGGGAGGAGGTTGGGAAGGAGGGGAGATTGGTGGGAGGGGGCTTTAGCCTTCTTGCCGCAACAGCGGGCCGCTTTAGCCGCCCGTTGGTGGCGTGGGTTCAGGATCATTTGACCTCAACCGAGACGAGCGGGAGGTGGCCGAGGAGGCCGTCTTTGAGGCCGGTGACGTGGGTTTTGACGAGCTCCATATCGCGCTGGTAGTAGACCGGAATCCACGGGGCATCGTCCACGACCATGCGCTGGGCCTTGGCGTACATTTCGAGGCGCTTCTTGGGGTCGGTCTCGATATCGGCGGCGGCGCAGAGGGCATCGTAGGCGGGGTTGGAGTAGCCGACGTGGTTCTCAGCGCCTGTGGTGGTTAAGAGAAGCGAGAGATAGTTCTGCGGATCAGGGTAGTCTGCGCCCCAGCGGTGGAAATACACGATCTCATCGCGGTCCATGGCCTGGATGAGCGCGGCGTACTCCATCTCGCGCAGCTCGACCGTGATCCCGACCTTGCTCCACTGCTCTTTGAGCACTTGGGCGGTCTTGACGATATCGGGCTGCTGCTGGCGGAAGCAGAGCGTGAGCGGCGGGAGGCCCTTGCCCTCCGGGAAGCCTGCCTCAGCGAGGAGCGCTTTAGCTTTGGCTTCATCGTAGGGATAGCCTTTGAATGCCGGATCATAGCCAGGCATGCCCTCGGGGACGATACACTCGGCGGCGGTGTTGACGTCCAGCAAGATCCCCTTCTTGATCTCCTCTTTGTTGGTAGCGTAGGCAAAGGCTTGCCGCACTTTGGCATTACTGAACGGCGCGTAGGCCTTCTGGTTCAGCCCAACATAGTAAGTCGAGGCGCGGTTGAAGGTCTGCACCTGGCCTGCGTACTTGGGGTCGGACTTGTCTTTCTCGTAGTCGCCTTTTTCCAGAGCCACAATATCTAAGAGGCCCGAGTCGTACTGGAGGCGAGCGGTCTTGGTGTCTAAGATAATCGGGCGCTCCACTTTGGTGAGCTTAGGAGCACCGAGTACAAAGTCTTTATTAGCCTCCAGGGTCACGGACTTCTGGGGCGTGTAGTTGGTCAGCTTGAAGGGGCCACAGCCAACACCCGCCGCGTTCTCGGAGCCGATGGTCTTTGCGCCACTGGGCAGGGTGGGGCCTTTCTCGATCTCTTCTTTGGCAAGAATATAGGCCGTCGGGTAAGTGAACTTGCCCAAGAAATAAGGCCGCGAGCCGACCAGCGTGATCTCAACCGTGCGCTTGTCAATGACTTTCACGCCAGTGAGCTCCGTTGCTTTCCCAGCGGCCAGCTCTTTCGCACCTTGAATATCATCAAGATAGCTCCCTGCCACGGGCGAGGCGAGCTTTGGGTCGAGGGCGCGGGTCAGGCTGTACTTCACATCGTCGGCGGTCACTTCCCGGCCATTGTGGAACTTGATGCCCTCACGAAGTGTGAACGTGTAGACTTTCCCGTCCGCGCTCATTTTCGGCAGCTCTTTGGCAGCCATCGGCGCGACCTCGGTCTTGTCGTTCCAGCCGACCAGGCCCATGTGCGCATTCTGGAGCAGATCAATCGTCGGGCCATCTTGAGCGCGGTGCGGATCAAGGGTGGATGGCTCCGTGGCAATCGGGTAGCGCAGAACACCCGGCACCGCGCCCGTCGCGCCGCCGCCCGAAGTCCCGCCCCCCGCATTGTTGCTCGAAGGACAACCCGTTAGAGCCAGCGAGAGAAGAGAAAGACTGAGTGCGCAGAAGCCGCGCCGGGTGAGAGTTGAGGAAATAGACGATGTCATGACGGGGAAATTATAGCACGTTCTCGCCAAAGTAGTCGGTACAATGGGCACATGAAAACCCGAGCTGCTTTTCTTCTTAGCCTTATTGCCCTTGCACTTCTGGCCCCCGCCCACGCGCAAACCAAGTCGCAGGTACTCCCGCTCTACCCGCCCGGCCACCCGACGCTCCAAGGACAGAACGAGAAAGAGATCCTGACCCCACCCAATGCCAAGCCAGGGCAGTACTTCAATATCAAGAATGTCCACAACCCGATTATCGAGGTCTTTCTGCCGCCCAAAGAAAAAGCGACGGGGACGATGATGATTGTTGCGCCGGGCGGCGGGCACCGCGAGCTGGGCTGGCCCAATGAAGGGACGCAGATCGCACAGTGGCTCAACGAGCGCGGGGTTGCGGCGGCGGTCTTGAAGTACCGACTGGCCTTCACGCCGGGCTACAAGTACACGGTCGAGGGCGAGGCGCTCCAAGATACCCAGCGTGCGTTTCGCTTAGTCCGTGCCAACGCCAAAGAGTGGGGAATTGATACCAAGCGAGTCGGGATTCTAGGCTTCTCTGCCGGCGGAGCCCTGGCCGCACTAATCCACATGCGCAACGATAAGGGCAAGCCCGACGCCACCGACCCTATCGAGCGAGAGAGCTGCATCCCCAACTTTGTCGCGCTGGTCTACGCGGGCTGGGCCCCGATGGAGTTTAAGATCCCTGCTGGGGCCGGCCCCGCCTTTCTCACCAGCGCGGGCCTCGATGATGCGTTTCATGCCAAGCAGACCGTCGAGTACTACAACCTGCTCTTTGACGCCAAGGTCCCCGTGGAGCTGCACATCTACGGTCACGGCGGTCACGGCGGCGCGATCAGTGCGCGCAAGGGAATCCCGTTTGGCACCTGGCAAGTGCGCTTTGAGGAGTGGATGGCCGATCTGGGGTATTTGAAGGCCCCCTAACCCCCACCCGGCGGGGGGACAATCACATGCTTGAGCGCCTCGCGAACCGAGAGGCCAGAGAGCTGTGCTTTATTGGCCTCGACAAACGCCCGGACAGCAAGCGGGTCGGTGTAGGCGTAGGTTCTTAACGCCCAGCCGATAGCTTTTCGGATGAAGAACTCCGGGTCGGCGGCGTTGGCGCGGCAGTAGGCAAAGAGACGTTCGCTATCGGTGGCTTTGTGGTGCTTGAGCTGATGCAAGATCGCCGCGCGTCGGAGCCAGAAGTTCTCGTCGCGGCTCCACTCGTCCATTTGTGCTTGTAGCTCGGGGAGGCGCAGGGTGAGCGGGCTGAGCACGGCCCCGACGACCCCATCCACGCTGTCCCACCAGGAGTTCGTGGTGATGAGTTCTCGGAGCAATGGCAAGCTACTCGGTGTAAGGCTCTTCTGGTACTTGGCAAGCAAGTCCACGGCCACGTACGCATACTCGCGCTCCGGCAGCGCCCAGAGCAGGCGCGCTGCCTCAGCCAGCCAGGCTCCGTCGGCGACGGGCTTTGCGGCGGTGAGAATGGGCTTCACCAACAGCTGAAACTCCGGGCGCTTGAGGCCCAGAAACGGGAAGTGATCGCGCATGTAGCGCACCATCGGAGCAGCTTTTTCGGCGTCGCGGTGCGGCTCCAGTGCGCTCTGAACCGCCTCCACAAACTCAGTGGGACTCATCTTCCATGTCCTCCGTGACCGTGAGCTCGCCTGCAATGTCCGCCAGCAGAAACGCATGGGGCGGGATGCCTCGCCCTAGTGCGGCCATGAGCTTGACTTGCGCCGCCACATCGGTCAGGTCGCCCGTGGGAATGGCTCCTGCTTCGAGCGCGTCACGCCCCGGCTCATAGAGGCCCATACGCGTTGAGCCGCCCACAAACTTGGTGGTGATAAGCACAGGAATCTCAGCAGCGGTGGCTTCCTGAATCACGGGAACCAGTGAGAGCGGCCCGACATTGGGGACATTACCCGTTCCAAGAGAACGAAGAATAAGGCCGCGACAGTGGCCAGAGTGCAGCACCGCACGCAGCGCCTCAGGCGGCAGGCCAGGGGTCATGTCCACGGTTAAGATCGCGCCATCGAAGCGTGTGTCGGGGGTAAAGGCGGCGCTTTGTGTGCGCTCGGTGTGGAGCCCGGTGAGCCGAATCCCTGCCGCCGTCACCTCGCCCAGGAGCGGAAACGCAGGGGAATCAAAGGCGGGAAAGCGAATCTCGCTGGTCTTGATGGCTCGGTTGCCGCGCAAAACCCGATCCCCAAAGACAATCATCACCTCGGAGATCTGGCGGCGGATGGCAAGGCGTAGCGTGAGCAGCGCCCCGATCAGATTACGCGCCGCATCGGTGTGGTCGCTCTTGAGAGGCAATTGCGAGCCGGTGAAGACAATCGGCAGGTGCCCGCCGCGTGGCAATGCGAGCGAGAGCGCGGTGGCGGTGTAGGCCATGGTGTCGGTGCCGTGCAGAACTAAAATGCCGTCGCACTGCCCATGTGCCTGCGCCACGGCATGGATCAGCGCGGCCCAGTGGTGTGGCGCAAGATTGGTGCTATCCAGCGACGCCAGCGGCACGAGAGTCAGCTCGGCGTAGCGTGCGGCGGCGGGCACTTGATCCAGCAGCTCCCCCACCGACGCCGCCGGTCGGAGTGCGCCATCGGCCCCGCGCACCATGCCAATCGTGCCGCCCATGCCAATCACCACAATGCGCGGAAGCGTCATCCTGCGGTCATCCGGTAGAGGTGGACATCGTCTGGGGCAAACGTATCGCTGACCGAGACCGTGCGCCCCTCACCGAGCACCTCCAGCTTGCCACACGAGTCTAGCTCGACCGTCACGGGGGTATCGCCTGTCGCGGCGGCAAAGATATAGGTATCCCCCTGATGCTCCACCACAAGCTGCTCCACACCGTTCTGCGTGCGACGCTTTCCACGCGGGCTGTTGATCACCGCTGCCAGCGCTTGAATCTGCTTGTTGGTCGCCGTGACGGAGGCCAGCATCTCGGGGTCGTCGAGAAGCGCGTGCACGTTGAACTTGGGCTGGAACTGGTGGACAAAGTAGATCAGGCCGCGTGCGCCGTGGATAATCGCCCGCCAGGTCTCGTTGCGCACTTGCCGAGGCGTGGCTTTGGTCTTGCCATCAATGCGCGTGCACTCCAGGCAGCTCCAGACCAGCTTCTTCCCGCCCGTCCAGCCGATTAAGCGATCCACGCCTTTTGGCACGAGCCCCAGCGGCAGGCCACTGGCAACGGGGTAGACATCAAAGGAGACAATATCCCCGCCCTGCACATAGGTCTGGTAGTCCGAGAGCTTCGCGCCCGCGCCGCGCCCCTTCCAGCCATCGTTGGCAACTCCCTGCCCAAGATTGAGCAAGATTGGTCGGGTCGAGTCTTTCTCACGGAGCCGCTTGTAGTCGTCCACGATCTTCTGCGGCGGCACACACGGCCCCCAGCCCTTCTTGCCCGTCACGGGGTCGATGATCGCCTGCGCGTTGTCGGGCTCATCGCCGTGCATCCATGCTGCGATAGTCGGATCGTCCTTGTGCGCCAGCCCCACCGCGTTCTGCTCACAGACCACCCGCATCTTCGCAGCCTTCAGCGCCGCCAGCTGCTTCTCGGTCGGCCCCTGCCAGAGCGCGACATAGAGATTGATCCCCGCCGCCCCGTAGCGAGTAGCGTTCTCCGGCGACTGGAGCCATACTCCAATGGGAAAGTAGTCCGGCGAGCTAGGAAGCCCGTTCTTCCACGTTTGCTTCATGCACTGATTCTACCCGCCCACCCTGGAATATTCTGTGGCATAATATAAAGCAATGACGCTGCCCAAAAAATACCGCGTTTAGGTGTATGATGGCACGAGCGCTGTTAATTCTCACCTTAGTTGTGTGTTGTGTTCCCGCTATCCTCTGCGTGTCCTGGGGGGTACATTGCGCCTTGGATCGTCTTTGTGAGCGACATGCCAAGCGGTTTTGTCAGCGAAGCGGTTTGGAGGTTTCCAGGGCCCGATGGAAGCCGCAGTTTGAGTCATCGGGCGTCAAAACAGAATTTACGCTGGTGCAGCTCGATTGTTTCGATTCACAGAAGCATCGCAGACTTATTTTGTTATCCGTTTGGCCCTTCGGCGTCCGCAAACGGATAAGTGATGGCTTCGCGACGTTAGATATTTCCCAGGCTTATGCTACGAGTTTTTGCTCCCAACTCGATCACAAAAGCGCCGCGCTCGATGGGGAGCTTAGGGGTGGGCTTGTGATTGCCTTCGATGCATAGCCGAGCGACGGGGGCTTGCTCGGTCTTAGGGGGGAAGGTGAGGGTGACGAATTTTGTCTTTGTGTCCAATGTCAATTTCTCGAACTGACCGGCATCCAGCACCAGCCAGAGCTTGAGAGGAGCGATAAAGACACGCTGGCGGAGGCTGTCTTGCGGAACGACGGTGATGGTCGTCCCGCGCTGCGTGAGTGCGCCGCCGAAGGCTTGCCAGCCGAGCTCGGGGTCATTAACGATATAGCAGCCGGTGTTGAGGGCGTGGCCTAAGAAGCCGGGGCCGTAGTCGCCGGAGTAGTAGTCCCAGCGGAGGGTGTCCGGGTTGGAGTGGAACGCCGCTGCCGCAAAGCCACCCTGGTCTATATTGCTCAGCGGCGCCATCATCCCGCCGTAGCCGATCCGCAACAAATACGTGTCGTCGGGGTGGGCGCGGAACTCGGTGAGCACGGGGAGCGCGTTCATTCCGGAGCCGTAGTGGTGAATCTGCCGCTCGATCCGAGGGAGCTTGCCGCCGTAGAGGAAGTCCCAGTAGCGCCGCACGTTACTGTTGTAGCCCCAGTGCGGGATCGGCTGCATGTAGCCCATAATGGAGTTGATCGAGACGGTCGCTTTATCGTCGTAGCCGAAGTGCTTGGTCCAGGCGTAGACCTCTTCCTGGCCCGTCGAGTCCCAGGCCATCTCCGAGCCAAAGGGATACGCCTCTTTGCGCCACTTGTCGGCACGCTTCTTGGTCAGCGCTTCGAGCTCGCTAGCCTGCGCGGTCCAGCCCTCGGCTTGCAGATCCTTGAGCAGGCGCAAAAAGACCGTCCCCTCCATCAGCCCCAGCTCAGCGTAGCCCACGCGGCCTGAGAAGAGAAACTTCGTGGTCTGGAACGCCTGCTCCAAGTACCACTTCCAGTCGTGGTGCTTGGTCATTCCGGGCGTGTTGCGGGCAATGCGATACAGGCTCCAGTAAGCCGCTACCACGTGCGGGTAGTTGAAGCCCCGCCCAATGTCTTCTGTCGCTTTCTTGCTCCAGCTGGTCCACGAGCCCCAGTTGATGTCCTTGCGGTAGGGAAAGTCCGGGAGTGCCTTGGGATCGTAGAAGAAGAGGGACTTCTTGACACCGTACTTATTTGGGCCGGTGGAGTACTGCAAGCCGCCCCACAGAACGCCATCCACAAAGCGCTCGAACTTCTCGACTTGTGCGGCATCGGGCTGGAGATAGAGCTTCATCGCCGCCGTCAGCCACGACGAGCCGCCTTCATCGCCGAGGCCCGCGATCCAGGCACGGCTGTCCTGCTCGACAATCTGATTGAGCTCGCGGTCGTAGCTCATCACCGACGGACTCCGGCCAAACGGGTCGCCGGGCTTTTCGTACCACTGCTTGGTGAAGAGAAACTCGCCCAGG
>JAPLCP010000037.1 GCA_026392155.1 Armatimonadota bacterium | reverse complement strand
GTTGTGCGTACACCTGCCAGCTCATTCCGATGCACAGGAAAGCACCGATGCCACCTAGCACGTTGACCCAGAGAGTCGGAATATTGCGCAACATGGTTTATGATACCGCTTTAACCCGCCGGTTAGAGCGGCAGGACTGGAGAGCTAAAGCTACGAAGGGCCACCCTGAGGGTACCCGGCCCATAAAATTCGGGATGGCCGGGACGGCCTTTGTAGCGCGGAGTGCTCTCTAGCACCGCCGTTCTAATCGGCGGTGCTGACATCCAGCACGACTTTTCCGCACTGGCCGGAGCGCATCAGCTCCATTCCCTGCTCGAAGTCCGCAAACGGCAGGTGGTGCGTGAGGATCGGCTCGACGTTAATCCGGCCATTGGCCAGCAAGCTCTGCATCGTGGTCCAGGTCTCGTAGAGGCGGCGACCGACGACGCCGTGGATCGTGAGGCCCTTGAAGATAATGTCCTCGGAGACGCGCAGCTCGACGGGGCGCGAGGGGATTCCCATGAGCGAGACGCGGCCACCAGGGCGGGCGAGGCGCATGGCTTGCTGGATGGCAGGCGGCGCACCGCTCATCTCTAAAACGACATCCACACCTTGGCCATCGGTGGCATCCAAGACAGCGGCTTCGAGGTCATCGCCGGGGATCTGGAAGAGATGATCCGCACCGACTTTTGCCGCCAGCTCTAGCCGATAGCGCGACGTGTCTGAGGCAAAGACCACGCCTGCGCCCAGTGCTCGACAGACCGCCACGCCAAAGAGCCCGATGGGACCGCAGCCCAGCACGGCCACGCTACGCCCGGCAAGCTCCCCTTGCATGGCGGCATGAACCGCGTTGCCCAGCGGGTCTTGCAGGCAGGCAATGTGCGGCGGGATGCGCGGGTCGTTCTTGATGACGCTGGCCTCGGGAACGGCGAAGAACTCCCGGAAGCAGCCGTCGGTGTCCACCCCAAAGATCTGCGTGTTGCGGCAGACATGCCCCTGGCCCGTGCGGCACTGGAGGCAGTGGCCACAGATCTTGTGCGACTCGCCGGAGACAAAGTCCCCCACCTTGAGGCTGGTCACGCCCTCGCCCACCTCGACAATAGTGCCCGAGAACTCATGGCCCATGATCACCGGCGGCTTGACGCGACCCGCGGCCCAGGCGTCCCAGCTATAGACATGAAAGTCCGTGCCACAGATGGCAACGGACTGCACTTTGATCAGAACATGACCGAACGGTGCGATCGTGAGGGTAGGGACATCTTGTAGCGTGGCTCCCTCCCCGGCGAGGGACTTGACAATAGCTTTCATACTGTCCTAATTTTACCCGACAGGAGCGGTAGAATAACCTCATTATGGATACACCGCAGTACCGGCATCTTATCGAGACGTTTTTTATGTCGCAGCCCCAGCAGATCACGCAGATTTTCCAGGAGCTTCTCTCGGCGCTGGAGGCTGAGGGCGAGTTTCTGCCCGCCTCACCCATGTCTCAGAACTACGAGACCGCGTCGGTGAATCCAGAGATTCATCTGCTGCCAGGGAACCTCAAAGATGCCCGCGATGCGATTTTTCCGTATTTTTGGGGCACCGATAGCTGGTCGTCGCCGCTGCACTTGGAGAACGTGAAAGGTCCCGCCAATAACGCGTCGCTGATCGGGGCGCTGGCGTGTTTGCTGAAAAACCCCAATCTCTGCACCGACACCTACAGCCAGCGCTCCAATGAGCTGGAGGTGAAGGCCGTCACCGCGCTTGCCAACCTGCTCTTTTACCACACCGACGATCCGTGGGGCGTCTTTACGATGGGTGGGACGATCTCCAATCTCTACGGGGCGAAGATCGGGATTGAGAAAGTCTTGCCCGGCGCGATGCACCATGGGCTTCAGGGCGAGCGCATCGCCGGGATTGTCAGCGAGGCCAGCCACTACTCCAATCAGAGCGTCGCGGGCTGGCTCGGGATGGGCACGGCGCAGCTCCACTCGATTCCCACGGATGCAAGCCTTGCCATGCGCCTGGACTTGCTAGAGGAAAAGCTAGAAGAGCTCTACACCGACGGCGTCAAAGTGGCCTACGTGGTCGCGACATTCGGCACCACCGACACGTTCGGCGTGGACGACGTGGCGCAGATTCGGTGCATCACCGAGACACTTGCTCAGAAATACGGCCAGCCACGCCCACAGCTCCACGTGGACGGTGCCGTGGGCGAGGTTTAGAGAGACTGCGTGAGTGACTCCGTAGATGGGAAGACCCCGGAGGCGATGCGGCCTCTAGGGTCTCTCAGAAACGCTCGTATATTTATCATAGTTTCTAGCACAAATACTTGGCAATATCCAAAATCCTATAAAGTTATATAGTCATCACAGCCTAATTCCCAATAGTAACTGCCGGTGGATATTGAACTTGTATTTTCATTTTATTATTTATCGTAATACCAATCTGGAAATTACCATCTCGCTTAGAAATAAAACTTTTTTCAACATTATTAATCAAACTGTTCTGATCTCTAGATAGATCTACTACTTGTTTAAATATTT
>JAPLCP010000006.1 GCA_026392155.1 Armatimonadota bacterium | reverse complement strand
GTTCCATGAGACCGACACGGCGCAGATGATGCTCCAGCCGGGGCTTGCCAAGCCAAGCCGCTGGCGTGTGTTTATCCACGAGCTGGCGCACCACCTGATGCGAGTCTGGGTGGCGCTGGATCTTTATCGCGCGGAGTGCGTGGTAGTCTCTGGCATTACCGATCCCGCCCCGATTCGTCAGGAGATAGCCCGTCGCGTCGAAGCGCTGCTGGTTCCCGCTCTTCTTGGGGTTCCTCATCCGTCTGGTCTCTCGCCCGTGCGTGCTTCCTGAACGGAGATGCCTCCGATCTGGACATGGCACGGATTCCAGCCCACCTCGATCTTGGCGTCGAAGTCGCGCGAGGCGATTGCGGATCGGATCGTATCCCGGTCTTCCTGCGGAAGCCCCCAGTCAATGCCTGTCGCGCAGCCATGGACTCTGGCACTGGCCGCGAGCATGAGCAGAAAGCGTGTGCTCTCGTGGTTGGGTTGGTCGTCGTCGAGGATGTCCGCAGCCAAGGAGTCCGGGTTGCCGTCCTCCGTAGCCGCGTTGTGCATGCCCCAGCCAACCTTCGTGAACCCATCGGCAAGGAGCTGGCGCTGCCGTGCGGGCGAGCGCCAAGCCTCCTGAATCCGTGGCCGCAAACCATGGCCTTCCAGATCGGCAAGTATCGCGGCTACTTTCTTTCGAAAGATCGGGTTGCACTCGGTGAGCCGCTGGGCGTTTCTTTCTTTTCGCTGCTCCTCGGTCATGGCTCGACCTCCGGGGTGGGAGCGGGCTGAACCCGAACCACGATAATGAGCACGTCGCCAATCTGGAAACTGGAGACCTCTTCCATTGCCTGACCCATAGGAATCATGACCGTTGGCACGCTGGGTGTGGGCTGTGGAGTCACTGGGTCTGTACCCTCATCGGTCGCCGTTGCGGTGCTATCGCTCTCGACGACAGAATAACCTGGCTTACTTGCATCCGCCGTTTCGCTTTCGATGACTGTGTAGCCACTGGGCACGGCGGCATCGCCCACTACTTGGGTCTTGATCTCGCTTTCAACCACCAGATAGTTTGCGGGTTTCGCTGTGTCTTCCGTTGCTGGGGGAACGGGTGCTTCGCTTATGCTTGGTGCAGGTGGTGCAGCATCGCTCTCCACGACGATGTAGCCGGTAGGAACTGTAGCATCTGTCGCGGGTGGCGTGACTTCACTCTCTACGACCGCGTAGCCACTGGCTTTCTTATCGCCCGATGAAGTCAGAATGCTTGCCTCAGCGGGTGGCACCGGACTCTCGGGTGGAATCGTGATGATGAGCGGCTTGCTCTGAATCACAGGCTCGACCGTTTCCATGGGGGGAGGAGCAGGGGACTCCGGCGGGATCTGGTTGAGTGGGCCTTTGGTCGAAGCTGGTGCTGGCTTTGCTGTCGTCTTGGGCTTTGGCCGCGAGACGAACTTGGGCTTTGCTGTTGGTGCCTTCACGGCAGCGGGTTTAACTGTTGCCTTCTTGGGTGCTCTGGTGATGCGTGGTTTCATGGTGTGGATCTCCTTGTCTCTGTGTACTTGTTTAGGGCTAATGGGCTTTGCGCCACTGCCACGGTGGAACGGGTGCTGGCATGGCCCAGAGGCCGCGCTTGGCGGCTCTGGCGGTATCCTCGGCCAGGCGTAGGTCTCGGGAGTCGGGCGCGTACTGGGGCGACCACCAAGCCAATCCTGTCTCGATCTGACGTTTCTCGATGCTCGGGTAGGCCGATGTGCCAATTTGCGCCACGAGTCGCCCATACTTGTCTTTCTCGATAGGCTGGATGCTGAGGCTCTGCCCAACCAGAAGCGTTCCGAGTGCTGCTCGTGCCATTGGTCCGCTTGGCTGGTTCATCTCGGGGGCATCGGCTCCGAATAGGCGGATCATCACCGTTTTCAGGGCGTCGCAACTCGCGTGGAGCGTGTCGCCATCCACGACCTCGATCACGCGGCAGGTGTCGAGAGTGGGGAGCGTGTCAGGCAGGCTCTTGCTTCCCGTCGGCCAGACTGTGGCGAGCCCACCGCCGATGGCGACGATCCCAGCACCTGTTCCCAGGATAGCTGCCCGCTTCTTACGGCTTGCCTGAGTGGTCTTCGTCAGTGTCGGCACTGGCTTTCTCCTTTCGCTTGCGGCGGCGATCTCGAATGCGCCGCAGTGCTCTGCGCCTGGCGCTGCGGAACTTAGGTTGTGCGCGTAGCCACCAGGTGAGGGCGACAACGAGGCCGATGAGCGCGTTTATCAGGCGGTTCTCGGCCTCGTCAGTTAGCACAGCGAAGGTGTGAGTCAGGGGCATCTTGCCCTCCCGTTACGCTGTGACGATCACAAGGCTGGACTGTGGTGCACCCTGGAAGCCGGAGTCGCTTACCGGGATGATCTTCACCCCGACCTTGACACCGCCCGCAGGGACGCCGAACTTGCTCTCGTAGGCATCGCCTACATCCGCATTGAGCAGGTCGCCCGTGTCTGCCGTGGTGATAAGCCGGAAGCTGGCATCCGGGATGACACTGCGGCCCGCAGACATCGGTTCCGTGGCGAAGATGAGCAGCTTAGAAGCAAGCGCAGTGGCAGCAGCTCCCAGTTTCAGCACTAGCT
>JAPLCP010000085.1 GCA_026392155.1 Armatimonadota bacterium | reverse complement strand
TGACCTACGCCGCCGCCGGGGCAAAGCGCTTTATCGCCATCACGGATGCCATGGCGGGCGCAGGCAACGGCGCTGGGCTCTATACGCTCGGTGGCCACGACGTCACCGTGACCAATGGACGCGCCACGCTCGCCGATGGGACGCTGGCAGGCTCGGTACTGACCATGGATCAGGCCGCGCGAAATCTTCGCACTTGGTGCGGTCTGGGCTGGCAAGAAATCGCGCAAGTCACCGCCACCAACGCGGCCGATCAGCAAGGCTGGCTCGACACAGGCCGCCTCACCGAAGGCTCCCTCGCGGACTTGGTTCTGGTGGACGATGGGATCAATGTCCAGGCAACTTACGTTGCCGGAAACTGCGTTTATTCCGTGGCGTAGCCTTTGATTTCCCTCCTCCCCCTGCCCCTCCTCCCAATCCTGGGAGGAAGGGGAGAGAGGGGAGCCAAAAAATCCGTCTTACTCCCCTCTGCCCAACCTGCCTCCGCAGGGTTGGGAGGAGGGGTAGGGGGAGGAGGGTACAATCCCTCCATGACCCCCGGCCCTAAATCCCGCGCCTTGGCGGCGGCGCTCCGCCAGTTTGAGTCTCCGAACGTGACGTTTCTCGCCGACGATGGGAGCTTTCCGATCTTCTGGGAGGAAGCCCACGGCTGCACCGTCACCGACGCCGACGGCCAAAACTATCTGGATCTCACGGCGGCCTTTGGTGTGGCGAGCATCGGGCACACCAACCCCGCTGTCTCGGCGGCGATTGCGGCGCAGGCCCAAAAACTCATTCATGGGATGGGCGATGTCCACCCGAGCCGCGTGAAAGTCGAGCTGGCGCAGAAGCTGAGCGAGCTAACACCGGGGGATTTAGGGGGGGCGCTGTTTGGCACCTCGGGCGGCGATGCGGTGGAGGCGGCGCTGAAGACGGCGCGGGTCTTTACGGGAAAGCCCGGTGTGGTGGCGTTTACGGGCGGCTACCACGGGCTGAACTTAGGGGCGCTTGCGGTAACGCATCGCCCAGACTTCCGGGAGCCCTTTGCCGGGCAGATCGCGCCGTTTGCGATTCACAAGCCGTATGGGGAGTTTCTGACTGCGCTGCCCGACGGTGTGGGAGCGGTGCTGGTCGAGGCGATTCAGGGGCGGGGGGGGATTGTGGTGCCGCCGCCTGGCTGGCTGGAGTCGCTGAAAGCGCTCTGTGAGAAAAGTGGCGCACTACTCATTCTCGATGAGATCTTCACGGGCTGGGGGCGTACCGGCGACTGGTTCGCCTGCGAGCACGAGGGCGTGGTGCCCGATATTCTCTGCGTCGGAAAAGCGCTGGGTGGGGGGCTGCCGATCTCTGCCTGTCTTGCTCGGCCCGACGTCATGGCGGCGTGGGGCATCTCGACCGGGGAGGCACTGCACACGTCGACGTTTTTAGGAAATCCTCTGTGTTGTGCCGCCGCGCTTGCGGCTCTCCGTGAGCTGGAGCGACTGGACGCACCTGCGCTCGCTAAGCAGCGTGGGGCATTTTTTCAGGAGCAGCTCACGCGGCTGCAAGCGCAGCTCCCGACGAAAATTCAAGCCGTGCGTGGGCGTGGGCTGATGCTGGGCATCCAGCTTACAGATAGGTTTGCCGGGGAGCTAATGGTGAAGTTGCTCCACCGTGGCGTGATTGTCTTGCCCGCAGGTGAGGGCGATATCCTAGAGTTCACGCCGCCCTTTGTGATTTCTGAGGAGGAAATTACCCATGCGGTCACTCAGTTGGAGCTAGCACTGTCTAAGTAGTTCGAGCCTAAGCGGGCGAAATAACGGTCGCGCCCTCGGGGAGCTCGGTGCTCCCTGAGAAGCCCACAAAGATCGGCTCCGGGTGCAGAAGAACTCCCCAGGTCTGGTGGACACACTTCTGCACCTTTTTTGCGGCTTCGATGATATCTGCGGCGGAGCCACCGCCTTGATTGACGAGGGCGAGAATATGTTTGCTGGAGAGCCCGATGCCACCTGCGAGCGTCTCGCCACGCATGAGTCCGGAGCGCTCGATGAGCCATGCTGCAGGGACTTTTACCGTGCCATCCGGTTGGACAAAGCGTGGTGCTGAGCCAGGGGCTTCAGAAGTACGGAGAAGGGGATTCTTGAAGAACGATCCTGCACTGCGGCTATCGGGATCGGTAGGATCAACGACCATGCCTTTCTGTGCCCGGATCTGCCGAACCGTAGCGGCAACCTCAGTAAGAGTGGGGGAGGCATCGGGGCCGAAATGGTGGATGAGATCGCGGTACGTGAGATTCGGGGCGGCGTTTTCTTTCAGCGCAAACGCTACCTCTAAGATCAGCCAGCGGCCCAGCTCCTCCGTGTTGAAGCGGCTGTGTCGGTAGGCAAAGTGGCACTCGGCATTGGAGAACGTGCGCACCTCTAGGCTCTGGCGATCCAGTGCGGTCACGGATGAGATGACATCGGCGACTTCTTGACCGTAGGCCCCAACATTCTGAATGGGGGTGGCTCCGACGGTTCCAGGAATCCCTGCAAGGCACTCGACACCGGCAAGGTTTTGCGACACGCAGTGATCCACGAAGTCGTTCCAGTCCATGCCTGCGCCAATCGTCAGCCCCACCTGATGGGTAAGGCTCGGGCGGAGCACGAGGCCCGGCCAGCCTGAGTCCGCGATAACCAGGTTGCTACCGCCCCCTAGAACAAAGACAGGGAGAGCACGGTTTTTGGCTTCAACGAGAGCGATATGTATCTCTGCTGGAGTGGTAGGAGTGCAAAAAAAACGAGCAGGGCCACCAATTCCTAGGGTGGTATAAGGGGCGAGGGAGACATCTTCCGAAAACACGGCACGTAGTGTACCACGAAAAAAATAACGCTCGGCAGGCTGCCGAGCGTTATTGGGTTGAAGGAGGGGAACTACCAGCGTCCGCCGCCACCGCCGCCGTAGTCACCACCGCCACCGGAGCGACCACCGCCACCGGAGCGACCACCGCCGCCGGAGCGACCACCGCCACCGGAGCGACCACCGCCACCGGAGCGACCACCACCGCCGCCGTAGCCACCACCGCCGTAGTCACTACCACCGCCACCGTAGCCACCACCGCCGCCGGAGCGACCACCGCCGCCACCGCCGTAACCACCGCCGCCGCCACCGCTGTAGCCGCCACCGCCACCGTAGCCACCGCCGCCGCCGGAGCGACCACCGCCGCCACCGGAGCGACCACCGCCGCCGCCTTCTTCACGAGGGCGAGCCTCGTTGACGGTTAACGAGCGTCCGCCGTAGCTGGAGCCGTTAAGCGCAGCAATCGCCTGCTGGGCATTGTCATCGCCCTGCATCTCTACAAAGCCGAAGCCGCGTGACTGGCCGGAGAACTTATCCGAAACCACCTGTGCGTCATCAACTGTGCCGTACTCACCAAAGATCTTCGCCAGCTCTTCTGACGTGACTGAAAAGGGCAAACCGCCCACATAGATTCGCATGGAATCTGCTCTCCAAACAGGAAACGCGCACTGATTGCTTCCTGGAACGTCCTTGCCCCCGTCAACGAACGATGCGCATCACCGACGCACCCGAGTGCTCGTTCAACCAACATCTAAAGCAGAATCCGCCAAGTTAACCGAACGCTGTCCGCAGAAGTCGCTAAAACCATTTGTATCTGGAGGGAGGGCCTCCCCCATTGCACCGGAATAGAGTATATCCCATATGCAGCGCAAGTTGCAACCAGGTACAATAAACGAATGAAGATCACCGTTTTAGATGCCTCTCCCGCACTAGATGACCTCGACTGCACTGCACTGTCCGCCTTAGGGGAGCTTACAGTGCACTCAGCGACATCAAACAAGGCATTGTCGGCACACTTAGAAGCAGCAGAGGTAGTCGTGCTCAATAAAGTGCGTCTGGACGCCGCCGCTTTTGCCGCTGCTCCCCATCTGAAGCTGGTCACGGTGCTGGCCACGGGCTACGATGTTGTAGACACCGTTGCGGCTCGCGCTGCCGGAGTGACGGTCTGCAACGTGGCAGGCTACTCGACGGCCTCGACGGCCCAGCACGCCATCGCGCTACTTCTGGAGCTGACCAACCAAGTGGGAAGGCATGCGCAGTCCGTAGCCGCAGGGCAGTGGCAGACCAGTGGAATCTGGAGCTGGGCCGAGACCAACTTAATGGAACTCGAAGGTAAGACTCTGGCACTTGTGGGCTACGGCGCGATTGGAAGCCGCATTGGAAATGTCGCCAAGGCCCTGGGAATGCGCGTCTTGCCGGTCACCAAGACCCAGCGCGAGGGGACGTACGCACTGGAAGCCGCTCTCCCACAAGCCGATGTTGTGCTTTTACAGTGCCCGCTGACCCCGCAGACGCGTCACTTGATCAATATGGAGACGCTGGCCCTGCTCCGTCCCGGCACGTTTCTGATCAACTGCGCCCGTGGCCCTGTGATTGACGAAGCTGCCGTCGCCGCCGCACTACACTCCGGGCACCTGGCCGGGTTTGCCACCGATGTCCTCTCCACCGAGCCGCCCGCTTCGGACAACCCCTTACTCAGCGCACCCAACACCCTCATCACGCCCCACTATGCCTGGGCAACCCGCGCCTCACGAGAGCGCCTTCTGGCCGAAACGGCGGAGAATATTCGAGCATTTTGGGCGGGAGAGCCACGCAATGTGGTCAATCGTTAGAATCTTAAAAACAATATCCACTACCGTCCGGCCCGGTGATCATGACGCCTAAAAGTGCTTGTGGCCCTGATCCTGGGGGACGGAAACGTAGGGCAAAACTCCCCATCATATTCATATTGAGCGGAGGTAAAACTGAGGTAAGCTGGCTTGTTTGCTGATATGCCATTTTTATATAGTTGGAAACGGATTCCTTCATATCCTCAGAGAGATTTTTCAAAGAGAATTCAAAAAATTGTCCTGATGCAACTGTATCTTTTTGTTTTTCTGTTAGGAGTTTGCTGAGTTCGTCATAAATTTCCTTAGACGCTATATATCTGCGAGAGTCTTCGTCGCTTAATCCTAAAGACTCCGCCTCTATTTGTGCAGGGCTTTGTTTTAGTATGATTTCAGGACTACTATTGATACAATA
>JAPLCP010000212.1 GCA_026392155.1 Armatimonadota bacterium | reverse complement strand
TGAAGAGCTTAAAAAAGAGGGCTTCGCGAGAGTTCGCGTAGACAGCACGGTCTATGACTTAGAGAGCGTCCCAACCCTAGACCGCTACAAGCAGCACGACATTGATATTGTCGTGGATCGCATTGTGGTCAAAGCGGGCGTTGAGAAGCGCGTCGCGGACTCTGTCGAGACGGCGCTCAAGCGTAGCAAAGGCTTGGTCGGGGTGGAGATTGTCGGCGGCGAGGAGCTGCTTTTCTCCGAGAACTTTGCGTGTACCGCCTGCGGCATCTCACTGCCCGAGATCGAGCCGCGCACGTTTTCCTTTAATAGCCCCTTTGGTGCCTGCGAGACCTGCCACGGCCTCGGCACCCAGTCCGAGTTCGACCCAGAGTTAATCGCCCCGGATCGCGAGATGAGCATCGGGCAGGGCGCGATCAAGTACTTTGTCTATAAATCGGGCAAGGAGATCATGAGCGAGGGACGCACCGCGCTCTTTGCCGCTGTGGCCAAGAAGCTGGGCTTCACGATGGAGACCCCGCTCAAGAAGCTCACCGAGGCGCAGCTGGAGTCGCTCTTTAAGGGCATCAAGGGCAATGTCACGATGGAGTCCAAGAACCGCTTCGGGCGCACGCGGCACTTCGACACGGACTTTCCTGGCGTGATTGCGATTATGGAGCGCCACTGGACGGAGACCAGCTCGGACTACATCAAGCAAGATCTGGAGCAGTACCGAAGAAACAACCCGTGCCCCGCCTGTAAGGGCCAGCGCCTCAAGCCCGCCGCGCTGGGCGTGCTTTTTGGTGGTAAGAATATCTCGCAGATCACGGCGTACTCGATTGCTGCCGCCGTGGACTTTGTCGAGAGCCTTACTCTCACGGCCCGAGAGCAGCTGATCGCCCGGCAGATCTTAAAAGAGATCGGAGCGCGGCTGGGCTTCTTAAAGAATGTCGGGCTGGGCTATCTGACTCTTGACCGTGCGGCGGGCTCGCTCTCCGGCGGCGAGGCGCAGCGCATCCGCCTCGCCACCCAGATCGGCTCCGGTCTGATGGGCGTGCTCTACATCCTCGACGAGCCGAGTATCGGTCTGCACCAGCGCGACAACTCAAGACTCATTGAGACGTTGATTCGCTTGCGCGATCTAGGCAATACGATCTTGGTGGTCGAGCACGATGAAGAGACGATGGAGGCCGCCGACTGGCTGATTGATATCGGCCCCGGCGCGGGGATTCACGGCGGCTACGTGGTGGCGCAAGGCCCGCCCGCGCTGGTGAAGGAGTCGCCGGAGTCCATTACCGGGGCCTATCTCTCCGGGCGCAAGAAGATCCAGCCGCCCGCCGAGCGCCGCAAGGGCGACGGACGTTCCTTAACCATCGTCGGGGCGCGGGGTAATAACCTCAAGAACGTCACGGCGCAGATTCCCTTGGGCACGATGACTGTTGTCACCGGCGTCTCGGGCTCGGGCAAGTCCACGCTGATCCAGGACACGCTCTACCCGCGCCTGATGAACGAGATCTATCGGTCGCACATGGTGCCCTCACCGCACACAGGGATCAATGGGATTGAGTTTTTAGAGAAAGTCATTGACATTGACCAGTCCCCGATTGGCCGCACGCCACGCTCCAACCCCGCGACCTACACCGGCACCTTTGATCTCATCCGGGATCTCTTCGCCGCCACCCCCGAGGCAAAAGTGCGCGGCTACGGCCCCGGACGCTTTAGCTTCAACGTCAAAGGCGGGCGCTGCGAGGCCTGCCAGGGCGACGGGATCTTAAAAATCGAGATGCACTTTCTCCCCGATGTCTACGTTCCCTGCGAGGTCTGCAAGGGCGCGCGCTACAGCCGTGAGACGCTGCAAGTGGCGTATAAAGGCAAGAACATCAGCGATGTCTTAAACATGTCGGTCGGGGAGGCCGTCGAGTTCTTCGAGGCCGTTCCACGTATCGCAAGAAAAGTCAAGACCATCGCCGATGTGGGCCTGGACTACATCAAGCTCGGCCAGCCCGCCACCACGCTCTCCGGCGGCGAGGCGCAGCGCGTCAAACTCGCCACCGAGCTCTCCAAGCGCAGCCACGCCGCGACGATCTACATCCTCGACGAACCTACCACCGGCCTGCACTTCGCCGATATCGAAAAGCTCCTCGCCCTCCTCCAGCGCTTGGTAGATGCCGGAGCCACGGTCTTGGTGATCGAGCACAACCTCGATGTCATCAAGTGCGCCGACTGGGTACTCGACCTCGGCCCCGAAGGCGGCGACGGCGGCGGCGTCATCGTCGCCACCGGAACCCCGGAAGACATCGCAAAATGCGACGCCAGCCACACCGGGCGCTACTTAAAGAAAATGCTGTAAAGTACTATTATGCCGCCATTTCCTGGAATGAACCCCTACTTGGAGAGCGTGGAGCTATGGCACAACTTGCACCACGCCCTGATTACCTGCATCGCGGGGGAACTTAACCAAACTCTTCCCGATGGCTTCGCTGCCGAAATGGAAGAGCAGGTTTATCTTCTGCCGCCCCAAGACTCGGTCTACCCCGATGTTGCTGTCGTTCGTCGCCCCGTTTCCGGGCCTGTCTTTGCGACTGCACCTGCTACTTCCTCAGGAGGCGTGGCTCTTGCTCCCTCGCCTTCGCTTGAGATTCGAGTCGAGCCGCAGGAAATTCACACGTCGCGGGTGCGTGTCGTGACCACGCGGGGACGGCACGATGTTGTGGCCTTTATCGAAGTTCTCAGCCCGACGAACAAAGAAGGGGAGGGCCGCGAGGAGTACTGGGCAAAGCAGACAGAGCTACTCGATAGTGACACGCACTTACTGGAAATAGACCTCCTGCGTGGCGGCAAGCACACTGTCGCCATTCCTGCCTCAACACTCGCCGAGCAAACCGGCTTCTGGGACTACGTTATCTGCCTTCACCGCGCGGGAAATGGCCCTGTCTACCAGTGCTGGCCCTTCACCCTCCGCGACCCGCTTCCCGTTGTGGTCGTCCCGCTCACGCAAGGCCACCCGGATATTGCCCTCAACCTCCCCGCGATCTTTCAGCAAGCCTGTCGCCTTGGCCCCTTCGCCCGCGTCGTGGACTACTCTGTTCCCCCCAAACCGCGCCTCTCGCCTAGCGATGCCGCGTGGGCTGAGGAGTTGCTGTATAGCTAGAAAAAAAGAAAATACTGTAAAGTAGAGCCATGACACTGACGATTGAAAAACCTGAAACCGAAAAGCGTCTTCTTGCCTATGCCAGTGCGCGAGGAATCTCTCCCGCCGAAGCGCTCGATGTCGCTCTGGAGGCCCTAGCCTCGCTACTCGATGATCCTGAGACAGATCGGCCTCTCACATCCGCTGAACTGGAAGCTCTTGGGCGAAGCATTGCTGACGCCGATGCAGGCCGCGTTATCTCGGGTGAGGCGCTCTTCGCCGAACTTCGCGCTGCATGAGAGCCGTCGAGCCGCTGGCACTCTCTGCTACCAATGAGGCACGACGGCAGATTGTTTCAGCACGCACCTGGCTTCGTGGATTTGGAGCTGGGGTCGAAAAACGCTTCACTACGGCATTGGAGCGAGAACTCACAGGACTCTGTCAGCGCATTGCTCAGCAGATCGCGGACAAGAAACCTTTCAACCCTGACGAGCAAGCCTCGCTCGCATTTTCGCGAGCCATCTACCGTCACCGTTTTCAGACAGGCAAGACACGCACCAGACGTAGCAGTAGCGGTGTCTGGTTTCTTCTCTACGAGCTACGTGATCAAAACAGTGATGGCGTCGCCGACACCATTCAACTTCTCGGTGTGCACCATGCCGCGTCTCGCCCACTTTGGGAAGAGCCGCAAGAGGGCGTCGAGCAATAGCCGCCACCGTCTTGATGATTGAGTACAACCTCGATGTCATCAAGTGCGCCGACGGGGTACTCGACCTCGGCCCCGAAGCCAGCCACACCGGGCGCTACCTCAAGAAAATACTGTAAAGTACAGTCATGACAAAAGTGTTAGTGACGGGGGCAGCGGGAGTGGCGGGGCGCGAGACGGTGCGGCAGCTGCTGGCGGCGGGCTACGCGGTGCGGATGGCGGATGTGTCAGCGCCGAGTGAGAAGTTTATCGGCGCGGAGTTTGTGCGCTGCGACACGCGCTCGCCACAGGATGCTGAGGCGGCGGTGGAGGGCTGCGACGCGGTGGTGCATCTGGCGGCGTGGCACTGCGCCCATATTCCCCCGGTGAGCGATGCGACGATCTTTGCGGTGAACGTGGACGGGACGTTCTATGTTCTTGAGGCGTGCGTGAAGTTCGGGGTGAAGGCCGTGGCCTACGCGTCTTCGATGGCCTACGGGCACGGGGGCGTGTACTCGGTCACCAAGGTCATCGGGGAGGATCTGTGCCGGACGTGGCACCACCGAACCGGCAACCCGATCACCCTGCTGCGCTACCACGACTTTGTGCCCAAGCCCTATCTGGCGTTCGGGGAGAAGCTGCTGCGAAAC
>JAPLCP010000202.1 GCA_026392155.1 Armatimonadota bacterium | reverse complement strand
GAGCTAAAAGCTTAGGGGAGGGGGATTTTTTGTTTGAGACATAGGAATAACCGCCTACTACTCCCGATACAATGAGAGTAGCTAACATTAAACCTACTTCCAGCTTCTTTGACATATCCTACTGGAAGATGATAACACGACATTTCAAAACTGTCAAGATTAGTAAGTAAAGTATAATGTCCTATGAGTAGCTTTTTTGTGGCGGGGGGGAATCTGGCTCCCGATGCGCCCTGCTATGTTCTGCGCCAGGCTGATGATGCACTACGGGCGGCGCTTCAGGCGCGGGAGTTTAGCTATGTTTTAGACACGCGTCAGGTCGGAAAGTCCAGCCTGATGGTGCGGGCGGCCGCTCAGCTTCGGCGTGATCAAGTTCGGGTGGCGATTCTGGATCTGACGGGCGTGGGACAGAATGTCTCACCCGAGCAGTGGTACAGCGGCCTCCTCGCTCAGCTGGGAGCGGCCATTGAGCTGGAAGATGCGCTGGAGGATTTCTGTGACTCTCATCCGCAGCTTGGCCCAGCGCAGCGTTTTTTTGCCGCCATCCGTGATGTCGCTCTAGCCGCCGCTCCCTCGCCCTTGACTCTCTTTGTGGACGAGATTGATGCCGTGCGCTCGCTGCCCTTTCCTACCGATGAGTTTTTTGCCGGGGTGCGCGCCTGCTACAACCGCCGCTCCGATGACCCGGAGCTCAAGCGCCTGACGATCTGCCTGCTGGGCTCCGCAACCCCCGATAGCCTGGTGCGAGATGCCCGCGTGACCCCGTTTAATATCGGCCAGCGCATTGTTCCCACGGACTTCACGCTCTTGGAGGCGCGGCCTCTTGCGGAAGGCTTTGGCGATGGGGGAATGCACGCCATTGAGCGGATTCTCTACTGGACCGACGGTCACCCGTATCTCACGCAGCGGCTCTGTCAGGCCGTTGCGGAAGTGGGGCACTGTGACAATGGCTCCGTGGATCGGGCCGTTGCACGACTTTTCTTTCATGAGTCTGCCCGTGAGGAAGAGACTAACCTCAGCTTTGTCCAGCGCCGCGTTTTGGAGGGCGGCGACGATGTGACGGCGCTTCTTGACCTCTACCGCCGCGCCCGTCGGCGCGAGATTAAAGAGGAGCCAGGAAGTCCTCTCGGCGCGATTTTGAAGCTCTCGGGGATCGTGCGTAGTGTTCGTGGCCAGCTTCGAGTACGCAACCGCATCTATGCCCGCGTGTTTGACGAGGCTTGGATCAACCGGAGTATTCCGGATGGCGAGCGGCGACGGCAGCGAGCGGCGTTCCTGCGTGGATTGCTTCCCACCGCCACGGTCGGGCTTGTGGGGCTGGCGGCCACGGGACTGCTGACTTTCCGCTCCATCAATGCCGAAAAAGAAGCGACGCGCTCGCTCAATGAAGTGCGGCGGCGGGAACAACAATGGAAGCAGGCCCTGGAAGAGCTGGCGAATGAGCGGGCTAGTCACTCCAGCGCCGATGCCACCCTGCGCCAGCTCGCCGAGGACCGCCTGAAGTTTGCTCAGGAAGAGAACCTGGAGCTTCGTCAGCGCCTAGGAATCGCCCCCGAGACCGATCTGCGCCTCCGCTAGGGTACTCTATTACCAAATGACGATATTAATTGCGGGAGCGAGTGGTTTTATCGGCCAGGCACTGGTGGCCCAGCTGACGAAAGAGGGCCACACGGTACAGACTCTCAGCCGCTCCCAAAAACTGGGACAGCTAGCCTGGAGTGACGAAGTAGCGTGGCGCTCAGCCGTGGCGCAGGCCGATGCAGTCGTGAATCTCTGCGGCGCGTCCGTGGCCGCCCAGCGCTGGAGTGATGCCTTCAAAGATGAGATCATCAACAGCCGTGTCGAGCCGACCCGCAAGCTCGCCAGCGCCCATCCCAAGCTGCTAATCAACGCCTCCGCGGTGGGCTACTACGGCGACTGCGGCGAGAGAGAGATTACAGAAAAGTCTCCTGCATCAAAAGACTACTTCGGCCATGTCTGCTCGGACTGGGAAGCGGCGGCGCAAGAAGCGGCAACGGCAGGGGGACGTGTGATTTTTCTGCGTATCGGTCAAGTTTTTGCGCGGGGAGGCGGCGTGATCGAGACCATGCTTAACCCACCTCAGGTGCCGTTCTCGCCGTGGAAGCTTGGGCTGGGAGGGCCGCTGGGAAACGGAAGGCAGTGGGTTCCCTGGGTACACCGTGACGATGTGCTGGGGCTGATTTCCTGGGCGCTGACAAACCCCGAGGTCTCTGGCCCCCTCAATGCTGTCTCTCCCAACCCGGTCACGGCTCGTCAGCTCTCCGAAGCTCTGGGAAAAGCTCTCGGCAAGCCTGCGCTCGTCCCCGTTCCCCTCTTTGCCCTGAAGGCGCTCGTCGGAGAGTTCGCCGAGTATCTCGTCACAAGTCAGCGTGTTGTTCCGAAGAAGGCACTTGACCTCGGCTACACGTTCCGCTGGCCGACTCTGCCCGAAGCCCTCACCGATGTCCTACTGCCCTAGTCGCTTGCCATTTTCGTCAAAGATTTTGGAGCGCTTCACTCCCCACACATGGAGCCGATACGAGACTGCCGTTCCCAGCACCCCAAGGCCATAGATCACAGAGCGCTTGAAGTTAATCGAGGACGCCTCGGGGAAGTACTTGGTGGGGCAGCTAATCTCCCCAATCTGAAACCCAAAGCGCACCGCTTGCGCCAGCATCTGGTTGTCAAAGACAAAGTCATCGCTGTTCTCTTCCAGCGGGAGCGTCTCTAAAACTTTTCGCGAAAACGCCCGGTAGCCCGTGTGGTACTCCGAGAGCTTCATCCCTAGCAAGACGTTCTCAATCCCCGTGAGCCAGCGATTCGCCGCGTACTTCCAGTAGGGCATCCCGCCTTTGAGCGCCCCACTGCCTAAGATCCGCGAGCCCAGCACCACATCAAACTCACCTGAGGCGACCAGCCAGGCCATCGCCCCGATCAGCTTGGGCGTGTACTGATAGTCCGGGTGGAGCATCACGATAATCTCGGCATCATGCTTGAGCGCCTCGGTATAGCAAGTCTTCTGGTTACCGCCATAGCCCCGGTTCTGGGGATGCACCACATAGGGAATCCCCAGCCGCTGCGCCACCGCAACGGTATCATCTTTGGAGCAGTCATCTACCAAGAGCACCTCATCAACAACATCGCCCGGAATCTCTGAGAGCGTCTGCTCCAGAGTCCGGGCGGCATTGTAGGCGGGCATCACGACCATCACCTTCTGGCCTTTGACCATCGAAATTGCCTAGAGCCCGATCGTCGTTAAATCACCCATCGCATCTTTTCCACCGCGAATGTAGGCAAGATACTCGTCCCTAAAGAGCAGGAGGCTGGTCATTACGGGCCAGATCGCTCCTTCACCTAGTGCACAGAAGCTCTTGCCCCGAATGCTGTCGCAGATATCCCAGATTAGGTCCACGTCGCTCTCTTTGCCTGCGCCCGCCATGATCCGTCCGTAGATCTTATGGAGCCAGTTGAGGCCCTCACGACAAGGGGTGCACTTGCCACAGCTCTCGTGATGATAAAAATCCACGAGGCGCTGCGTGATCGGCACGATCGGCGTGGTCTCATCAAAGATAATCAGCCCCCCCGAGCCTAGTCCCAGAGTCTTGGTATTGGCCGGGATGCCCTCGTAGTCGAAGGGGTAGTCCAGCGGTGTCGGCGGTGCAAAGCCCATAGACGAGCCGCCCGGGATATACGTCTTGAGCGTGTGGCCCTTACGCACGCCGCCACAGAGCTCCAGCACTTCAGAGAACGGGGTTCCCAGCACGATCTCATAGACTCCAGGCTTCTCCACATGGCCCGAGATCGAGAAGAGCTTCGTGCCCCGCGAGCGCGGCGAGCCGTAGCCGATCTCGGCGTACTTGGCTCCGCCCATTTCGATAATCGGCAAGAGCGTCGAGACCGTCTCCACGTTATTGACCACACTGGGACGCTTCCAGGCCCCCGAGATCATCGGCAGGGGCGCAGCGGGCGGCTTCATGCGCGGCATGCCTCGCTCGCCCATAAGAGAGCTCATCAGCGCGGACTCTTCGCCGCACTCGTAAGCCCCAGCTCCGAGGTGCGTGTAGATATCAAAATCCAGCCCCGAGCCCAGCACATTCTTGCCACAGAAGCCTTTTGCGTAGGCCTCATTAATAGCCTTTTGGACACTCTTCCAGGGCTCGATATACTCGCCACGGATGTAGATATAGCACTTGCTCGCCCGAATGGCGTGCATGGAGATCAAACAGCCCTCGACGAGTAAGTGTGGCAGGCTGTTCATCAGATCACGGTCTTTGGCAGTCCCTGGCTCTCCTTCATCGGCATTGATAATTAAGTAATGCTCGACATCACGGTTCTTGGGGACGGCATTCCACTTAATATGGGTCGGAAACCCCGCGCCACCTCGACCACGCAGGCCGGAGACTTTCACTTCCTCAATGACGGCATCGGGCTCCATCGCGAGGGCTTTTTTAAAGTTCTCATAGCCGCCGTGTGCTTGCCAGACATCAATCGTATTAATGGCCGGCACATGCCGGTGCTTGTATAGAAGCTGTGGTTGTTCAGACATTATTTCTTATTCCGTTACTACTTTTTTCTCTAGTGAACGTGCTGGTATTCCTACCATAATGGCACCCTCTGGGACATCTTTTGTGACAACGGCACCTGCGCCAATAAAGGCGCCCTTCCCAATTCTAAGGCTTGTGTTGCTTCGTGCGATAACGCTTGCCCCCACTCCTATGGTCACATTGTCCTCTATCACGATTCGCTCAGGAGAGCCGATCCAGGTTTCACTTGCCAAAGTCACGCCGTGATAAATTCTTACGCCTTTACCAATGGTGACATTGGGATGAGAGACAAAACAAAGACCAAAGTGATCGAGTCGTAGGTCTTTTTCTATCACAGCCTCCGGGGGGGTAATGCATCGAAAGACAAAGTAGTTCACCAGCTTGAGAAGCTTGGGGAGAAGTGGAATCCGGCGCTGGTAGGCTCGTGTCATCCACCACCAGACGCGCTCAGGCCCCACTCAAAAATCCCTCATCTCCGGCATTGCTGCTTGTGGCGGACTGACCGTCTCACTAGGGGCACTCTTGAGTGTTTCAATTAAGGCATCCATCTGAGCAAACGTGATACTTTCGTAGTACGTTCCGCCTACTTGAATCGCAGGAGCATTGCAACATGCCCCCAGGCACTCGACGCGTGCCAAAGTAAAGACGCCATCTGCCGTTGTTTCACCGGTCGCCGAGACGCCCAGCTTACGCTCGCAGTGCTGAATAAGCTGCTCCGCACCTAGCACCATGCAACTCACGTTATGGCAGATCTCGATGGCATGCTTTCCCCGAGGCTCTTTGTTGTACATCGTGTAGAACGTGGCCACCCCTTGCACGTCTGCTGTCGGGAGCTCTAAGTGTAGGGCCATCGCTTCCAGCGGTAACCAGCCCCCGTACACTTCCTGTGCGACCCAAAGCGCAGGCAAGAGCGCTGCTTTCTTGGTCGGGTAGCGCGAGATCAGCTCGTCGAGGCGCGCCTTATCTATTTCCGTAAATTTTTTCATATACTATTCTCCTAAATCAAGGTTAGTCACTCTTGGAGATATGACTATGATGCCATCCGCTGAAGCATTGTCAAAATTTTTTCTGCACTATGTCTCCATGAAAAAGATGTAATTTGCTCATACCCATGTGATGTTAGATCTTTCCGTAAACTCGTATCCGTAATAAGACGTCTCATTTGGCTAGATAATTCTTCAGGATTATCTAGTGGTACATACAGTGCCGATTTTCCTGCAACCTCATGAAAAACAGGTATATCAGAAACAATGACAGGTAATCCATGGCCCATTGATTCTAGTATAGGTATCCCAAAACCTTCATAGCGACTCATGTATACAGAGAATATTGCATTTTTGTATATGTA
>JAPLCP010000030.1 GCA_026392155.1 Armatimonadota bacterium | reverse complement strand
AGAAGTCGCTCACCTCGATGCCGCTCTTGCCGTATTTCTTGAAGGGGATCGTGCTGCGCATCAGCGGCGCGTTGTTGCCGCCGCCAAAGGTCTTGATCTCCCCGGCAGTGGGCAGGGCGACACTCATGGTCTTGCCATGGTACTTATCGAGGCCGGGCTTGGGATCAAACGTATCCATCTGGCTGGGGCCGCCGTACATGAATAAAAAGATCACCGACTTAGCCTTGGCAGGGTAGTGCGACTTTTTTACCGTCTGCGCCTGGGCCTCATCGGCGAGAAGTGCGCTCAAAGCAAGCGCACCAAAACCGACTCCGGCGCGAGCAAGAAAGTCGCGACGGGATGTCGAGCGGGTGAAGTGTGGGCTAGTCGGCATAGAGGAACTCATTGGTATTGAACAGGACATGACAGAAATCGGCAAGGGCGGCTTGCTCGGGGCTGGCTTTCGTCTCAGCGCGGTGAAGCTCGGCTTTTTTGGCAAGAAATGCAGTCGCCTGTGCGAGCTGTGTAGGCGTCGGCTTGCGCACCAGTGCGAGGCGATAGGCAAGAGTCACTTGCGCCGAGGGATCGCCTCCGGCCTCCTTGGCGACGCGCTGGGCGAAGTGGCGTGCTTGCTCCCAGCCAAACTCGCCGTTGAACATCGCCAGAGCCTGCGGTGCGATCGTGGTGGCCTGGCGCTTGGGGCAGGTGTTGACCATGTCCGGGCCATCAAACACCTCAGTCATGGGGAGTGAGAGCGAGCGGCGCTGGAAGACATAGACCGTCCGACGGCGCTGCTGGTCCTCGGGAGAGTTCCCCCATTTATGTGTTGAGCCGGTCGCGAGCACCTCGCCCGAGACACGCGGGTAGATGCTCGGCCCGGCCATCTGTGGGTTGAGCTGCCCTGAGACCGCAAGCATGGAGTCTCGGATCGCCTCGCCCTCAAGTCGCTGCCGCCGCTGTCGCCAGAGAAGTGTGTTTGCGGGATCGAGCTTGGCCGCGATGGGATTGGCCCCAACACTTTGCCGATAGGTTGCGCTGGTCAGAATTGTTTTGTGGAGCTTCTTCAGGCTCCAGCCACTCCGGATAAGATCATTTGCCAGCCAGTCCAGCAGCTCCGGGTGGGTCGGCTTGGCACCGTTGCGCCCAAAGTCCGACGGCGTCGCGACAATTCCCTGACCAAAGTGGTGCTGCCAGAGCCGGTTGGCGATCACCCGCGCCGTCATCGGGTTCTGTGGGCTCGCGACCCAGCGTGCCAGCTCCAGCCGCGCCTTGCCCGTGGTCACTTCTTCTTCTTTATCGCCACAGAAGCTCGTGATGTAGCCTGGCTTTACCGTCTCACCCGGCGTGGCGAGGCTCCCGCGCACCAGCACTTTATGGGTAATGGGCTTCTGGTTTTTGTCCGTGACGGCCTCCGCAACGCTATCAATCGGCCCGAGCTCACGATTCAGCGTGTCGATCTCCGCCTCGACTCCCTCTTTTTTGCGCTTGCGCTTGGGCTCCTCCGTGTCGCCTTTTTCGGCACGTTCGGCCTCTTGCTGAGCACGTTTTTCCTTGAGCTGCTCTTGGAGGGCGTTGCGGCGTGCGACGAGTTCGGGGCTATCCACCTCACCGGGCAGGCGCTCGTCGGCCCAGCGCGTGTTGGCAAAGAACGCCTGGAGCTTGTAGTAGTCTTTTGCGGTGATCTTGTCGTATTTATGGTCGTGGCAGCGCGCACAGCCCACGGTCATCCCCAGCATCACCGCGCCGACCGTGTCCGTGGCATCGTTGAGATAGTCCTGCCAGCGTCCCTCGGGATCACGTGAGAGCTCGTCCCAGGAGCCCAGTCGCGCAAACCCCGTGGCGATAACGGAGTCGGCGGTTCGGTTGGGCAGCAAGTCCCCGGCAAGCTGCTCGCTGAGAAACTGATCGTAGGGCTTGTCGGCGTTGAAGCTGCGGATCACATAGT
>JAPLCP010000039.1 GCA_026392155.1 Armatimonadota bacterium | reverse complement strand
AGCTCGGCGTGGCGCGTGCGGTTCTGCGAGCCGGAGTTCATGCCCTGCCCCAGAAGCTTGCCGTCGCGATCCAACACCAGCGCCGCGACGGGCCGGTCGGCCTTGTAGCGCTCGGAGTCGCTCTTTGGCATCTCCGCCTCAAGCTGATTGCACAGCGCAAACGCCTCCGCAAGCGAGAGAACAAGAGACTTTGGACTATCGGCACGCTCTGGGAGAAACGAGGGAAGCTCCTCGCCCCGCAAACCCTCTCTCTCCCGTGTTTTGTCGGTGATATGCTTGGCGGCGACCCGGATTACGCCATCGCAAAACGGGGTTTTCTCGTCCGAAAGATAGATCCGATTGCGCACCATCGCTCGTGCCTGCTGCGGGTAGCGCTCGTAGATCCCCTGAACCAGCCGCGAGACCGCCGTCTCTGGGGCGAGAATCTCCGGCCCCGCCGCCCAGTAGGTTTGCTGATTGTGTTGTAGCCACGCCACACTCGGGAGGGCCATTTATGGTCCTTGCCGCAACAGCGGGCCTATTTATGCGCCCGTCGAATATGCGCCCGATGCCCGTTGCATCAGCGCGTGGTCGGCGAGCACGAGAAGGGTCATGGCCTCGACGGCGGCGACGGCGCGGGGGAGGACGCACGGGTCGTGGCGGCCTTTGGCCTGGAAGACGGTGGGCTCGCCGTCGACGGTCACGGTTTCTTGTGCGGCATGGATCGTTGCGGTGGGCTTGAAGGCAACCCGCAGGACGATCTCCTCGCCGTTGGAGATGCCGCCTTGGATTCCCCCTGAGTGGTTGGTGCGTGTGCGGGTCTTGCCCTCGCGGGTTTCAAATGCATCGTTGTGAGTCGTGCCACGCATCGTCGCCGCAGCAAAGCCCTCGCCAATCTCAAAGCCGCGTGTGGCCGGGAGCGACATCAGGGCGTGCGCGAGGCTGGCGGTGAGCTTATCAAAGACGGGTTCCCCGAGGCCAGCGGGGACATTGCGCACGACGCACTCGACAATTCCGCCCAATGAGTCGCCGTCTCTGCGGGCTTGCTCAATGGCGGCGATCATCTTCTCGGAAGCGATGGCATCAGGACAGCGCGTGATCTCAGCCTCCACTTGCTCTTGCGTAACTGTCGCTTGGTGAACCTCGCCGCGAACGTCTCCCACTTGCAAGACATAGCCGACGATCTCGACGCCGTGCCAGGCGGCTAGAAGCTGCCGCGCCACCGCGCCGGCCGCGACCCGCCCGATGGCCTCGCGGTAGCTCGCCCGACCACCACCGCGCCAGTCGCGTCCGGGGCCGTACTTGGCGTGGTAGGTAAAGTCCGCGTGGCTGGGGCGGAACAAGTCCTTCAGCTCGCTGTAGTCTTTCGAGCGCTGGTCCGTGTTGCGCACCTGCATGGCAATCGGAGTTCCGGTCGTGAAGCCCTCAAAGACCCCCGAGAGCACCTCGACCTCATCGCCCTCTCTGCGCTGGGTCGTGAGCTTGCTCTGGCCGGGCCGCCGCCGATCCAAGTCCTGCTGAATCTGCGCCAGGTCAAAGGGAATTCCCGCCGGGCAGCCATCCACGATACAGCCGACCGCCGGGCCGTGGGACTCACCGAACGTCGTGACGCGAAAAAGGGTGCCGAAGCTACTGCCTGCCATCAGGGATTATCCTATCATGGCGCGGGCAAGCGCCTCCGCCCGGTCTTTATCGCCCTCGGCCAGCTCGCCGGAGACCACGGCATCGGTGAGGGCGTTTTTCAGCTTCCCGACCAGCGGGCCTGCTGGGATTCCGAGGCGCTCCATCAGCTCCAGCCCCGAGAGCGGCGAGTCCGCAGTACGGATGTCAATGCGGGCATCAATCTCTGCCATCCGGGCAGCGAGGCTGGCAAGCTCGACTTGTGGCGGTAGATCGGGGCGACAGGCGGCGATATCGGCGTGGCCCAGGGTGAAGAGCGCGTCACGGTGGCTGTCCACGGTGCGGATCAGCCGCCGAACCGCGGCATCGGTCCAGTCGGGCTTGTAGGAGCCGTAGCGCATGTGCAGCCCCACCAGAGCCGCGACGTGCTTGATCTCGTCGTTGGCGTACTTCAGGCGCGTCAGTACCTCACGGCAGAGTTTTTCGCCGACATGCTCGTGCTCGTAGAAGTGCACCCCGCTGGCGTCTTCCGTGCGCGTCACCGGCTTGCCAATGTCATGAAAGAGGGTCGCGAGGCGCAGCAGCAAGTCCGCGTCTTTGGGCAGGTTTTCCAGAGCCTTGAGCGAGTGCGTCCAGACATCATACGCGTGCCAGGTGTTCTGCGAGACGCCATGCATTGCAGCCAGCTCGGGCGCGAATTGGGTTAAGAGCCCCGTCTCGCGGAGCTGCTCTAAGCCTGCTGAGGCTCCTGGCGCAAGCAGCGTTTTATTGAGCTCCTCACGCACCCGCTCGTAGCTGATGCCGTGCTCGGGCGAGAGCCGAAACGCATTGTCTTTGAGGGCTTGGTAGGTGGTCGACGCAATCGTAAAGCCAAGGCGCGCGGCGAAGCGACAGGCGCGGAGCATTCGGAGCGGATCGTCGGTGAACGTGATCACCGGGTCGAGTGGCGTGCGCAGAATCCCGGCTTTTAGGTCCGCGTGGCCCACACCAAGCGGGTCTATGATCTTGCCAGTGTCGAGGCTCTCTAAGAACGTGTTGATCGTGAAGTCCCGGCGCTGGGCATCGGTAAAGAGCGTCCCCGGCGTCACGATCGGCTTGCGCGAGCCCTGCCGATACGTCTCGGCGCGTGCCGTCACCAGCTCGACTTGCGCCTCGCCCACGTGCACCATGGCTGTCCCAAAGCTAGGGTAGAGCACGGGCGCGTGGCTCGAAACGCCCCTCGTCCAGAGCCACTGCGCCAGCTCCAGCGCATCGCCCTCCAGCACGAGATCGATATCGTAGGCCTCGGTCTCTTTGCCCAGAAGCTTGTCGCGCACCCAGCCACCGACGAGAAAAACTTTCCCTTCGTACTGACTCCCACGAATGGCATCGCGCAAAATCTCCAGCGGTTCTCGGCTCACGACTCGTATTTTACCCCGCCCGTTAGAGGGGCGGGGCTGAAGAGCGTCGTACCTCCGCTACGAAGGGCGTGCCGCCCATAAGAATCGGATATGGCCGGAACGGCCTTTGTAGCCGCAGGCTCGTTAGTCCCGCCGCTCCAACCGGCGGGACTACGTTGTGGCTTCAACACCGCGCTGGATCAGCTCTGAGACAAGCTCACAGTCCGCGCGGCGTGCGTCGCTGTCGAGAGCGGCGAGGAAAGTATCCACCGAGGCGTCGGTGCGTTTTGTTTTGAGTTCCATGCACTCGGCACTCCATATCACCTACCTAACCCGGAAAGGGTAAAATAGCCCATGCCATACTTTGTAAAAGGGCTCGCCCCCGACATCTTTACAATCCCTGAGCTGCTCGATGCCGACGAATGCCAGGCTCTAATTGAAAAAGGCGAATCTCTCGGCTTTGAGCTCGCTACTATTAACACCATGAGTGGTCATATCAAAGCGCCAGAAGTTCGGAACAACGACCGGGCGATCTGGGACGATCCCCGCTACGCCGCCGAGATCTGGGAGCGCGTTTCATCTCTGATTGCAGAGGGGCCAGAAGGTCAACCACCTGTCGGGCTTAACGAGCGCTGGCGCTTCTATCGCTATGAACCCAGCCAGCAGTTCAAGCGCCACCGTGATGGCTCTCTTGCCCTGCCGCCACGTGTTGTGGAGGGAATCAAGCTACCCATGGGACGCTCGTTGACCACCCTGATGATCTACCTGAATGATGGCTGTGAGGGGGGAGAGACGGCTTTCTACACGGAGCGCGGTACGGAGTTTCTGCGGGTGCGCCCCGAGGCGGGGATGGCACTTTGCTTTGCCCACCAGATTCTTCACGAAGGTTGCACGGTGACTTCGGGGCAGAAATATGTCTTGCGCACGGACATTATGTACAAGCCTTGAGGGGTACAATCCGGCAATGTTTTTTCAGAATGCTAAACCGACCGAGATTGGCGCGACACACCCGTTGCGCAAGCCGCTTCTTGATGCACTACGGCCAAGAATCGAAAATGATCTCAAGCAGAAAGTGATCTTTCGAGTCACCAAGCTCCGTGTTCAAGGTGACTTTGCCTTTGTGGTCTGTGAGCCGCGCACGCCTGCGGATAAGCCCATTGACTTTAAGAAAACCCACTACAAAGAGCTGATGGATCAGCAGATTTTTGATGGTGCGACGACCTATGCGCTGCTGAAGAAAGTGGGGGGGAAGTGGAAAGCTGTCGAGCACGTGATTGGCCCAACCGATGTTGCTTGGTCAGACTGGGCGGAGCCGCCCCATAAAGCTCCTAAAACGCTCTTCGGCTTGCCGGATTAGCCGCCGATTAGGTTCTTGGCAAACGGGGCACGCTGGATGAGGTAGACCGCCAGCGTGCTCAGCCCCAGGAGCAGCAAAACCGTCATCGGAACCCCGACCGCGGGGCCGTGCCAGCGGTTGCTCATCCCGGAGCGAGCAAGCTCTTCCAGCAAAAATGGGTGGATCAAGTAGATCCCGAGCGACAGATTGGCAAGAAAATGCACCCATGGCGACTCGCGGCGTATCCACTCGCGCAGGCACACAAAAACGCCTAAGCTCTCTAAAATGACGGTCGGGGCGAAGTGGCCTTGGATCACAAAGCGAAGTGAGCGCGTGGGTTCCACATCGGCGGCCTTGATCCACTCGCCAAACACGAGATAGGCTGCCGCCAGCAGCCAGGCCATCAGGCCGAGAACGGGGCTTAGCGGGTCGCCGGTTCGCCGCCGCAGGGAGAACCCGAGGATATAGTAGCCTAAATAGGGCATAAAGAGAGTCCATGCCGTCCGCTCCTCCGCCTCGGGTCGCCAGAGTGCGGTTAGCCCCGCGAGAATCAGCGCCACCACACCCAGCCACCAGCGCTCACGGTCGCCCAGAAAGCGGATCATGGCACGGAGCGGCGGGGTGAGCAAGTAGAGCCCGGCCACGATAAAGAGAAAGTAGAGATGGTAGTATGGCCGCCCTTGCCGCAGAAACTCCCAGCTCTGCTCGGTCATGCCCTTCGGGTTGCTCCAGGCGAGATAGAAATAGCACCAGAAGAGCAAGGGCACCCCGACCCGAAAGAAACGCTTTCGGGCAAAGGCCAGCGGTGTCTCCGTTCGATCCGGGTTGAGCAAGAGCGCCCCCGAGAGCATCACAAAAACCGGAACCGCCCACTGAGAGAGCGAGGAGAGCGTGTTGCAGATCCACCACCCGCTCGGGTCCTCCAGAAGCGGCGGGCGACGTCCAAACCCACAGACATGGATCAGGATCACCGCCAGTAGCCCACAGACTCGGATGGTGTCGCCGTAGGTAAGGCGCATCGAAGCCCTATCCTAACCGGGCGTCATTTGCCAGAACTCAGCGCCTAAAGTATCCCAGGGCAGGCGGCGCTCATCGGGATCATCCAGGTTGAAGTGCTGGTTGACAAAGTAAAGAATGGTTGCGTTTTGAGTTCCGATATTGGCCCCCCCATGCGCAACACCTCGCGGGATATAGAGGAGCTGTGCCCGTCCGCCACCTAGCACGAGACGCATCGAGACGCCGCAAGTTGGGGAGTCTTTTCGACAGTCCAGTAGCCCAACGAGCAGGCGATCTGTCGGCGGGACAAACCAGACATCTTCTTGATTGTAGTGCAGATGAAAGGCTTTTATGGCTCCAGGGAGCACCAACGAGTACGACGACTGGCGCACCTGGAACTCGGGGATAGCGAGCAGGTGCCCCGTTTCATCTAGCCGTACTAGCTCCGCGAAGCTACCTCCATCGTCCATCATCAGGTTCAAAGAGAGGGTTCTAACTCCCTCAATAGGAGTCTTGCGTGTGTACTCCTGAGTGGTCAGGACGGCAGCATACTCGGGTGCGAGATCATCGGGCTTGAGCGGTTCAGGCATAGTTATCAGGGCAAGTATAACACAAACTGTCTGGGACTTACTTCACCAAACGGCGCAGATAGGTTGCGTACTCGGTCTTGCCCAGCTGGGTGGCCCGTTCCAGAAGCTGATCGGGGCTTACCCAGCCCGCAAGATAGGCGATCTCTTCCAGACACGCGACTTGCAAGTCTTGACGGCGCTCGATGGCAGCAACAAAGTTGCTCGCTTCTAAGAGCGAGTCGTGCGTACCTGTGTCGAGCCAGGCAGTTCCTCGGCCAAATAAGTCCGCGTGAAGCTGACCTTGCTCTAAGTACACGCGATTCACATCCGTGATCTCCAGCTCGCCACGGTGCGAGGGCTTGATGTTCTTGGCAATCTCGGTGATCTGGCTATCGTAGAAGTACAGCCCGACAACGGCGTAGCTGGACTTGGGTTTTTGGGGCTTCTCTTCCAGCGAGATGACCCGGCCTGCCGCATCAAACTCCATCACGCCGTAGCGCTCGGGGTCTTTGACATGGTAGCCAAACACTGTCGCGCCCTCGGTGCGAGCCGCAGCCCCACGAAGCTGCTTGGGGAGGCCGTGGCCATAAAAGATATTGTCGCCCAGCACCAGTGCCGCCGGGCCACCTGCCACAAACGCCTCCCCAATATGAAAGGCCTGCGCCAGACCCTCGGGGCGTGGCTGAACCGCGTACTGCATCGAGACACCAAAGGCACTGCCATCGCCGAGTAAGCGCTCGAAAAGTGGCAGATCCTCTGGGGTGGAGATCAGCAGGATATCGCGAATCCCAGCGAGCATCAGCGTGCTCAGGGGGTAGTAGACCATCGGCTTGTCATAGATCGGCATGAGCTGCTTCGACACGGCCATCGTCATGGGGTAGAGACGGGTACCACTGCCACCCGCTAGAACAATTCCTCGCATGGGCTTTATTATATCCTCAGAAAGGGGATGGGGAAAACACGAAAGCCCCACTCACCTCTGCTGCAACAAGCAAGGCGGTCATATAGACCAGTGAGTGGGACTCTAGTGTTCTTATTTATTGGCAAGATTGGCTCTGCTCTAAACCCTGGAACCGAAAATCCCGCTATACTGCGGGTATGCGCACGATCTCTGCTGCCATCTTTCGGGAAGTCGGAACCCCGTTTCGTATTGAGTCTGTCCAGCTTGCGGACCCGGGGCCCGGTGAGGTCTTGGTGAAGATGCAGGCCGCCGGAGTCTGTCACTCGGACTGGCACTTGGTGACAGGCGCGACCAAAGTGCCGCCGCTGACCGTTCCCGGCCACGAGGGCGCGGGGATCGTGGAGGCGATTGGGCCGGGTGTGAGCCAAGTGCGCGTGGGGGACTTGGTGGCGCTGAACTGGGCGCCCTACTGTGGCCTGTGTGAGTGCTGTTTAGATAATCTCCCAGCACTCTGCCAGGAGTACTTAGCCCCGAAATGGGCGGGGACGCTTTTAGACGGCACGACCCGCCTCTCGCAGAACGGGACTCCGGTCTACCACTTCACCGCGACAGCATGCTTCGCAGAGTACACGGTCGTTCCGGAGTGCTGCGCCGTCCCGCTTCCCTCGGACATTCCTCCCACGATTGCCGCTGTGCTCGGGTGCGCCGTGACCACAGGTGTCGGGGCCGTGCTGAATAAAGCCCGCGTCGCGCCCGGCGACTCTGTGGCTGTCTTTGGCTGTGGTGGCGTGGGCCTCTGCACGATTCTCGGTGCGGCGGCGGCAGGTGCGGGGCGTATTGTCGCCGTGGATGTCTCCGAGGAAAAGCTCGCCTTCGCAAAGCTTCTTGGCGCGACAGAGACAAGCCTCTCACCCGTGCTCAACAAGCGCGTGGACTTCGCCTTTGAGTGCGTCGGCCTGCCCGAGCTCCAGCGCCACGCCTTCGATGCGATCAAGCCCGGTGGGATGGCGGTCCTTGCCGGCATTACCCCCACCGACTCCCTGACTTCGCTACCAGGCGCGGCTTGGACACGGCAAGAGAAAACCGTCGCAGGCACCTACTACGGCACCGCCCACCCCCGCCGCGACTTTCCACGGTTCGCCGAGCTCTGGCGCCAGGGCCGCCTGCCGCTGGAGAAGCTCCTCACGCGCACGTATGAACTCGGCCAGATCGAAACCGCCTACGATGATTTAGTAGGTGGAGCTGTCGGACGCGGGATGATCGTGTTTTGATCTTTGCGAAGGAGAAGTCCACGCCGTTTCTCTATGAGTGCACGGTTGAGGATACGACCAACTTTTTTTTATGCTATCGAGATTCTCGTGCAACTTGAGAAGGCGTGTCGGGCTTGGAGCGAGGTTACTTTGCAGGACTTGGTAACTGTTTCTAGCGCCCGGCTTAGTCCTTGTGCAGAAAGTCAATAAAGCCCGACTCGGGGTCGGCTTTGATCAGCTTGACGACAATGTGGTCCCCAACATCCAGGCCGTGCTCGTTGCGGGTGACGCGGCCCTCGATGGGGGGATCGGTTAGCCTTGCATAGACTTTTCCGTTCTTTGCGCCCGTCACGACGGCATCAAAGATCTCTCCCACACGGTCTTGCAGGAAGATCGCGGCGGCGGACTTCTTGAGCCGTCGCTCGACTTTATCGGCCATACTCGCGCGCTCGGTGCAGTGCGCGGCAAGTGCTGCTAGCGCTTCGGGGGTGTAGGGCTCTGGGGTCTTGGTCAGAAATGCCTTGATCAGCCGCTGCACGACAATGTCCACGTAGCGCCGGTTCGGGGCTGTCGAGTGCGTGTAGCCGCCAACTGCGAGGCCAAAGTGGCCTTCGCTGCCTAGGCCCGCCTTCACCAGGACATACTCGCCTGGCCCGAGTAGCTTCACGACGGTGAGAGAGAGCTCTGTAAAGCCATTGGGGTTGGCCGTGCGGCGGCGCTCCAGAAATGCAGAAAGCGCACGCGGATCGGGCGTCTCGGGCAGGGTGTCGCCAAGGCTCTTGGCGATCTCGACAATCTTCTCCCAGCGGCGCGGGGCACGGACGATGCGCTGAATCGAGGCCCGTCCACTCTCATGAAGAATCTCCGCCACGGCGGTATTGACGGCGACCATGAAGCTCTCGATCAGCAGGCGCGCCCGGTTTTTATGAACCTGACGCATCCCCACAATCTTCCCATTCTCGGTGATGGGCACGGTCTCGACGCTCTCAAAGTTGAGCGCTCCTTGCTTCAGGCGCAGGGCCAGAAAGCGCTCTAGTGTCTCGTTTTGCAGGCGCAGCTGCGCCTCAAGTCCGTCTACGGCGGTGACCTCCTCGGGCACAGGCGCGCTACCCTCTAGCCAGGGGCCGATACGGTCGTAGGACAGCTTGGCGTAGTTGTGCACTAGAGCGGGCGTGACGCTCCGCTCTTGGAGAGTACCGTCGGGGTTGACGCGCAGGGAGATCACCATCGCGACCCGATCCCTGTCTTGGAGGAGCGAGGTTGCCGTGGTGGAGAGCGCCTCGGGGAGCATGGGAAAGACATGACCGGGGGTGTACAAGCTACTCGTGTTCTTGGCCGCGTGCGCATCAATCACGCCATTTTGTCCCACGCGCCAGTCCACCTCGGCGATCCCGACCCGCAGCAAGATATCGCCATCGGGCAGGCGCTCGGCCACCTCGATCTGGTCTAAGTCCCGCGACTCCGTGTTGTCCACGGAGGACCAGAGAAGATCCCGCAGGTCAGGGAGATTTGTGGGGAGCGCGACTTCGCGCTCCGCTTCCGTCTCAACCTCTGCGGGGAACTCGGGCGCAAAGCCTGCACCACGGAGCGCGTTGGCTGCGAGTGCGACCAAGTCGGGGTGGAGAGGGGGGCGGCTCAATCTAGCTTTCTTCCTGCGGCAAGGCGCACACGGGCGATGGTTTCCTGGGTGACAGCTTCTTCAAACGAGCGGAAGCCCGCGAGCTTGAAGCCATGTTTCTCCGCGAGCCGCCACATCTCCTCAGCCTGTGCGACGCTCACAGTCTTGCCCAGGGTGAAGCTCTCGTAGCGCCCGTCGAGGGCCAGCATCATGGTCTCCGACATGCAGGCGTAGGCCGTGCCGGGTGGGAAGCCAAACGAGAAGGGCTCACCGGGCCGATCCACACCTTGCTTGGTTGTCTTGGTGGCCACGAACTCGCCGGGAATCGCGACGCAGCCGCCCTCAATGACTAAAACATCATCGCGCTCTTTGGCGACTCGCGTGCTCACATCGCGTGGCCGGGCGACATCACAGACCACGGCTCCGCGCTTGAGGTGCTGTGGCTCGATAATGGCATCGGCGGCGCTCGTGACCGTCACAATGACATCCGCATCGCGCAGGCCATCTTCCACAGAGCTGGTCACGGTGACGCACTTCCCGCCGCGCTCGGTCACTTCCCGCGCCACGGGCTCCAGGCGCGTCGTGTCCCGCCCAATTAGGGTCATCTTGGCGGCATGGGGAGCCAATAGAAGCGCACTCGTGTGGCCGATACTGCCACTGGCCCCAACAATGGCGACATGGGCCATCGAGATCGGGGTGCCCATCAGCTCCGCCCCACGCATCGCGCCCTCCACCGCTGTGGCGACCGTGTAGGAGTTGCCTGTCGTGACCGCGAGCTTGGTGCGCGTGGCCAGCGTGATGCCGCCATCGCCCGCCACACTCGTCAGTGCGCCCAGCCCAATAATCTTGGCCCCCAAGCCCTCCGCCAGCTCGCAGCAGCGCTGAAGCTTCTCGTAGACTTGCTCCGGAGGCAGGTTCAGAAGCTGCGGGGGCGAGAGGGGGCAGAAGATAAACCAGCCCTCCAGCTCCACGCCTGTTGCAGAACGAATGCCCGTTAGATGTGCCACGGGCTGAGGAGGCAGCTTCCGCAGGAGCTCAGCCAGAAGCGCATCGGGAAGATACTTTGCCACGGGAAACTTGCGGCTGAGATCCTTGCGGACATCTATGGGGTGAATGATGAAAGCAAATCGCTCCATACTCCCATTGTACCCGCAAACCAAATACCCCTAGGGTTTTCTCTCTTGGATACCTTGAGGAGTGAGGGCAAAGCGAGTGCCTGCCGAGTCACGTGCTACTACGGTAGCGACAAAATTACTTCCGCTCTGCACGAGGACAAAACCAGGGCCACGAATCGCGGCTTGGGCTTGTGTGAGTGCGTCTCCTGAGAGCCCCGCACTCTCCAGAGAGAGCTCTTTGCCTGGGGAGAGGCTTGCTCCACTTGAGATCAGCGCCTTTTGAAGCGCGACACCAGCGGTGCGGCAGGCATCGCGGCGCTGGGAATCGGTGGTAAGGATGGTTCCTGCTCCCATGATCCCTAGCCTACTCAGAAGCGTGTCCAGTGGCCACCAAACCCCGCGCTCAATGCTCTGCAGAAAGCTGGGTTTGAGAGCGTGGCGTGCGAGGCTGGCAGCGCTGTCTGCGGAGACTCCACGGCCTACTGTAAAGAGGAAGCTGCCTTTCTTCGATCCCACTATCCCCTCAGCGGTAACGAAGCGCGTCTCTGTTTCGGGGGAGGCTAAGACTCGTGCAGAGCCGCTACTAAGCTGGAACTGCCGCCGCTTTTGGCCGTTGCGAAAGGCATCGCTCTGCATCAGGGTGAGCTGGCTCCGAGGCCCGAGCTCCACAACACTGCCATCTCTAAAGGCAAGTGTCACACGTCCTGTCGCATCGGTCGAAAAGCTCGATCCTCGTGAGAAGGACTGGCCCACAAAGCTAGGAGAGCTTGTTCCCTTGGTGGTTCGGAGGCGGGCTCCTGGAGAGAAAGCAACGACGAAGCTACTGCTGTGCAGTGTCTCACGCCGGGCTCCGTCGAGGAGCAGGCCTGTGAGAATCAGCAGTCCGATAAGTTTCCCGACCTGGCTGAGGTAGTCACGGGCGGACTGGCTTCGTATCCGTGTCAGGTAGTTATCCCAGTGATTCTTTTCGTACTCCGCTGCATCTTGCAATAGGCTCATTCGGATCGCTCTCCTCGGTTTACTCTGAGTGTTCTGACACGATTAGTATGCCTTGGCCTTCAAAGGGTTGCAAACTTCCGAAAAAAACTTGCGATTTCTCCCAGAATGGCCTAGAATATACACTGCGTTTTTTGTACCCGTATTTTTTAAAAACCCATGCCCCATAACGAAAATGAGCCGGTCTATGTCATCAGTGTGGCCGCCCGACTCGCCGGGCTGCCGTGCTGGGTCTTGCGCGTTCTGGATCAAGAGGAAATCGTCGTTCCTCGCCGGACGGACTCAAATCGGCGACTCTACTCCGATGCGGATATTGTCACGCTTGCGCGCGTTCGGCACTTGACCGAGGAGCGTAAAGTCAATATTGCCGGTGTCAAGGTGATCCTTGAGCTGGAGCAGGAGCGAGACGGGCCACAAGAGCGCACAGAAGGTAATTCGAAACATGATCTATCCATCCCCCGACAAGATTGACAAGCAGGTTGACAGCAAGTATGCGCTGGTGATCCTGGCGGCCAAGCGTGCCAAGCAGCTCAAAGAGGGCAGCCGCCCTCGTCTTCCCACCGACTCCACCAACCCGCTGACAATCGCGCTAGAAGAGATCGCGGAGGGGAAAGTACAGTACAAGTTCGACGAGCAGTCCCTCGCAGGCCGCGAAGCCATCGCCGATCAGGAAGCTGTCGTCGGTGCACGTGATATCGAAGTGGACATGGATCCGCTGGCACTCCCCGATGATGAGCTGGCACGCGCTGCCGCCGCCCTCGGAGCGGATATGGACGACAGCTTGCTCGGAGATGATGAAGAAGCCAGCGACATGCTGGTGGACGAAGAGCCCGAAGAGGAAGAGCCGCTCATTCTGCCTGATGATGAGTCCGAAGGAACCGATATTTAAGCCTGAGGAAATGCAATAGCAATGGGCCGTATTGTCGGGATTGACCTGGGCACCACAAACTCTGTGGTAGCGGTCCTAGAAGCGGGCGAGCCGACGGTGATCACTCTCACCGAAGGCTCGCGCCTCTGTCCGTCTGTGGTTGGCTTTAGCCGGGACGGCGAGCGTGTCGTGGGACGGCTTGCCAAGCGGCAGGCTGTGGCTAACCCTGAGCGGACGTTTGCCTCAATCAAGCGCTACATGGGCTCCGATCACCGGGTCTTTGTGGAAGAGCGCGGCTACTCCGCCCCGGAGATCAGTGCGATGATTCTCCAGAAGCTCAAGGCCGATGCAGAAGCCTATCTCGGAGAGCCCGTTGACCGCGCGGTGATCACGGTTCCCGCCTACTTCAACGATGGACAGCGCCAAGCTACCAAAGATGCCGGGCAGATCGCGGGGCTTGAGGTGCTGCGCATCATCAACGAGCCCACTGCCGCCGCGCTCGCTTACGGTCTGAATAAGCAAGAGGATGAAACCATTCTTGTCTGGGACTTGGGCGGCGGGACTTTCGATGTCTCTATTCTGGAGCTCAAAGGTGGAGTCTTCGATGTCAAAGCCACCTGCGGCGATACGCGTTTAGGCGGCGACGACTGGGACAATGCCATTGTGGGCTGGCTCGCCGAGGAGTTTCAGCAAGAGTTTGGGATAGACCTTCTTAAAGATCGCCTCGCCCTCCAGCGCCTCAAAGAAGCGGCGGAGAAAGCCAAGATTGAGCTCTCCACAATGCTGAGCACGAGCATCAACCTGCCCTTTATCAGTGCAAACGACGATGGCCCGCTTCACCTAGAAAAGAACCTGGCGCGAGGTACGTTTGAAGCACTAACTGCCGGACTGCGGGATAAAGTGCGCGACCCCACCTACCAAGTGCTCAACGATGCGCGTCTTGCGCCCCAGCAGCTCCAAAAAATCGTCTTGGTCGGCGGGGCAACGCGCATGCCCGCGATCCAGGACATGGTACGTGAGATCTTCCAGAAAGACCCTTTCAAGGGGATGAACCCGGACGAAGTCGTGGCGGCGGGAGCGGCGATTCAGGCGGGAATGCTCATCGGAGAGCTGACCGATTTGGTTCTGCTAGACGTGACACCGCTCTCTCTGGGAATCGAGACCCTGGGAGGCGTGATGACACGTCTGATCGCACGAAATACGACGCTTCCGACGAGCCGCACCGAGAACTTTACCACCGCTACCGAGGGCCAGAGCGCGGTTGATATCCATGTCCTTCAGGGCGAGCGCGAGATGGCGGTGGACAACAAGAGCCTTGGGCGCTTCCTGCTGGAAGGAATCCCCCCCGCACCACGAGGCGTCCCCAAGATTGAAGTGCTCTTTGATATAGATGCCAATGGCATCTTGCACGTCTCCGCGAAAGATAGTGCCACAGGGGCCGCTCAGAAAATCACCGTTACCGCCGCTTCAGGGCTCTCTCAAGAAGAGGTTGAGCAAATGGTGGCCGCGGCAACAGAGTACGCCGAGAGTGACCGTCAGCGACGCGTCGTACAAGAGGCGCGCAACCTCGCCGATGCAGCGCTTTACCATGCCGATAAACAGCTTTTGATCGCCCATGCCCTGCCCCAGGTAAGTGGAGAGCGACAGCTTGCGATTCACGAGGCCATGGATGCACTTCGGGTAGCCCTTCAAGGAGACAGCAAAGAGGCTCTTGCAGCACAGACACAGCAACTCAACGATCAGATCTACGCTCTTTCCGAAGCGATCTACTCGCGCCCAGCATCCGCTCAAGAGCAAGAGCCGTCGGAGGCTGGCGTACAACCAAAGACTGGAATAGAAACAGGAGAGACAAATGGCCACGGAGAGTAAGCGGGACTACTACGAGGTTCTAGGAATCTCGCGGGATTCTTCCGCAGAGGATATTAAGAAAGCCTACCGACAGCTCGCCCGCAAGTTTCACCCCGATGTCAATCAGGGTGATGCGGGTGCCGAAGATAAGTTTAAAGAAGTGGGAGAGGCCTACGAGGTGCTCTCCGATGCGCAGAAGCGCGGTGCCTATGACCGCTTTGGCCACGCTGCCTCAGGCGGCAGCGGTGGCGGTTTTGGCGCTGGCGGCTTCGATGGCTTCGGCGGTGGCGGCGGCCTCGACGATATTCTGAATGTGTTCTTTGGCGGCGGTGGCGGGGGGCGACGGCCCGGGCCGCAGCGTGGCGAGGACCTGCGCTACGACATGGAAGTCACTCTGGAAGAGGCGCTCCGTGGGGGCGAAAAGACGATCCAGGTGCCGCGTACGGAGAACTGTGAGACCTGTGGCGGAAACGGCGCGGCTCCGGGCACCAAGCCCGATACCTGCGTGCAGTGTGGCGGCACCGGCGCAACCCGGCAAGTCCAGCAGACCATTCTCGGGACGGTGCAGACCAGTGTCACCTGTCCGCGCTGTCAGGGACGAGGCCAGGTGGTCAAGAGCCCCTGCGGCGGCTGTGCAGGGCGTGGAAAGCTTCGCAAGACCCGTGAGCTCAAAGTGCCGATTCCACCGGGCGTGGACGATGGCATGCAGCTCCCGATCCGAGGTGAGGGCGAAGCAGGGACCCTGAATGGCCCGCCGGGTGATCTCTACATCTTCTTCGGGGTGAAAGAGCACGAGAAATTTGAGCGTGATGGGATGGATCTCTACATCTCCCAACCTCTCACCTTTGTGCAGGCCGCGCTTGGTGACACGATCTCGGTCAGCACGCTGAGCGGCGACTCGGTGAGCCTTGCCATTCCCGAAGGTACGCAGAATGGCACACGTTTCAAGCTACGGGGCCATGGCATGCCCAATATCCGTAACCGTAACCAAAAAGGCGATCTGACGGTCGTGATTGCGGTTCAAGTGCCCACCAAACTCTCCGAAGAGGAGCGCAAGTCGCTCCGCAGCTTCGCTGAGCTACGCGGCGAAGTTGCGGGCCAGACTCCCGATCACCACGACTCCGGCAAGGGCCTCTGGGAGCGCATCAAACACGCCGTCAAAGGGGACTGATCGCCACCGGTTGAAAACCGGCGTCTGCAATGGCACTGCGTGCCGCAAAGCCCGTGCCGGGCTGAAGAGAGTTTGTTAGCCCGGCACGGGCTTTGCGGCTGAGGAACGAAGCCACTGTAGACGCCTCGTTCCATGGGGCGTCCATGAGCGGATTAGCGTCGCCGAAAGAGGGGAAGCAGTACCGCGCTGCAACTCTCCAGTGCATTGTCTATCAATCTTTATTATTTTGTTCACGTCTCGAAGACGCCGGTCTTGCCGAACATGGAGTCTAAATCGTCGCGGGAGATCATGATGTCGCGGGGCTTGGCTCCATCGAGTGCGCCGACAATACCGCGCTGCTCCATTAAGTCTACAAGGCGAGCGGCGCGGGTATAGCCGATCTTGAAGCGGCGCTGGAGCATGGAGGTGCTGGCGCTGCCGCCGCTGACGACCAGGCGCACGGCACTCTCGAAGAGATCGTCGTCGCTCTCTAGCTCCCCGGAATCGTCTTCGCCGGTTGCCATGGACAGGGTGGAGGGAAGCACGTCGAAGTTTGGGGTGCCCTGCGCCTTGAGATAGTGCACCAGCGTCTCAGTGTCCTGCTCGCTGACATAGCAGCCCTGGATACGCGAGGGCTTGCCCGCATCAATGGGCATGAAGAGCATGTCGCCACGCCCAATTAATCTATCCGCGCCCGTCTGGTCGAGAATTGTGCGAGAGTCCACGGCGGAGTTCATGGCAAAAGCAATTCGGCTGGAGATATTGGCCTTGATCGTCCCCGTGATGACATTCACCGACGGTCGCTGCGTGGCGATGACGAGGTGAATCCCCGTGGCGCGGGCGAGCTGCGCGATCCGGCTGATGCTCGTCTCGATCTCGGGGCCGCTGGTCATCATCAGGTCCGCCAGCTCATCAACGATAATCACCCAGTAGGGGATTCTTTCCTCTTCCGTTACCTTAGCGTTGTAGCCCTCCAAGTTACGGGTTCCGAGCTTGGCGAACTTGTCGTAGCGGGTCTCCATCTCACGCAGGGCTTGCTTAAATAGCGACGGCGCTTGCTTGACATTGGTAATCACGGGAGAGGCGAGATGCGGGATGCCTTCGTAGAGTGAGAGCTCGACCTTCTTGGGGTCAATCATCAGAAGCTTTAGCTCGCGCGGGGAGTTGCGGTACAGAAGCGAGGTGATCAGCGCGTTCAGCCCGACGGATTTCCCCGAGCCTGTGGAGCCCGCAATCAGCAAGTGCGGCATCTTGGCAAGGTCGGCTACTTTGACGGCTCCGGTGACATCGCGGCCCAGCACGAACGTGAGCTTGCCCGGTGCATTCTGAAACTCGGGGGCTTCTAGGCACTCACGGATACTCACGGCGCGGGGCTTCTCGTTGGGAACTTCAAGACCGATTGCGGACTTTCCCGGAATGGGCGCTTCGACACGGACATCAATGGCGGCGAGTGCCATGGCGATATTGTCGGCGAGGGAGACAATCTTACTGACCTTAATGCCTCGCTCCAGCGCGATTTCGTAGCGGGTGATGGTCGGACCGTATGCGACATCAGCCACATCGGCCCCGATCCCGAAGTCTTCGAGGGTTTGGAGGATGATCTGGCGGCGCTCCTCACTCTCTCCATCCGCGATATTGGCAGGAGCCGGGGGGGAGGGCGCAAGAATCCCGGTGCTGGGCAAGACAAAGGGAGCCACCCCCCCGGCCCCCATCGGACGGGGGAGAGAGGGTTTTGGCAAGACCGGCGCGGTCTCGTCGTCTTTTTCCTCTGCCTCCACAAGTGGGGAAGCTAGTGTGGGGGTCAGGGGCTTTTCTTTACGGAACGAGAATAAGGTCGGTTGCTGGCCACGGGCAGGTGCAGTAGGCTCCTCTATATCCACATCGAGCTCATCGTCGAGGGGCTCCGGGGTGCTGCGCTTGTAGACACTCGGGGGCGGCTGAACCAGCGGCTTGCGCTCGCCGGGCACGGGCTTCTTGCGGACTTTTTCCACCGCCTCTTTGGCCTGTGCCGTTGCGGCTTGCCTACCCTTACCTGTCCACTCTCCCACAAAGCGCTCCAGTGGCCCCAGTAGTGAGGGTAGTGGGACATCCACCAGAAAGAGAATCCCAATCCCGGTCAGCGCCAAAAAGAAGACATGGGCTCCAAAGACACCTACTAGCATTCGCAGGAGCCACGAGATTCCCGCGCCAATGTAGCCACCGCCATTGACGAGGTTATCCGCGACGAAGTGGTAGTCAATCTTCATCCCGCTCACGCGGCCTAGGTGCCACCAGGCAATAAAGATGAGATAGAGGGCACCGAGTGCGCCCATGTTGTCGTAGGAGCGGCTCTTGCCAATCGCGAGCATGCCCCCCAGCGCCAGCAAAACAAACGGAAAGACCCACGCCCCAACTCCCGCCAGGAGATAGAAACCATGTACCACGGTGCGTCCCAGGAAGTTGTCTCCTGAGTTGCTCCCCGCTCCAAAAAGTGTGGCGAGCAGGATCAGCCCGAAGGCGCAGAGAGCAATCCCCCAGGTATCGTAGGCAAACCGGGTGTTGGTTCGGGTCTGGCGTGGCGCGGCGCTACGCGGCGGCCTCGGCTTGCGGGGGGTGGTCTGTGTAGCCATTTCTGACCGCCATTTTACCAGGTTTAGTACCCTCCTCCCTTCGCTTCGCTCTTCCCTCCTCCCAAGCCTGGGAGGAGGGATAGGCTGGAGGGGAGCGAATCTCCCCAAACTCCCCTTCCTCCCACCCGACGGCACCCAAGGGGTACCCGGTTATTGGGAGGAAGGGGCTGGGGGTAGGAGGGCTGGAAACCCGGAGGCGGTGACGAGGCGGGGGTAGGCCCACTCTAAAAGGAGCTTGAGGTTCTCGATATCGGCGCGGTTGTAGGCCAGCAGGCGCTCCAGTGCTGCTTCATCCCGCCGTCGCTCCCAGAGTGCCCAGAGATAGACCGCGTCCATCCCGCTCATTCCCTCGATATCATCCACGCGCCGGATTCCCAGGCGCTGCTCAATGGCTTTTAGGCCTCCTGCTTGCCCCAAGCGGCGCAGGGTAGGGCAGAGGTCAATATGAAGCTGATCGAGGGCGAGCTCGGGGAAGCGGCGACGTAAAAACGGCAGGTCAAAGCCCGTTCCAAAAAATGTCACCAGGAGCTTATAGTCCTTAATGTCAGTGGCGAAATCCTCTAAATTTTGTCCCTTGACATAGAGCCGCGTCTCAAAGCCATCAAAGAGTCCGATCACGGTTACGGAGTCCGCATCATAGCCACCATCAGTCTCGATATCCACGTAAGCGAGACTCTCTCCGAAAACCTTTGCGCCTCGCCAGAGCGCGGCACTGGGGAGGTTCTTCTGGAACCAGCGCGAGTCCTGCCGCGCTAGGGCGGCTTGTGAGTCTTCCAGCGCGGGGACTAAGAGCTGTTTCTTGCTCTCTGAAAGGGGAAGGCAGGAGGGAGTTTTCAAAGCGTCCTCCCAGCTCAATATCCCCGCATCCCAGAGGCGCTGTTCACTGGCAAGCCCCAGGCCTTGAGCATGACAAAATGTAGCCGTTAGCATTTGATTACCCGCAAGGATACCTGATTTTTGCGTTTTCTCCTTCGCTAGGTCTGGTTCTTGCGCTACACTGATCTCCAGAGGGAACTTTGAATAACATGAAGATCATCCAAACAACAGCCATTGCATTACTTGCGATTTTCTCCGCCGCTGCTGCCCAGGCTCAGGCGCTAGGTGGAGCACAGCCGTACAATGTCTATGTCCTAGGCAATGCTTGGCAGCAGGGTGCCGATGCTGAGGGTGGCGTCGCCGTCACTGGCAACCTGAATGTGGGTGACTGGGGCTTTACGACGGGCTGGAATGGCGGCGGCAAGCTGGTGGTTGGTGGAGACCTGAACAACCTGGGACACAGCGTCCATCCTGATGGCGTCTTTACCGGTGGTGATCTTAACTATCGCTGGACCCTGACCTCCTACTTGGGTAGTGTTGAGGCCAATGGCAACGTCTTTATCGGCGGTGGTCAGCCCGGCAGTGTCAAGCATGGTGGTACGTTTGCCTACACCGGCACGGAGACCTTCCCGACCAGCACTGGAACCAGCGCTTCCCCTGTGGACTTTGCCGCGACGAATGCTTACTTGACAAGCCAGTCTGCCTATCTCGGAACCCTGAGTGGCACTTCGATCATGGATGCGACGCCAACGGGTGGTTATTTTGATCTCGATGTTTCTGGTGGTGGCCTGAAGGTTTTTAACTTCACCGAGAGGGCTTTTGAGAATAGCTGGTTCATTAACTTCAAGAACGCAGCACCTGATACCACGGTTCTTGTGAACGTCGCGGGGACGAATATCACCGCTCCTAATGGTAACTATCTCTATAACTACGTGAACTACCCAGACGGTCCTGGTGTGGGTAATGTCTTGTTCAACTTCCCGGATGCAACCGAGCTTCGTGTGGATGCGATGGGCGGCTCGATCCTTGCTCCGAAGGCGACCCTGGACATGAACTACGGTGTGATCTACGGGAGCGTCGTTGTCGGTCAGCTTGGTACCGAAAACGATCCCTCTGTTGGCCAGTTCAACCAACGGGATCGCTTCGGCAATGATGTCAAGTTCCGTGGCCGTCTGCCACAGATTCCTGAGCCAGGCACACTTGCTCTCGCAGGCCTCGGACTTGCCGGTCTTGCCGCGCGCCGTCGCCGCAAGTAAGCCTGTTTCACTCCTTCTCAACCCCTCCGCAGGAACATCCTGCGGAGGGGTTTTGGCTTTTGTTGTCGAATACCCTCTGCGTGATTCTGTGTGTCGGGCTGACTCCTACGGTTCAGCGTACCCAGCACTTTGCGAGCCTGACTCTCGGTGAGGTGAATCGGGCGAGTGAGACCGTTACCACGGCTTCGGGCAAGGCGGTCAATGTCGCGCGAGTGCTCGATACGCTGGGAGCACTTGTCTGTTTGGTTCAGCCCCTCGGGGGGGATTCGGGGCGCTACGTCCACAAAAACCTTCCCTTCTCACAAGAGATTGTCTGGGCCGAGGACGATGCTCCCACCCGCACGTGCTGCACGCTCCTTGAAAGCTCCCCCGTTATCGGGGGCGGCGTCACCGAGCTCGTCGAAGAGGCATCAGCCCTCTCCGAAGCTGATCGGGAGCGGCTGGTTGCTTGTGTGCGGGGAAAACTGTCCCTTGCCCTGACCACTGCACTGGCGCTCTCGGGCTCCCTGCCACCTGGAACCGCACCGGATTTCTATGCCCGCCTCTGTGCCGCCTCGCCCACTCCGGTGATGCTGGACGCCCAGAAAGAGCCGCTACGCCTCGCGCTCGTCGAGCGTCCCTATCTGGTCAAGCCCAACCGTCAGGAGGCGATTGTGGCACTGCATCTGCCTGCCGACACGTCGGCGCTCGCCTGTGCGCAGGCGCTTTGTGAGGCGGGGGCACAGAACGCACTCGTCTCGGAGGGCAAGGCGGGGGCGATCTTGCTCACTGCCGAGAACAGCGCATGGAGGATCTTGCCGCCGAAGATTGTCGCACGGAATCCGATTGGCTCGGGCGATGCGCTGATGGCGGGAGTTTTGTTTAGCCACTTTGTCCAGCAAGCAACCTTGCTAGAATCCGTGCGTTTTGGTACGGCTTGTGCGGCGGCAAACTGTCTCACCCTCACGTCGGGGATGGTAGATCCCGAAACTATCAATCAACTGCTTTCCCAAGTTGTCTTAGAGTCGGTACAATAGGCGAGACCCAATATGGCACAGCAACAGCAACTTCAACCTGAACCTCCGCGCTACGACGAACAAACACTCCGTCAAGCGATCCAGCTCGCCGACAGACTTCAGGCCGAGCACAAAGAGCGCTACTCTGCCGACGATATTGAGAAAATCGCTGCGGAGATTGGGGTCGAGCCAGCGTTTGTCCACAAAGCCCTCAACGAGATTGAAGACAAGCACGAGGCTCAGAAGCAAGCTGAGCCACCCAAGAAGAACACTATTCCCATCGTCTCTATCCAGACGGAGCAGGTCAATCAGGCTGTGCGACAGGCAAGTAAGACAGCGGGGGAGACCGCAAGAAATGTCCTAGAGCGCGTCGAGAAGGGAACCATCCCAGAGCTGAAAAAATGGGAGACCCAGTGGTGGTCGATCGGCTGGATGCTGATGGTGGTTCCACCAGCGATCATTGATGAACTCCGTATTCTCCGTGGCCTCGCGGGTTTGTTCGCGATGCTGGGAACCGTTACCTACATTGGGTTTGGAATTCACCTTAGCAACACTCTGAAGCGCAAAAAAAACGAGGCAGAGGCGCTCCATACGCAGCTTACACAAGGGACACTGCCCACGCCTGTTTCCGCATCGCCGGGTATGGCGCCGCCGGTGCGCTACTCGGTGGAAACAAGTGGGGTCTCGCGTGAGGAGCTGCTGGCGCAGATGGTTCAGATTCAGAAGCGCTTAGAGGGCGAGCGGGTGCGGCAGGCATTTCTGAGCATTGATGTGGTCAGCTCCAGCGAGCTGAAGCGCTCCGCCGATGAGCTTCTGGTGGAGTACTCGTTCAATCAGTTCCGCCGTTTTGTGGAGGAGATCGTGCTGGCTGAGGGCGGTCAGGTGCAGTCCACGGCGGGCGATGGGACGATGGCGATGTTTCCCACCGATGTTGCCGCTGTTCGCGCCGCCCTGCGCCTCCAGAACGAGATCGCGGGCTTCAATGCGCAACACAACCGCCTCCCCCGGCCTCTGAGCGTGCGCTGTGGCATCAATGCGGGCGAGGTGGCCCTCATGCCCGGCCAGCCTATCGGCTATCTCCAGAGCGCGGTGATTGACCGTGCTGCGGCGCTGCAAAAATCAGCCGCCTCAGGCGATATTGTCGTCTCCGGTGATCTCTCTGCCGAGGGCCTGACGGCGCTAAGCCGCTACGGACGGCATGAAGGCAGCCCCGAGGGCGGTGTGCGCGGCTTCTCCTGGCGCGCGGGACTTTAGCGAGGGCTAGATCGGCTTGGCGGTGCTGACCGAGAGCTCGCGCACTTCCTCAGCGGTAACTTCTCGACCTAGTTTCTCGGAGAGGTAGATGCCCTCGGAGATGAGCATGGTGTTGAGGGCGAGGTCCATGGTCGGCAGGAGCGTGTCGTTGCCCAGGAGCACATTCACCCAGTGGCGCTGGCTATTGTCGCGCGTGTCTGTGTCGCCATCGTCGGTGCGCAGCTTGCGCCGTCGGTAGGCCGCCGCACCCATAGAGGCGCCGCCATCAATGTCCAGATCCCCCTGCGACGTGAAGTAGCCAAACGGGCGAAGGCGTGCGCCACCGTCGCTGCCGAGGATAAACGAGCCTTCCAGCGTGTCTAAGTGCATCGCCCAGGCTTCGAGAATGTCTAGCGCGATTCCATTGGAGAAGTTCACCAGCCCGGTGCCTAGTTCTTCCACCGAGTAGCCTGAGAGGTCTTGACGCTTGGCGTCCATCGCCACTTTCTGAAACGTGCGGCCACAGATGCGCGTGGGAGTCGGGTTGCCCAAAAGCCAGAGCAGCTCGGAGATATGGTAGACCCCCATGTCGTAGAGGGCGCCGCCGCCGGAGTTCTCTTTTTGCACAAAGGTCGGCTTACCGTAGCCGTCTACATAGGGCCGACCGCGCCGTCGGTGGCCGTTGGTGCGGGCGTAGTAGACCTCGCCGAGTGCTCCCTCATCAATCAGCTCCTTCACTGAGCGCACCTCGTTGGAGTAGATCCCCGCCAGCTGGATGTGCAGCAGCTTCCCTGAAGCCTCCGCCGCGGCCTTCATCGCCACCGCGTCGGCATAGGCGCCTGCCATGGGTTTTTCGCAGTAGCAGTGCCGCCCGGATGCTAAGACCGCCTCGACGCCTGCTCGGTGAAAGTTATTGTGCAGGCACACGTCCACGGCGTCTAAGTCATCGCGTTTGAGCATTTCTTGGGCGGAGTAGTACACATTGGGAATCCCAAAGGTCTTGGCGCTGGTGTCCGCCGCCGCCGGCAGAATATCCGCGCAGGCGACCACGTTTGCCTCGGGGATTTCTTTGTAGGTCTTGAGGTGCTGCTGGGCGATCTGCCCACAGCCGATAATGCCGATCCGAACTTCTCTGTTGCTCATAGCACTAAGTTCGCCAGAGCCCGAGCGGGTTCCTGCTGGGGGCGAAACTGGGCTTCGTGGAGGCGCTGGTAGATGCCACCGGACGTGACAAGCTCTTGGTGGCGACCCTGCTCGGCGATCCCTGTCTCATCCACCACCACGATTCGGTCAGCGTTCTGGATTGTGGCGAGGCGGTGGGCGATGACAAGCGTCGTGCGACCGACAGAGAGCTCGGCCAGCGATGCTTGAATCGCGCGCTCGGTCTCCGTGTCCAGCGCCGATGTCGCTTCGTCGAGGATGAGAATGGGGGGATTCTTGAGAAACATCCGCGCAATCGCAAGGCGCTGTTTCTGCCCACCCGAGAGCTTGACGCCCCGCTCCCCAATAACCGTATCCAGCCCCTCCGGAAGCTGCGCGATCATCTCATCGAGCCGGGCACGCCGCGCCGCTTCGTTGATCTCGTCGTCGGTGGCATCGAGCCGCCCGTAGATAATATTCTCCCGGATCGTCCCCGCAAAGAGAAAGACATCTTGCTGGACAATCCCAATGTTGCGCCGCAGCGATGCCAGGCTCAGCTCACGGATATCGCTGCCATCGACCGCGATGCGGCCTGAGAGCGGCTCATAGAAGCGCGGTACGAGCGAGCAGATCGTGGTCTTGCCCGCGCCGCTGGGGCCGACAAAGGCGACCGTCTCGCCGGGGTGGATCGTGAGGTTGATATTATCGAGCACGAGCTTGTGCGCCTCGTAGCCAAAGGTCACGTGCTCAAAGCGAATCTCGCCCGTCAGGTGCCCAATCGCCTTCGCATTCGGCGCATCGGCGATATCGGGCGCGGTGTTGAGCAGCTCCGAGTAGCGCTTGAAGCCCGCGATGCCCTTGGGGTAGGTTTCCAGCACCGCGTTGATCTTCTCCACGGGGCGGAAGAAGACATTGACCAGCAGCAGAAAGCCCATAAACCCCCCGACCGTCAGCTCGCCATGCAGGACATAGAACGCGCCCGCGATCATCACAAATAGCTGGACAATGCGCATGGTCATGTAGCTCAGCGACATGCTCTTGGACATCAGTCGGTAGGCATCGAGCTTGGTATCCCGATACGCCTCGTTGTCCTTGGCGAAGAGCTTGCGCTCGTGGTCCTCGTTGGCAAAAGCCTGCACCACCCGCATCCCGCCGACATTCTCTTCGATACGCGCATTAAAATCCCCGACCCGGCCAAAGAGCGCCCGCATATTGAGCGTCATCGCCCGCCCATAGCGTGTCGAGACCCAGGTCATCGGCGGCACGACCAGCCCCGTGATCAGCGCCAGCTTCGGGTTCAGCGTGAACATCAGCCCAAACGAGCCCAGAAACGTCATCACGGCGATAAACGCATCCTCGGGGCCGTGGTGCGCCACTTCGCCCACCTCCTCCAGGTCTTTGGTGATCCGCGCCACCAAGTGCCCGGTCTTCTGGTTATCAAAGAAGCGAAACGAGAGTTTTTGCAGATGATCGAAGATGCGCCGCCGTAGCTCGGTCTCGATCGAGATTCCCAGCACGTGCCCCCAGTAGTTCACGACATACTGAAGCCCCGTGTT
>JAPLCP010000082.1 GCA_026392155.1 Armatimonadota bacterium | reverse complement strand
CTCTTGCTTTGTCGTTTTGTTTTTGATAGAAATCAATAGCCTTATACAGATTTTCTTTTGCTTCCGTTAGGTTCCCCTGTTTAATTGCTAGTATTCCTAAGTTTGAAATGATAATTATAGCGTCTTGTGTATTTTCTAAGTTCTCATAAATTTGCTGTGATTGCCTCAAGGCTCGCTTGGCTTCGTTGAGTGTTCCTATTTCCATCGAAAGAATGCCCAAAGCCCGTAAGGCTTTGGCATGTAATAATTGTGAGTAATTGGTATCTGTTGGTATCAGATTATTTAAGAAGTGTAGACCTTCCGCAAAGTGTTGTCGGACACGCCAGAACCAGAAAATCGCACTTGCGAGTCGTAGAGCAAACTCTCCATTTTCAGGCTTTGTAAGAGCTGCCCGCAGGTTTGGATGCTCTGTCTCTAGGCGATCCATCCAGGGTTTTTGGTCGGGGCCGCGCAGGTGGGGCTCGGCTTCTTCGGCGAGGGCGGTGAAGTGCTCTAGGTGGCGCAGGCGGAAGGTGGAGAGCTCGTCGGCTTCTTTGAGTTTTTCTAAACCATACTCACGGACGGTTTCCAAGATGCGGTAGCGCTCGTCGGAATCACCGTCTCGCAGGATCAGTGACTTGCGTAGCAGGCCAACTAAAGAGTCGAGAACTCCATAGTCGGGGAGGGTATCGTCGGTGCAGATGGCTTCGGCGGACTCTAGCGTAAAGCCACCTGCAAAGACCGAGAGTCGACGCCAGAGGATGCGCTCCTCCTCCATGAGAAGATTGTGACTCCAGTCCAGAGTGCCGCGCAAGGTCTGCTGTCGTGGGAGGGCGGTGCGACTGCCGCGTATCAAGAACCCGAAGCGATCCGCTAGGCGCTTCTCGATCTGCTCCAGCGAGAGTGCGCTCGTCCAGGCGGCGGCAAGCTCCAGTGCCAGCGGAATGCCATCGAGGCGCCAGCAGACACGCGCCACGGCACTGCCATTGGTGGTGGTCAGACGGAAACTTGGCGAGGTCGCCGTTGCCCGCTCCACAAAGAGCTGGATCGCCTCGTAGCGCAGGAGCTTTGCGGGCTGTGTAAGTGCCTCGGGAGGAAGTCTGAGGCCTGGTAGGGGCCAGGCGACCTCCCCGAAAAGCTCTAGAGCTTCGCGACTGGTGGCAAGAACAGTGACATCGGGGCAGTGGGCCAGCACTTGCTCCGTGAGCTGCGCGGCGGCAGCAACTAAGTGCTCACAGTTATCCAAGATCAGCAAGATCTTTCGCGTCGCCAGATGACGCAGAAGCATAGGCATCAGCTCTTCTCCCGCATCTTCACGCACCCGCAGAGCCGCCGCAACCGCACGGGGCAACAGAGCACCATCCGCGACCGGAGCCAGATCCACGAACCAGACACCACCAGGATACTGAGTAAGGAGTGTATCGCCCACGTGCAGAGAGATACGGGTCTTACCGCTCCCTCCTGCGCCTAAAATGCTCAGCAAACGCGTCTGTGAGAGAAGCCGCTCCACCTCCGCACACTCTTTTTCCCTCCCGATAAACGATGTCAGAGTTCGGGGTAGGTTATGAGGAGGTAGGGAGGCACTGCTCAGCGGAGGAAACTCCGTGGGAAGTCCGGGGATCAGGAGCTGGAAGAGATGCTCTGCTTGCTCCAGGCTTCGGATTTGAAACGTCCCCAGATCTTGTAGCTGCGCTGTCGCTGTGGGCTCCGCCTCCAAAACAAGCCGCGCACTGGTCTCGGTAAGCACAAGCTGGGTACCATGACTCAGCTCCAGAACCCGTGCGGCACGGCTGAGCGCAAGGCCGAAATAATCTCCCTCGCGGTGCTCTGCTTCACCGGTGATCAGAACGGTGCGGATCGCAAACGCCTCGCCAAACTCCTGAAAGAGCGCCTGCTGGAGCGCCACGGCCATATCGCGTGCAGCAAGTGCTGTCGGAAACGCGATAAAAAAACCATCACCCCGTGCCTTGAAAACATCGCCACTGAGCTGTGATGCAAGCTCACGCACCTGTCCATCGTGCCAGGCAAGACGCTCGCGCATCAGCGCACCATCTTCTTGCCAGAGACGAGTGCTACCAACAATATCCGTGCAGAGAAAAGTGACCGTTGTCACGTCAGTCTCAAATTCTCGTTGCATGGTGCTAGTATAGCCCTAAAATGCCTTGCAACAACAAACTCTGTATGATAGAATTTCCCCTGCGCCGACGTGGCTCAGTGGTAGAGCAGCTGTTTCGTAAACAGCAGGTCACCGGTTCGAACCCGGTCGTCGGCTTATCTATGGAGAGGTCGGGAAGGGATAAAATCTCTTCCCGCCCGATCTGTTTGTAGCCAATACTGTAGCCACCCACACCGTACACAGGCGGAAAAAGCATTACCTCCCCGGACGGATCCGCTCGTCCCTCGCCGTGGCTGCATATGAATCCCAAAGAGATCTTCTTCGGGGCTGTGTCGTCATTGCGTGCTGCCGCCTGGGTGCTAATTCGTCTTGCCATACAAAGATTTTACCCGCTCTACTCTGTAGCAGCACCGAGCTAGATAGAATAACCAGCGGATTGAAAACGTTCTTTTTGTAAAATGAATATTGACATTTCCATCATTTTGTTTTACAATTCATAGACATGTCCTCCACTTCTGCCTGTATTCGTGTCAAAGAGCAGCTCCTTCGTGACCTATCTGCCTGGAGTGAACCTGCGTCTTGGCCGACGGAGAGCGAGCTTCGAGAGCGTTATCAGGTCAGTCGTCCGACCATCAGTAAGGCGCTCACCGCGCTGGTAGCCGAAGGGGTGCTGGCTCGGATACCCGGTCGTCGTGGGTTTGTGGTGCTCCGTCACGCCGCGGAAACTCCCGCGCCGGTTCTGAGAGTTGGACACGTCACGCCTGCCGATCTGTCGGGCTCCCGTGCGCTCTTCCCTCTTCTCCAGCAGACTGCCCAAGGGATTCAGCTCGTCGCCGAGCGTCAAGGTTATCGTCTGCTGAGTGGGACATCGGGGTTGAGCTTAGCCGGTGAGCGGGCCGCTGTCCAAGACCTACTTGATGCGGGAGTACAAGGCCTGGTGATCGCACCGCTCCCGCGCTCCACCGACGAAGCCCTGCGCGACTATCTGATCCATGAAGATCTCGGGGTTCCTGTTGTCTTGACCGGATGGATTCCGCAGGAAAGCCCCCATAGTGCCGCGATCTTTGATAACTGGCATCTCGGCTACGATGTCACGAGCTGGCTGCTTACGCAGGGCCATGCGCGTATCGGCTTGGTCACGCGGCCACAAGAGCCGTACTACGAGCCGCTGCGTGAGCGCCTGCGGGGCTACAAAGATGCCCATAAAGACCACGGCCTAGCGCTCGACCCTGACCTCGTGCGCCCGCTACCCCCTGCGGTGCGCCTCTCGGAGCGAAGCACCTGCCTGAGCTCCACACTCCACACGCTTGTCGAGCGCTGGCTCGCCCTGCCCAAGCCTCCCACAGCTCTGATCGCCCTGGAAGACCTCGTGGCCATTGAGCTGATCGAGCTTCTGCAGCGGCGCGGGCTCCGTGTACCAGAAGACATGGCGGTCTTTGGCTTCGACAACCTAGAGCTGGGAAGACACTTCCAGCCAGCGTTTCCGACGACCCAGCCCGATTTTCTGCGCCTTGGCGAGCTGGCCTGCACCGCGCTTCTGAACCAGCTTGCATCGGGCAGAGCGATCCCACGCACCTATATCCTGCCCGTCCCGCTCTTGCTACGAGGGGTAGTTTGACAACGAAAAACATCACGAAGAGGTAACGAATGTCTCAGTATCTTATTGCAACAATTGCCATCCTAGGGCTCATTCCCCTGCCCGTACGCGCCGATGAGCCCCAGAAGACCGGCTGGCCGCTGACGGAGGCGGAGCGTGCCTATGTGCTCAAGCCCGAGTACGAGCGGCGGCCCGGAGCTGATGAGAAAAAGCACCTGCCTGCCCTCTGGCCCTCGACACCGTCGGCGGGGTTCTGGGGTGGGACAAGCTGGCTCGACACCCACGCCAAGCTCGTGGACTATGTGAAGGCTAACCAAGGCCCTGTGGATGTCTTGCTGGTGGGCGATAGCATCACCCAGCAGTGGGGCAGTCCCCTGGACACGGGAGTGCTAAATGCCGCCTGGAAGAAGTACTTTGGGAGCTACAAAGCCCTCAATATCGGCATTGGCGGCGATAAGACCCAGAATGTCCTCTGGCGGATGGATCACGGCGGTGTCGAGGGAATCCATCCGCGCCTGATTGTGCTGATGATTGGCAACAACAACATGTTCTTCGCCCCCGAGACCGGTGTCGAGGCCGCCGCCAAGGGCGTGAAGGCGTGTGTGGACAACCTACGAACAAAGTTCCCCAAGGCTGAGGTCGTGGTCGCCAAGATCCTGCCCGCCCACGCACCCGGCAATGCCTTCTACGAGGATATTAAAAAGACCAACGCTGCCCTTGATCCCCTGAAGCTGGAGAGCGACCCCAAGGTGCACGTGCTCGATCTCTGGAGCGACTTTACCAACGCCAACGGGACGATCAAGCCTGCACTCTTCACCCCCGATAACATCCACCTCTCGCCTGAGGGCTACCGGGTCTATGCCGAGCGCCTCAAGCCGTTTTTAGACAAGACTCTCGGTGGAAAAGGGCTTGGTGGCGACGCGGTGGTGCTCCCCAAGAAGGCAAGCGAGCCCCGCCCGGCAACGACCAATCCTCCCGCTCCTGCCGCGCTCCCAACCGGGACGACACCGCGAACCGCCGATGGGAAGCGCCTGCTCTACCCCTACGCCCCTTACAACGAGGGCAAGCTAGACCCCCAGCTCACGGGCTGGCCGCTCACCGACGCGGAAAAAGCGTGGGTTGCCAAGGGAGAGTACATCCGCAAGCCCGGCCATGAGCGCCAGAAGCACCTGCCCGAGCAGTGGTTTGTCACCCCCACCGCGGCCCACTGGGGAGCGAAAGAGGGCCAAGACAATGTCTGGGTCGCGCACCACGCAACGTGCATCGAGAAGGTGAAGGCAGCGGGACAGAACATAGACATTGCCCTGCTCGGCGATAGCATCACGCAGGGCTGGGGCGGGGGCTGGGACGGTGCGCCCTTCAACGCCGCCTGGCAGAAGCACTTCGCGACCTATAAAACCGTCAACCTTGGCATTGGCGGCGACCGGGTGGAGAATATCCTCTGGCGGCTGGATCACGGCGCACTCGATGGTGCCTCGCCGAAGGTGATCGTGCTAATGATCGGGGTCAACAACGCCCCGCTCATCACCGCCAATGGTGCGCCTGTCGCCACTGCCGCACACGGCATCAAGCTCTGCGTGGAGAACCTGCGCCTGCGCTGTCCCCAGTCGCAGATTGTCCTGGTGAAGGTCCTTCCCGCCTTTGATCCTGTCGCCGACGCGGGTAGAGATGTCACCTACCTCAACCGGCTCCTCGATACCCTCAAGCTCGACAGCGACCCTAAGGTCCATGTCCTCGACCTCTGGCGCGAGTTTATCCACACCGACAGCCTTCTGAAGACCGAACTCTACTCCGACAAGCACCTCCACCTCAGCCCAGCAGGCTATGAGGTCTTTGCCAGCAAGCTCAAGCTACGGCTGAAACAATTCCTCCCTGCTTTGAGTGCTCCCAAGCTCTCGAGTGCGCAAGTCGACGAACCCTGACTTCTTGAGCTACCTGCCTCCTGTGCGGGATCCACTTCGCCGCTGAGCAAGGCCACCAATGAAGTTCTGCATGCGGATTTGTTGGGTCTTGTTGCCCTCCGCCACCACATCAATAAAGCCGATCATCATCTCCTCAAAGGTCTGCTCGCCCCAGGTGATGGTCTGGGTCGGATCGGGGTTGAAGGGGTTCTTGGACGAGTTGTCGTACCAGGCCTCGATCAGAATCTTGCTTCCTGCGGGGAGCTTCTTAGGCTCCTTGAGCAAGTAGCGCGTCTGCCAGTTGAAGTCGTATTTTGGCACTGAGAGCAGGGTCTCCTGCTTGCCATCCGGGTAGGTCGCACTCATCCGAAAGGCTTTCCCACGGACGTGCATGTGAGGCGTGTAGGCATAGATCGTCGAGTTTACCGGAATCGTCAAGCTCCGCGACGACTTATAGCTCTCCTCGCCTGGAGGAATACGTAGGTTCAGACCCAGAATCCCGATGGTATCGGCGATCTCCTTGGGCGGCTCTTTGGCGAAGATAAACCCAAGCTCACTCTGATCCATCTGCTCCGTGCCCGTCGGGGTGTAGTGCACCTGGAACATCAGGTCCGCTCCCTTGGGAACCTTCTTGGCGACTCCGGCAGGGAAGACCATGGGGCTCTCGCCAGGGGCGTACTCGGCCACAAAGCCATCCAGGCCATTGGGCTGACGGAAGCCGCCCTTTTTATCGTCAATAAAGACGAGCACGTGATGCACCGTGCTCCGTGCGCTGGGCTTGACCTCGGCGGCCTGAATCCACTTGTCCTCCGTGAAGTTCGTGGGGACACGGAACCACTGGTAGGCCACGACCCCGGTCGCCGGGATCTTGTAGGGCTTGTCCATCTTCAGCACCACATCGGGCTTGCCGATATTCCAGCCCTCAACAAAGCTCTTGGGGGCGGGGAGGCTCTTAGGATCGCCCTCGGGCATGCCTTGCTTCACCCAGGCTAGCACGGTCGCCTTCTCTTTTGCGCTGAGGCTGCGGTCGTTGACAAAGTCACCGTGGCGCGGGTCGGCGTGCCACGGGGGCATGCGCTTGTTGTCCACTGTCTCGGCGATCATCGCGCTCCAGCGCTTGGCATGGGCATAGCTCTGGAGTGGGAAGGGCCCCACTTGCCCAGGACGATGACAGCTCTCGCACTTCTCTTGCAAGATCGGCGCAACATGCTCCGAGTAGCTCACTTTCCCCACCTCCGGCAACATTGGCTCCGGCGCGGCAGGCGGTGTCGGCTGCGAGGTCTGGGCAAGAGCAGTGAGCGTAAATAAGGATAAGGCACTCAAGGTTAGGGGAAGTGATTTCATATTCATAGCGTTCTGACTTTCGAGGGCGTTCTGGCACATTTTACCAAAGACAGAGACGACTAAGAACACTCAAATCCGCGAAATAAGCTCTGCAAGTTGAAGGTCTCTTGCCCACCCGGAGTATTGGCCTCTCTGGAGTGATTAAAGCGCACGCCTCCCGCGGCAAGGCGGTCGAAGCTTGGAGTCTTCAAGTCCCGGTTGCCGTAGCAGCCGAGCATGTCCCAAGACTGCTGGTCACTAAAAACAAAGAGGAGATTCGGGCGTGGGCTCATGGGATCTCGGGCCTTTCTTTATCAGGGTACATCAGCTTCCAGGTCTCGGGAGGGCAGAGGTCGCTGAGGACAACAGGCTGAGGAATCCAGGTACGAAAGGAGTTTGTGATCTCCCAGCTCGTGCCTGCTGAGGCATAGTCACAGAGGGGAATCTGCCGCGTGTGGTGGTGGAAGAAGTGCGAGGGGCGCACGGCAAAGGGGGCATCGAAGACCATCCAGAAGCCTTCGGGTGCCTCGTGGGGTGTCAGCGTGACAAAGCCCTCAGAGTCGGGCTCTAGGCGAGCGGCGAGGGTCTCATCGGGGACAAGGCGGTCGTCGAGAGCGAGCAGGATCGGGCCACGGCGAACCGCAACCGACGGTGCGCCACGGGGAGCCGAGAGCACCTGACCACGCAGGTCCAGCGTGAGCGTGACCGTATCACCCGGCTGCCAGAGCCGCTCGATCTGGGCGTAGGCTCCCGGCTCGCAAGAGACATGCTCCCCGGCGGCACAAAGATGAGTTTTCTGGCTCCAGGCGGGAATGCGAAGCGAGAGCGTCAAGGGGCGCGGAGCCTCCAGCCTGAGAGTCAGGGTCACGGTGTCGGTGCGTGGGTAGTCGCCAGAAATCTCAAGGGTGAAACCTTCGCCAACCGTAAAGATGCCCGGGGCGTAGAGGTTCACCACGATACCGTCCTGAGTTCCCATCAGCGCCCACTGTGGGGTGAGGAGCAGGCCACGAGGGCCATTGGCGACGCAGCAGCTCAGGCCAACATCGGCGTGCTGGCAGTGGCTCGCCACCCGCTGCCCGATGAGCGGCGCGTTGTAGGCCCACCAGCGCCCGTCGGGGGTCATCGCGCCCAGCAGAGCATTGTAGAGCGAGAGTTCTAGCTCGTCGGCCCACTTGGGATCGCCCGTCAGACGTAGCAGATGCAGACAGAGCTTCATCCAGGTCACGGTGACGCAGGTCTCGCCGGGCTGCTCCAGAACTTCCGTCTGACCACGAACTCCCTCACACCAGAGCTCATGGTTGCCCGCGCCCCCGTGGGCCATCCGCTCGTGGACTAAGATGCTCTCCGCAAAGGCCAGCAGTGCCTCCCGGAGCCGCGCCGCGCCTGTCTCGCGGTAGAGCTCACAGACTCCCTCGAAGCACGACATCATCTCGTAGGCCTTCGGTGAGTTGATCTGCTCGGGCGGCACACCTGCGAGCGCGTCTTCCAGAAGACGCATCCCAGCCGGATTGAATGCTGTCGGAACACTCCAGCCCGCGACAATGCTCTGCGCGAACTCCAGGTACTTGGCATCACTTGTCGCGCGGTAGAGCTGGACAAACGCCTCCAGAATAGACGTTGGCGCAAGCCCCTTGAGCACATCAATCCCCGTGTCGCCAAGATTGATTCGGCCTATCGGGGCCTCACCCATTAAGTGATCCGCCACCCGCTGCGCCGCCGTGAGCGCGGCTTTATCGCCCGTCAGGTCGTGGTAGGCAAGCAAACCCAGAAGCGTGTACTTGCGCCCCCAGACATCCCAGATTCCCAGATGAGCCGTCTCCGTGTAGGTTCCGATGTAGCCGTCGGTGCTCTGGGTTTCGAGCAACCCCACAACCCCGCGATCTAAGACAGCACGGTGCTCTGAGCTGGGCGCGAGCTGGTAGGCCAGCACCGCGGATGTCAGCCACTTACCCCAGTACTCACAGCGCCAGTGACCGGCGTTGCTCTCGGTGCGGGTGCGAAAAGGCTCTAAGATTGGCTCCAAGGCTTGGGCCATCACACGGTTGCCAATACAATCCGCAATGCGCTGGCCCAGGTAGCCGGTAAAGTGCGCCGTGGCATGAGGGAGGGTATGGAGAGTGTCTACTTGGTTCATGTTCTCTTTATTTCAATTCGGGAAGGTTCGGTAAAGCTCCTGTCGCAAGAGCGTGCCAACAATACTCCAGGCTGCACCTGTCACAAAATCACCCAGGATCAGGCCCAGAAAAAACGGAAGGGCTTGTCGGTAGCGCCCGATTCCGCCGTAGCGCAGTAAGAACGTCTTGATTGTCCAGGCAAGCAAGAGATCGCACCAGAAAAGATCATTGCCCCACGACATGTCTAGCGCATAGGCCGCCGGGGAGAGGGGAAACGCCGCAAAGCGTGAGCGCAGCGCTGTCAGAAGCAGGGTGAAGGCAAGCCCAAATGTCATCCCTCCGATTGCGGGAGCGGTCGAGAGCGCGGTGGGCTGGTGGAGCCAGCCGAGGGCGCGTGTCCAGGGGGAGCTCCCGTAGTCCACTCGAAAGGCGTTCACATTGGCTGAGCCTGCACCTTGCGTATAATAAAGTTGCCCTACCCAGAGGGCGGAACTGAGAATCGCTAGCACGGCAGCTCCCAGCAAGACCCCCGCCAGCCGCCGGACACGCTGCAGTGCTAAGAGCTGCATCAGGTGGGCCATCGGCGCAGCACGGTAGTCCAGGTTGAACCAGGAGAGCATCCCGGTCTGTACCAGCTCCAAGGGAGCAAGGTTACGCGGCCCGATCACCCCCAGTAAGATACTCTGCGGGTCTACCCAGACTAAAAGTGGCGAGAGAACAGCGGTCTCGGAGGCGAGGCGTGCCATGGCGACCATCAGGAGGAAGTAGACTCCGAGAAACACCATGGGGTACCAGAGCGAGCCCCCCCAGACCCAGATCAAAGCACAGAGACCCAGAAACCCTAGGGCTGCTCCTGCTATGGCGGGCCGCGCGGCGAGGGCTTCTTCCGTG
>JAPLCP010000016.1 GCA_026392155.1 Armatimonadota bacterium | reverse complement strand
CGCGGGGTAAGAAGCTGAAGACCAGGGAGCTGGCCGGATGATGGGGTCGTTGAATGGCTTCTGTTGCTCGTCAAGCAGGATGTTTACCAAGAGAACTAAACCGCAGTCGCGGGCGATCTGGTGTAGGCTGCCGCGCGTGAGCTGACCGACCGTGGAGTAGCGCGCCAGAATCCCCGGAAGGCCGTTGGCGCTGTTGACGAAAGTACCGCCGGAGAGATATTCCCTCCACTGACCAAGCGAACATGGGGGCTGATGTTCTCATAGATGAAGCTCTTGCCTGTTCCCACTCCTAGCCCGCCTTGAGGATATTCTCCCGGTGCCACTGTAGGGCAGTAGGAATCGGAATACAGCTTTCATCTTTTGGCATGGCAATTGGCTTGCCATGTTCGATAAAGACCAAATCGTTTTTGAGTTTTGGGGCTACGACGATGGTGTACTCATCCGTCAGGCTCCATGCACCAATGTCAAAACCCCAGTGATGATTTTTGCAGAGTGCAAGACCGTTTCGGGGGTCGTCGTTGTGAAATTCGTAAAACGGTAGGATATGTGCGGCATCTATGACACTGCTGTTTTCAATGCTCGCAGATATATCACAGACACAACAAGAATAGCTGTAGAGTTCTTTGATAACCTTTGGAAATAAACGATTCCGAACGAAATACTCTTCGGTCGTCTCGACGATTTTCTTAGCGCGAAATTTTGCCTGTGCTTGTGCTTTCAGCTTATCCGCCTGTGCCATGAGATAGTCATTTATTTGATCTTCAATAATTCCTGTTTCGTTACCTGAAAAATAGAAGCTCAAAAGATGGGTGTTCAGTGCTGACCGAGCAAAGGAATCAGAGAGAAGCCCCCAAAGCTCACTGGGGAAACGGCCACCGTCACATAAACTGACGAGTTGGTTTAGTGTAGGTTCTAAAGCTGTCTGGATGGTGACAGCGTTATCGTTTTTGATGAGTTCCCAGAGGCCGTCTTGCTGTAAGTACCGAAATGGATAAGTGATTCGTGGATTCCAACCAGAGTCCACAGGAACTAAGGTGTTCCATAACGCTTTGAACGTCGCAACCAGCTCAGGAGTAAGGGGAACCAAATTTGAGGAAATCCGGCCTGCCTCAATCTCATGGAGAATTGCCAGTAACAAGATAGGTTTGTGGGGAGCGGCCCCCTTCGCCTTTGTCTTGTTTCTGTGTAGCTTTTCGAAGAGAGCAACGTATTTGGTCAGCAGTACTGTAGCCACGTCGCATTATACCCGAGGATAGGAAAGTCCTCGGGGCCTGGGAGCCGTCTTAGGCGCCGCTGGCTTCCTGCCTCTCCCCGATGGTCTTCCCTTACGGCCTCATGGACTTCAACCTAGGCAGTAAAGGTTCTATGTTTCTTGGTGGACATAACTGTCTTTCTGGTCGTTATAGTACCGCCTGCCAGTGAGGGGTTACCCCTGTTTTGGCGGCGGCTAAAACTGTCCAGAAAAACGCCCGGATTACACCATTATCTCTTGACAAAGTATTGACATGCCATTAACTCTCATGGTAGTGTATTTAGATCAAAGCGTTGAAAATCGTAAAGGTGCGAAGTAGGCGTTTTCCTCGTAAACACCTAGCTGGTAGTTATGTGGGTGCCAGAACTATTGAGCGAGGGACACTTGGTTGCCCCTCACTCTCACCCCGTAGCACCTCCTTGTTCAGGATAGCCCAGCGCTCGTACCGCTGGGCTGGTTGTTTTAGTTTCCTTCGACTTTGGCGACAGACACAACGGGTGAAGTTCGACAGTAAGAGAAATATCCTGAGTTTCATAGGTTCGATGGGAACAAATAACGGGCAGTTTCAAGGGCCGTCCGATGCTGCTATAGATAGTCAAGGTAACATCTACGGCTTAGATTACTTCAACTTCCCTATTCAGAAGTTTGACAGCAAAGGGAGAGGTCTATGTATGAAATCTCGATGGAAGTTCGACTGGCGTTATGCCGCTCCAACCGTGATAGGACGTGGCAGGATCATCGCCATTTGTGTTTTTGCCCTGCTGTCCATGGTCAGTCAGTCCATGGCTAATGATGCACAGGTATTTTGGCACTCGCAACCAGTAAAACCCGGCCAAACCGTCTTGATTTATGGCGATGAGCTGGCCGATGCCCGGGTCATCGGAGGACGTTTGGGCGACGGTCCAGCCGGAATGCCAGGTGAGAATAAGGGGGTGGTTCCAGGCTTTAAGTCCCGGCCCTTGACTATCGTTCAGGCAAGGAAACGGGCGTTGAAAGCTATCCTTCCGGATGAAGCCCCTGGTGTCTACGCGTTGATGGTTGGGGCAGGCCAACACTCCCAGAGAATCTTGGTCAACGCCCCTCAGGTCTGGTGGGCCAGAGGGGCCCACCGGTTGAATGCCGTGCCCGGTGAGGATCTGCGACTCTTCGGGCTCGGACTTGGCTGGCGTGGTGTCCATGAACCGCTGGCCGGAAAACCTCCGAAAAACTTGGGGACGCGCATCGTGCTTCAGGGACCGCGTACGACAGAGTTGGTCACTGCTGACGCGGATCTCTATTCAGCTCGCGCACCGCTACCCAAAGACTTGCCGGAGGGTGAGTACATCGTATGGGTGCACAATGGTTGTGGGGGGACGGCGGCTTGGGGGCGATGTCTGGAACCACTGCGTATCGTTCGGCCGGATTCCTGGCCCACCACCGAATATAACGTCCTCCGGTTCGGTGCACGTGGCGATGGGGTGGCGGATGACACCGATGCGGTGCAGGCAGCATTGGACACAGCGGGCCGAGCTGGGGGTGGGGTCATCTACTGTCCGTCAGGGCAGTATCGGTTCAATCGGCCCCTGAGGATTCCACGATGGACTCTGCTGCGCGGGGAGAGCCGCGATAAAACCCTTTTTTACTGGAGCAATCGTCATTTCGCACGTCTCCGCGGGATCATCCATGGAGAGGCACATTTCGGACTGGAGGATCTTACGATCTGGTACGTGGGTGCCGAACATGGAATCGAAAACATGGCTGAGGTGGAAGGGAAAGACCTTTATTCCAACGCCAACCGTCCCTCTTGGTGGCAAGAGGGTGATATCCGATTGCGACGACTCGTTATCCGGTGGAGTCCCTATGGAGCCCGGCCTGGATGGGGCCAGTTAAGTGACACCATCGAGTTGACACGGCAATTGAACTTTGAATCGCTCGATGCAGCAGGAAAGGGCGTGGCGATATGGTTGTGTGGGCGTGACATCCGAGTGGAGGATTGTGACGTCTATTCCGGTGGGTTCCCGCTGTTGTTGGCGTTCATGTCGGACGGTAGCCTGGTGCGCAACAATGTGCTGCGCACCGGGCGGGGTGGACTGGTGTGGGCGCAGCGCGGTCGGAAGGTAATCTGGGAAAACAACCAGATGCTGGGTTCCGACAACCTCTCGCGAGCAGGTTGGAGCACCAAAGCGCATCCCTATTATGACCAAGTATATTTCCGTGGCAACACGGTCGCTTTCGCCCAGTCGGCCGATTATGAAATTGTCGGGTCGGACGGGGCCTCACCGGTGTATTACGGTGGGGTGGTCCCTGGCGGCGGAACGCAGGTGCAGTTAAAGCGCCCGGTCAGATCATGGCCCTTTGAACCGGCGGGTCACCTTGCCTTTGTCCTCGCTGGCAAGGGCAAGGGACAAGCCCGAACCATCGTCCGCGGATCCACACAGAGCATTGAGTTGGAACGCCCTTGGCAGGTTCCCCTCGATGAGACGTCACTGCTGGGCATTAACCATAGCCTGCGCCAATGGCTGATGGTTGGAAACCAGATTGCCGACGGCGATTCGATGCAGATGTATGGACTGAACCACGAGGTGGTCTTTGCGGAAAACCGGTTGGAGCGTGTGGGTGGCAGTTCCGAGGCCGCGCTGAGGTTCCTGGCCTTTCAGCATACGAGCGATGGTCCGGAGGCGGCGGAACCGTCGTTCTTTTCCCAGATGCTGGGCAACCATCTTGTGGCCCACCGGATGGATCTTAGGCGTTTTGAATCAGGAACTGCCGCCGTAGAGCTGAGTGGAGGCGACGTGGATTCGTTGGGCGACGTGGAGACTCCCTGTCTGATGAATGCAGCCGTCCTGCGGGGAAATCGGATCCAGGGTGGCAAGATATTGATTTCAGTCGGAAGCCAGAAACCGTTTCGGGCTGAGGATATCCTGATTGAAGACAATGTTATCTCCGACGCTCCGGTGGGAATCGAGATAGGTGGTCGGACCGCTGGCATCATGATGCGTCGAAATTCTCTGGCTGCGGTTCGGGAACCCCTACGGGGGGAAGGAATCCGGGATGCGTGGTTAGAGCCTGGAATGCGCGTTCGGAACTGGCTGAGTTCCCTCGATTGGGTGGGTGGACGTCTCGCGCACGCTACATGGCCCGCGACCTACACCCGCATCGCACGAGCTGTGCAAATGGGTCGACAGGAAGACTCCGAAGTGGTTCTTGGGGAACTCCAACGGTTGGTTGCGCCCATGGTGATCCAGGCCATCCCCCCCCCACACCATGCGGATCTTGCGCGGGTGCTATTTTCGGTGCAGGTGGAAGTGCAGGCTAGCGCATCACTGGAAAAATTGCTCGATACCGGTGCTGGCGGGTCTTGCGAAGTGCGTGTGCAGTTCTCGAACGCTGGAATCCAGAAGCTCCAATGCCGGGTCGAGCCGGTTTGGCCTCGTGGTTGGCAGGCTGGCAGCGGGACTGTTGAGGCTCCGGCGGGCCGGTCGACAACGCTGCGATTGCCGGTGGTGCTTCCTCCGGGATCGCGAGGGTCCTATACCTTTCCAGCGCAGATTACGATTCAGTCTGGGGAGTCGGTCGTATCGTGGCAGGAATCCATCCCGGTCGGAACCGGTGCGATTCAGGAATGGCGGGTCCTTGGGCCGTTCGCAGCTGACGCCATGGCTGCCTCAACTCTCGCAAACACAGCACGTGACGCTTGGAACCTGCAAGCTCCCGTAAAGGTGGGAAACGCCGAGCTTTTCTGGCGGCCTATCACCAACACGTCCCGATTGAAGCTTTCGGAACCCGTCCCCGCGGGACAGGAATTAGGGACAGGAATGGTGGGGGCTTACGCCCTTTGTGCTGTGGAAGCCGATGCCGACCTTTGGGCCGAGGTCACCGTGGGTTCCGGTGCTCCGGGTGGGAAATTTGAAGTCCAGTTTTACCTTGATGGGAAGGAGCTGTGGGATCTGCGGCTGGGTCGGGAAACCTGGTCCCCGAAGCGGTTGCCATTGCGGATGAGTCAGGGCCGGCATTTCCTTCTCGTCGTCGCACGTGATCAGCGCGTGGTTCCGGATGTGTCCATTTCGATTCGGGAACTTGGCCTTCCTTCCGGAGGCCGGGTTCGGCCGGTCGCGCCCAATACCATCAAGTGAAGCGATAAGGGGTGTAAAAGGATTCTTTAGAACGTAGGGAGACTTGGATGAATGACGTAGAAACGAGGAGCCTTGTATCAGGGGATGTCCTTTTCCTAGAACGCCCCATTGCTGGCATAGACTGGCCGACGGGATATTACGTCCTGCACCGCCTGACACAGGCAATCGCGGTTCTGTCAGTTCTCAGTCAAGACGTCCAAGGGATGTGCGCAACCAGCACAACCTTCACCGTTTCGGTTGAAGACCTGGCTGCATTTTCGGTGACAAGAGAGCGAGCTAGAGTTCCCAAGTAGTCGCGAGCGGTCCCCTTACAATTCCCCTGGCTCTTTGTTTTCTGCGGTGACGGAAAACAAGTGATTTCCGTCACCACAAGGGGTAGGGAAATGCTCAACTATACTCTTCCGGGGCGATGAGCAAAGAACACCAAGATTGACTTAAACTGATAGAATCCCCGCATGAATAAACCAATTTCGGCATCCCTCGGCCTGAAGATATTCTTAGGGAAGCACATCCGGGGGGAGGTCTTCAGGGAATTTTTTCCATCAAGGTGTCCAAAAAAACGCCTGGTTTACAGAAGTTCGAGTTTACAAAAGAGTGGACAGAGTCGGTTCCGCTGGAAGATGATCTGCTCGATCCCTCGGCGGGGCGACTTTCCTACGACCCGGCGGAGCTAGCGGAGTCGGCCAGCATTTCGATGACACCTCGCCGCAAGCCTCTCCCAACACGCCCTGCTCGCCCAACCAAAGTCGTCGGAAAGGGATTTAGCAGGAGGGAGGGTCTGGCGTATAGAGCGGTATGCCTGAATCGCTTTCCTCGCCCTCGTCGCGCCTGTGGTTCACCTCAGATCACCACTTCGGCCACGACAAGACGGCAGATCGGATGAAAGAGAGCTTCGGCTGGGTCAGGGACTACTATGAGCTGAAGGTCGAAGATGCCGATGCGCCGAGTGGAAAGCAGCGCATCGTTCTGTGCCACTACGCTTTTCGGGTCTGGCGGAATGCGCATCACGGCTCGTGGCATCTGTACGGGCACTCCCACGGATCGCTCCCCGGCGCGGGGCGCTCGATGGATGTCGGGGTGGACTGCCATGATTTCTCTCCTATCTCTTACGAGCAAGTCAAAGCGGCGCTCCACCAGCTATAATGGAGATGATGGCAGTTACCCTTTCCGACCTTGATTCGTGGCTCTTGGCACCCCAGGAAGACGAGCGGCTGGAGTTCAAAGAGGCGAAGGGGTCGTTCAACTCAGAGAAGCTTGCGCAGTACTGCGTTGCGATCGCCAACGAGGGCGGTGGCTATCTGATCTTTGGGGTCTCGGACAAGCTACCGCGCCGGGTGGTGGGTACGTCGGTCATTCCCGATCTGCACCGACTCCACGAGCGAATCGCGCACATCACGGTTCGGGCTGAGGAGCTGGCGCATCCCGATGGGCGCGTCCTGGTCTTTGTGATCCCCTCGCGGCCACTTGGGGTTCCGCTCCAGTTCGAGGGGAAGTATCTCCGGCGCGATGGGGAGAGCCTGGTGCCGATGCGGCCCGATGAGCTTCAGCGTATCTTCGCGGAGACGACGCCTGACTACTCCGCTGAGGTCTGCGCGGGAGCGACGCTGGCAGACCTGGAGCCTGCGGCCATCGAGGAGTTCCGGCGACGCTGGATCACGCGCTCGGGAAACGCGGCGCTGGCGGCTCTCTCGGCAGAGCGACTGCTGGAAGATGCGGAGCTGATGGATCAGGGGCGAGTCACCTACGCGGCTCTCGTGCTCTTTGGGTCGCGGCGGGCGCTGGGGCGGCATCTGGCTCAGGCGGAGGTGGTCTTCGAGTACCGCTCGTCCGAGGCTCCCGGCCCGGCGCAGGAGCGTGTGGAGCTACGCGAGGGGCTGTTCTCAAGCTATGACACGCTCTGGGAGCTGGTGAACAAGCGCAACGATCAGCAGTCGTTTCAGGATGGGCTCTTTGTCCTGCCGCTTCCCACGTTCAACGAGCGGGCGGTTCGTGAGGCGATCCTCAATGCGGTGGCGCACCGGGACTACCGGCTCGGCGGCTCGATCTTCGTGCGGCAGTTCGCGCGGCGGCTGGAGGTGGTGAGTCCAGGCGGCTTCCCGGCAGGTATCACGGTCGAGAACATCACCCAGCGCCAGTTTCCTCGGAACCGGCGGATCGCGGAGGCGCTCTCGAAAGCGGGTCTGGTGGAGCGTGCGGGCCAGGGAATGGACCTGATCTGGCTGACCTGTCTGAGTGAGAGCAAGCCGCGCCCGGACTTCACGGGGACGGATGACTTCCAGGTCGCGCTGACCCTGAACGGGGAGATTCAGGACGAGCGGTTCCTGCGGTTTCTGGAGCGGGTTCGCCGGGAGACGAGCTTCTCGCCAAGCCTCTCCGACCTGCTGGTTCTGGACAGCATCAACCACGGGCGGCGCGTTGCGACCGAGCTACGCCCCAACCTGAAGCCACTCCAGGAGCACGGGATTATCGAGGCCGCCGGACACGGGAAGTGGATTCTCTCGGCGCGGCTCTACGGCTTTCTGGGGCAGGCAGGCACCTACACTCGCAAGAAGGGGCTGGATCACGAGACCAAGAAAGCGCTGCTACTCAAGCACATCACGGACAGCGGCACGACGGGCGCACCGATGCAGGAGCTCGGCCAGGTGCTCCCCGAGCTAAGCCGTCAGCAGATCCTGGACTTGCTCTCTGAGCTTCGCCACGAGGGGAAAGCCGTCTTGACCGGCTCTCGCAGAAGCAGCCGCTGGCACGCCTCCAAAGCTTGAGTCTTTGACGGAGCAGTTTTTCTGAGCACAACAAAACACGCACCATAAATCTGTGTTCGGCAACGGGCGTCCCTGGAAAAGTCCCCTGCCAGACGACGTTTATGACACATCAGATTTTTTGAAGACGCAAAACGCGACGTCAAAAAGAACTGGTTAGCTTGATTTGGGAAGACACTTCTGGTGGAGAAGCAGTCGGTGCCTCGACTCATGACGGAGCACGACCCCTCGCTAAATGTGTAGATTCAGCTCTACCTTCTCGATTCTCACACCAAAATTGAAGGTGAAATCTTTGTAATCGAGTTGTGCATCACAAGCATGAATCGCTCCATGATGGTTCGGACAGACAAGAAGCAGGTTCTTCAAATCATCTTCTCCACCACGACTGAGCCAGTGGATATGATGACCGTGACAGAGCCAGTGGCCGTACTCATCCATCGGATTCCAGCCGCAGAGCTGGCACTTACCCTCATAAATTTTCTGGAGTTCTTTCACAAGCTGACGATTTCGGGTCGGTGCCTGGGAAAATAGATACGCAGCTCGCGCTTCTGCAACACCCGACGGCTCCTCGATGAAGAGCTGGCGTACCGCCTCTTCGTCGCCAAGAAGAACCGCCGCCTCCAGACGTTCCTCGGGAAGAATCCGCGCCCGTGGCTCCAGTGACAAGCCACTTGCCGCCGCCAGAAGCACCTGATGATCTGACTCAGATATTTTCCTAACTGCGGCGTGTCCCTGAAACGACTGCCCGAGTCGCTTGGCATCTGCCTTCACGCTGAGCGAGCGAACAACTTGCTCGATGCTCGGTGCGCCATCGCCGGCGAGAAAATAGCGAGATTCCTTCAGGTTGCCCCAGATTCGATACTGACCGTAACGAAAATTCGAAGGGTTTTCCGTCTTGGCTTTGACAACCAGTTCGGCGGCTAAAACGTACCGCCCAGACTTGTTTCGCGTGAACGCCCAAAGGCTATCGCCCACCTCAACGGAGTGAAGAAGAGGATTCGACTGATTTAGGTGAAAACCCGCCCCCATATCCAGATCGCGGCGGTAGTTGTCAGGGTGCCAGTAGTACAGTAGGGGCATCGAATAGATCAATTGTAACCGAAAAACGCCTCACTACCAAGCGACATCCAGCGGCACTGACCGCGAAGAGGTTCTCCGCTCGTTACATGGTTGGGCAGCTTCACAAGGGCTTACAGATCGTGATGGATGGCAACTACTGCCGCCAGGTCTCGGACTGGACCCGCACCAAGCAGGGGCAGATGGTCGCCCACGGCTACCACACCGGCGGCGTGCCCGCGTACGGCTTCCGCTCCGAGACCGTGCCTAAAAGGCGTTATTCACAAACCCGGTGGTGGGTTCTTTGCGTGTGAAAGTCCCCAAGGCTTGGCCAGCATCGCGCTGCCGAGGGTACTTTCTTGGCTCTTTCTCTCACGTGGAGTGTGCCGGATGTCCGGTCGGACTGCCGCTACCGGCTCGCACTACTCTTTGCGGATATTTGTTACCTGGATGCCCTGCACGGCTGCACCGCGGGCAACGAGTGGTTCGTCACGCGCCTCAAGAAGGTCGCGGGCGAGGTTCTGCATCCTTCCACCATCAAAGACCTGCTCGCGCTTCTCAAGGCGGCGGGGCTTATCGAGGTTTCTGTCGCACACGGCAATGACCGTGTGATCCGTCCCCTTGTCCCACTGGCCGAGGTCTTTCAGCACTGGCTGGAGCTTGCCCAGATTTGTGTGCGGCGCTTGAAGCTCCCTGCTCTGGTGCGAGCTGCGGCACGCACAGCGATCTCCCAGCTCACGGCGGGAAGTCGTACCCCCAGTTTGGAGCGCCTCGCGGGCAACGGCCTGGCGTCTCTTCGGGCCGAGAACTCCGCGCCTCCTCCGCCCCCCACTCCGCGCCGCTTTCCTTTATCTGAGAAAGAGCCGAAAGGCGAAAGACAACAGACAGGACAAGCTGCATCCGAACCTGCACCCATTCCCTGTGCTGATCCTGCTGCTGTCACTCTCTTGCGAGAGAACGGACTCCCCGAACCCGATGCGGTGAGTATCGCTCTGGAGATCACGAAGAACGCCTGGCCCTTGGAGCGAGTGAAGCAGGCGATACGAGCCGCCAAGGCACGGGGCGAGAATCTCCGTAACCTTGGGGGCTTCGTTCGGGCAGCGCTCCGGGGTGGCTGGCTTCCGCCCACGCCGCCATCGAGCCATCCCTCTGACCTTGGGGAGCGGCCACAGCGCGTGGTGAAAGCGCTGCGACCGATCCCGCCCGACTGGCTTCCTGACGTGGACTACGAGGCGGCACGAAGCTTCTGCAACGAGGCGGCGCGATTGATCAGGCTCGAAGGCACAGAGCGACCCAGTGATACGGAGATTCGGAACCGAGCGCGGCTTTTGTGGCAGCGACAGAATCCACAAGGAGTAGCATTATGGAAAGTTTAGTGGCCTTTGGTAGTATCTTGATAGTATTGTCACCTCACTCTTTCAATTTTAGGGTGAGACACGCTATACTATGGCCCGTGAGTCTTCAGCAGGCCGGGTTTTCCGCAGGTGATGAAGCGCGGAGGTTGGCCCGATGAGCATCCCTATCATTGATCTTTTTGCCGGTCCGGGCGGCCTCGGCGAGGGTTTCTCGGCGCTCCGACAGCCAGGTAGTACAGAAAAGCTTTTCAAGATCGGCCTTTCGGTCGAGATGGATCGCTTCGCACACCAGACTCTTGAGCTCCGCAGCTTCTTCAGATACTTTCCCGACAATGGGATTCCTCAAGAGTATTATGATTACCTTGCAGGGAATAATATGACGCGTGAGGCACTCTTTGCAGCTTACCCAGAGGCAGCAGAACACGCAAAAAACGAAGCACTTCAAGCAAAGCTGGGAACCGATACGAACCGAATTCTGGCTCGGATTCGAAGAGCATTGGCAAATAATCCTAGACATTGGATTCTGATCGGTGGGCCACCCTGCCAAGCCTATTCAACGGCAGGACGGGCGCGCCTGAAGGCGGAGCATGCTAAGAAGAAAACGAACTTTGAGGAAGATCCCAGGCATCTGCTTTATCAGGAGTACTTGAAGATCATCGCTCGCTTTGGCCCTCCCATTTTTGTTATGGAGAATGTGCGGGGGATTGAGCTGCCCCCATTTTTAGTACCATCGCCATCCTCAGTCTTTACCGCTTTTCCCTCTCGGTTTCTCCTTTTCGGTGTTGGGTTCCGCCGAGGGTAAGCCGTCCGTAGAGTCGCCTAGCTTCTCGTCCGCTTTAGAAGAAG
>JAPLCP010000118.1 GCA_026392155.1 Armatimonadota bacterium | reverse complement strand
GTCTGGCACGAGGCTTGCATGTATTGTTTTTTCTGAATGTTTGAATCACTCCATGATCTTCTTGTCCGTCCTCTCACGAGAGCGGATAAAGGACTCCTGCCCGAGGCTTTTTATCAGTCGCTCTATGTCTCCCCACAGGAGACTCCTCTCTCCCGTGACCTGCTCTCGCTGCCTGAGCTTGCCCGCTATACCGAGCGGTGGGGAGAGCGACGGGGCGATATGGGAAGTGTGGCCCTCCTGAAAAATAGGTACCCAATGGGCGTGGCCTGGCTCCGGCTCTTCCCTAAAGAGGCTCCTGGCTATGGCTTTGTGGATGAGCACACCCCCGAGCTTTCGATCTCCGTGCATCCCGAGTGGCGCGACTGTGGCATTGGGACAAAGCTCCTAGAGATCACCCTAGAGCAGGCTCGTGGGCATTTCCCTGCGATTAGCCTCAGCGTCACCCCAGGGAATCCTGCCCAGCAGCTCTACATGCGTCTGGGCTTCACAGTGGTTCGCACCAATATCAATGACATCATCATGCGCCGCGTGCTTTAGGTTCGTCCTCGGTTGTGGTTTAGCTCCGTAATTCGGGCCACGCAGGCCCTGTCGTCGTCGTTTTTGACAAAGGGCTCGATATCCCACAGATCTGCGGTGACGCGCATCATGCCCTCTAGGCTCTGGCCGTAGCGCAGGCACGCCTCTAAACTCTGAAGCTTTGGAGGAGCGTAGTGGCCCTGCTCGGCGAGGGCTTCGAGTGCGCCATTGCCCGCGCGCGTGGGAAGAAGCGCTGCAAATGTCGCGCCGCACGCATGGGCCACGTCCAGCGAGCGACAGCCCCATTCCACGCCCTCTTCCTCGGTGAGAAACGGGGGGCGGACGAGTAGAAACACCCGGAGCGCGATCTGATTCTGGGCAAGAAAGGCAGCGGCGTGGCGGAAATCGTCTACCGTCATGCGCTTGTTGAGTTTTTCGAGAGCCACTTCCTGAACGGTCTCCAGCCCAATCGCCACTTCGAGCGCTGCGGGTGCGATGGCATCCCGAAACGCTAGCACCCGCTCCGCAAGCTTGCCTTTGAGAAAGGCCGTGTGGCTCTCCACAATCACCCGATCAAAGTGTCGCGCTTTGTCGGCGATGGCTGCGTAGTCCTCGACGGGAACTTGTCCCGGGTCGAAAAAACTCCCCGCGTTGTAGAGTTTGAGTGCGACCCTCCTCCCAGGGTTGGGAGGAGAGCTGGGGAGGAGGGTACTCACTTGTGCCGCAATCGCGCCGCTCTCGGTGGTCGTGTCGAGCGTGTCTTGCCAGAGGTCGCACATCAGGCAGCGGAAGGCGCACTCCCGGTTGGTGAGCAGCAACGTGTGACAGCGCCAGAGCGTACCATCGGGGCCGGGCTCGTCTTCGACAAAGCTGCCGTAAGGTTGTCGGGGGGGATGGTTGTTTTTAGGGCCACGTCGCGCCAGAATCCAGCGGGTGCGCTCAGTGGGAGAGTCGGGGTAGAGCGGAAGAGAGAGCATCGCTTGGTATAACTCCAGTCATGGGTTGAAGCTCCCGGAGTAGAATAGGTTGTCCAAACAAACCTACCCCAGGAGTTTCACCATGAGTATAAGCCATAGCAGCACAAGCGGCGATGCCGTCACCATCGAGATTCAGATGACACAAGTCTT
>JAPLCP010000147.1 GCA_026392155.1 Armatimonadota bacterium | reverse complement strand
TAGGCCGCGATATCGCCGATATCTACGGCTGGCGACCACGAACGATAGGACGTATCGTCCTCGACAGCCATGGCCTGAAAGTATCTGGCGGCGAGATATTGGGGATCTTTGGCCTCGTCGGGGCGGGGCGCACAGAGCTGCTCAAAGAGATCTACGCCAACCCGGCGCAGAGCATCAAAAACGGCATCTGCCTCTGCCCCGAGGATCGCAAGAAAGAGGGCATTGTCCCGGTGCGCTCGGTGGCGGAGAATATCAACCTCTCGGCACGGCGGCGCTTCTCCACGCTGGGCTTCTGGATCAACGAGCCTGCGGAGCGCGAGAACGCCACCCAGCAAGTCGAGGCGATGCGGGTCAAGACCCCGAACTTAGAGCAGCAGATCGGCCTGCTTTCAGGAGGGAACCAGCAGAAGGCGATTCTGGGGCGCTGGCTGAGCGAGGACGTCAAAGTGCTGCTTTTAGATGAGCCAACCCGCGGGATTGATGTGGGAGCGAAGCGTGAGATCTATGACATTTTGTATGATTTATCGGAGCGAGGGGTGGGCGTGGTAATGGTGTCGTCGGACTTGCCCGAAGTGCTCGGCGTGGCAGATCGGGTGCTGGTCATGCGCCAGGGCCAGTTCTCGGCGGAGTTTACCCGCGAGGACGCCACACCGGAGAAGTGCTTGGCTGCTGCGCTGCCCTCCTCCCCGAATCCCTCCTCCCCCAGCCCCTCCTCCCAATCCTGGGAGGAAGGGAAAGGAGGGGCGCAGGAGGAGGAGAGCCAGAACCCCCAACCTCACTCAATCTCCCCCTCTCCCAATCCTGCCTCCCAGGATTGGGAGGAGGGACGGGGAGGAGGGTCATGAAAAAACTCTGGCAGAACAATGGGATGCTGCTGGTCTGCGCCCTGCTCTTTCTCGTGCTCTCGTTTACGGTTCCCAACTTCGCGACGGTCGAGAACGCCAAGGGCCTGACCATGTCCGTCACCACGGTGGGGATTGTGGCGTGCACGATGCTGTTTTGTCTGGCTGCAGGCGACTTTGACCTCTCCGTGGGCTCGGTCGTGGCGCTGGCGGGCGTCGTGGCGGCGCTGACGATCAACAAGACGAGCAGTATCGCGCTGGCCATTGCGATTCCCGTGGCGCTGGGCGCAGGCGTGGGAGCGATCAATGGCTTTGTGATCGCGCGGCTGGGGATCAATGCACTGATTACCACACTGGCCACGATGCAGATCGTCCGCGGCTTCGCCCGCCTGCTCGCTGATGGCTCCTCGATTGGTGTCAGCAACGAAGCGTTTGGCAAGCTCGGGCAGTACAAGTTCCTGGAGTTCCAGTCGCCGGTCTGGGTGATGGTGCTCTGCTTTGTGGTCTTTGGTCTGCTGCTCAATAAGACCATCTACGGGCGCAACACGCTGGCCATTGGAGGCAACTCCGAGGCGGCGCGGCTTGCAGGGGTAAATGTCGCGCGCACCAAGATCCTGATCTTTGCGGTGCAGGGCGCGGTGGCGGCGCTAGCGGGAGTGCTACTCGCCTCACGCGTGTCGTCGGGTCAGCCCAACACCAGTGAGGGGCTGGAGCTGCAAGTGATCTCCGGCTGCGTCTTGGGCGGCGTCTCGCTCACCGGGGGCGTCGGAACTATTAGCGGGATGATCGTGGGCGTCTTTATCATGGGCGCGGTTCAGAACGCCATGAACCTACTCAATATCCCCACGTTCTGGCAGCTCGTGGCCAGCGGCGCGATTCTCTTGGCTGCGGTGCTACTCGACAAGCTCAAGAACCGAAGAAGCGTTTGAAGCGCTGAATCCAGCCACTTGAACCCACCCGCCGTGGACCCACCCACCTTCGTTCGTCCCTCACTTCGGCACCCTCCCTCAGGGCAGGGAGGTTTTGGGTCGGCAGCGGGAGGTTTGCGCTCTCCACGCTCGCCATTGCCGTGAGTGGGAGGTCTTTCAGATGCGCGGTTGCTTGGTCTAGCTGGGTGATCAGCTCCCGAAGCGCACGCCGCCTTTGGGGCAAGATAAAAAACTTGCGCGCCTCTTGCTCCAGCCGGGGCAGCACCTGGCGCATGGCGGGCTGTGGGGTGCGTTTCGCCATTCCGATGGCGCACTGGAGCAGATAGAGTCCTCCCACTTGGTCTTCCCAGAGCGCAAAAAGCACCCGAAATGGCACCAGCGCCTCTGCGCCTTGGAGCTGGAGCGCCTTATGCCCTGCTCGCACCACAAGCTGCGAGCGATCTGCCAGTGCGAGCGCGATCAGTGCCAGGCTTTGCTCGGTTTTGTGCGCCGCCAGCGCACGCACCGCCTCGGCCCGCACGTGCCGCCAGGAGTCTGTCAGCAAGACCCAGCCCAGAAACGCCGTGGCATTAAGTTGCTCGCCGTATTTTCGCACCGCCTCCTGGCGCTCTTTGTGCTCTTTCCTCGCCCCCCGCAGATGCGGCTCGCTGGCAGCCAGCCACGTCTCCGTCAGCTTTGGCTTTCCCTCCACCAGTACCACGCTGCGCTCCTCCAGAAGCTTTACCGTCTTGGGGCAGCGGCGCAGATCAACCACGAGAAACTTCCTCGTCCGCGGGCAGCGGCAAGTTCTCTTCCACTTTCAGGGGCGCGTCGGCGATGAGCGGCAGGTCTTTCCACTGACCGAGTGCCACTTTGAGGCGCTTGTGCAGTCCAATAAACTCGACAGGGGCTGTGAGCCGATACCGTAAGAGGGGCAAGGCTTTCTGTAGCTCAGGGTCGGGATTTCGTTCCGCAATTCGGACAAGTGCTTTCGCTACCTGAGAGAGTTCATGAGGTTGTAGTTTTATCTTAAAGGGTAAACCCAACCATCGTAAATGGGTAAACTGCATCACCTCAATAAGAGCTTGAATGTCTTCTTCTGATCCGCGCTGCTCAAGTGCTTTCAGCGCCTGACGATAAAACGTATGTTCATTGGTCTGTCGTGAAACTCGCAGTAACCAGGTAAGGCCACGAGGATCTTTAAGCTGAGCAAGCAATTCCGCAAGACGGAGCAAGTGCTGGTAGCTGACTATATAGACATCCCCATCTGCTCTATTTAGCTCAACCTCAAGAACTTCGATCACAAGTGGCACTACGTCACTACCTTCTGCAAGAAGAGCAGCTCGTGACTTTCTCCACTCTCGCATCCCCTCGTGAATAGCATGCAGGTGTTGCAAGACTTGCTCGCGAGCGAGGTTCACCTCAGGCGTACCACGGGGACGTTTTCGCGGAGGGTTTGTTTTTTCACCAAGTCCTCGACGGTCATGCAGAGCCAGCGGTCGGCGTTGATGTGGTAGGTGACGCGCAGTCTGGGGGAGGTTCCGACACCGGCGGGGCTGAGAGCAATGGGGGCATCGGTGGGGTTTAGCTCGACGATCTGGCCGCGCTCTTGCTCGCTCTTGGGGCTCCAGTAGCGGCTGCCGTTGGGGCGCGGCTCCCAGAGGGCGGGCACCTGGCCCAGCCGCCCGATCTCACAGACCCGAAAGCGCATCTCCTCCATCCCGGCGTAGTCGGCGTAGTAGCGCACGGCAAAGTCGGGAGCGGTGGGGTAGCGGGTGCGGCGCGGCGAGAGCAGCTCGTAGCCCACACTGCCATCGGCTTCTTGCACCGCGATGGCGTAGTCGTGGTAGATGAAGTCGTCCACGGGGACGCCCCCCGCAAAGCGTGCGGCTCCACTGGCGACGGCAGTAAAGACAAACTCGTTGTCGTGGCGGACAATGGCCTCGGGGAAGAAGCTATCCACCACGGCAGGCACTTCGGGCAAGAGCGTCGAGCCGCCCGTGAGCAAGACTTCGTCCACTTTGAAGTCGGGGGCCGTCTCCGCAAGCTGGGTTTTGATATCCGTGAGAGCAGTCTGGAGATCATCGTAGAGGCCGCGCTTGGTCAGCAGAGCCACCAAAGTCTCGCGGTCGAGCGTGCGCTGAATCCCACGCCAGGAGATCGGGGTCGAGCCGCCGGTGCGGCTCACGGACTCCTTGGCGCGCATCACTTCCCACTTGGCATCGTAGCGCCCGGCGGCAATGTCCTCAAAGCCGGGAAGAAGCTCCTCCATCAGCCAGTAGTCCACATCGTCGCCGCCCTTGCCCACCATGTGCTTGGCCAGAATCGGAGCCGCCCCCGAGGCAAGCACGCCCGGCCCGAGGCGGATCACCGCCAAGTTCAGCGTCCCCCCGCCCCAGTCCACCACTAAAAGAGTTTCGTCGCGCCCGACATTCACGCCGTAGCCTAAAGCCGCCGCAATCGGCTCGTCTATGGTCTTGAAGTGCTTTATCCCGAGGCGCTTGGTGAGAGCCGCCAGCTCGGCGCGATAGGTCTCGAAGTAGCCAACCGGGCCGCTAATCGTCAGCTGTGTGAGCTTCTTATTGCTCAGTGTCCCCCGCGCCACCGTGATCAGCTCACGAAGAAACAAATACGCCGCCTCCCGTGCCGCGACGGGCTTGCCTTGAACACTCGCGACTTGGCGGTGCGGCTCCTGCGCCAGTGCTCTTTTAAAACTCTGGGCAAAACCCGGAGCGCCCCCCTCGAAGTTATAGGCCAGCGCCGCCTGCCCGATCAGCGCCTCTTGCTCCGTGCGCCAGAACTGCGGCCAGAGCCTGCGTTTCTTCTCCCGCACAAAAACGCACGTCGGCACCAGAGTCGCCTGGGTTGTCGGCTGCTCCCGCGCCAGGGTAGGCAAGGAGACAACGCGCACACTTCCCTCTTCCACCACCGCCACCACGCTATTTGTTGTACCAAAATCAACAGCAAGTTCCACAAAGAGCAGTATAACGCAATGCGGTCTATAACGAAGTTTCGCGAGGCAACATATAATACTAAACAATGTTGTTGCTCTTTCTCTTCTCGACCCTGGGAGCGCTGGCGCTGGTGGGTGTCTTTGCGCGGCACTGGACACTGGGTGAGCGGCTGGCGGCGGCGATTCCGCTGGGCAATCTGACACTGGGGCTACTTGGGCTGATGCTGGCCTCGCGCCTTGGGATGACGCCCGTGGCAATGGGGCTGGCGACGGTGCTCAGCTTCTCCCCGGCACTTCTCTGGATGCGCCCCGGCCCACGAAAGCGGCTGGCACGGGTGGCGAGCATTGGCCTGAGCCGAATACAAGCACGACTGCAAAAGCCAAGCCTGACCGGAATTGGTCTGGCGCTCTGGTACGGCGTGCTTCTCTCTTTACTCCTGCGCTTTTTCTGGGGCGCGTGCTATGCCGAGAGCGACGGTGCGCTCTGGACTCTCAATGTCGCCAACCTGGGGGATCTGCCGCTTCATGTCGGGATCATCCAGGGCTTTGCCGTCGGGGGAAACTTCCCGCCAGAGCACCCCGCGATGGAGGGCGCAAAGCTTACGTACCCGTTTATCGTGGACTTCACCACGGCGCTCTATGTCCGGGGGGGAGCGAGCATCCCGAGCGCGATTTTCTTTCAAGACGCCACACTCGTGGGCTGCACGCTTTATTGGCTCTGGCGGCTCACCCGGCTCTTCACCCGCGACTCCGTGGCGGCGCATCTAGCCCTGCCACTGGCGCTGTTTTCCGGTGGCTGGGGCTTTCTCTACTTCGGCGGCGACTGGCAGAGTGCCCCAAGTGGCTCCCTCACCGAGCTGCTGTTCCACCTGCCCAAGAGTTACACCAACGATGCGGAGCGGGGGCTGCGCTGGGGGAACATGCTCTGCGTGTTGCTCGGGACGCAGAGAAGCCTCGTGCTGGGAATGCCGATTGCGCTGACCGTCGTGCGGCTCTGGTGGGCAGGGAGGCGGCGCGGGATGTGGCTGGCGGGCTTGCTCGTGGGACTGCTTCCGCTAGGCCACGTGCACACATTCGCGTCGCTGGGCGGCGTGGCGGCTCTGCAAGCCCTGACCATGATCGTCCGCGAAGGCTTTGGCGCAGCCGTGAAGCGCTGGCTCCCGTTTTTTGTGATCCTGGGTGCCTTTGCCCTGCCGTCGCTTGCCTACATGCTGGTCGGGAGCCACACCAACACGGCGCAGTTTGCCCGGTTCGCGCTGGGTTGGGACGGCAAAGCCAACGATGTGCCCGGCTGGACACGGTTCTGGCTCTTCAACACTGGGCCGTTTATCCCCCTGCTCGTGCTAGGGGCGGGCCGTGTCTCTCGGCGCTGGCGGGTTTTCTATCTGCCGTTTCTGGTGTGCTTCTTTGGCCCCAATGTCTTCCAGATGGCTCCGTGGATCTGGGACAACCTCAAGGTGCTGATCTACTGGTACTTGCTGAGCGTGCCGCTGGTAGCGGGGCTCCTGGCAGGCTGGTGGCGGCAAAAAGGCGTGCGCATCTGGGTGCCACTGGCAGTGCTCTGCTGCACACTGGCAGGCGTTCTGGATGTCTGGCAGGTGGCGACGGGCAGTGGCAAGCAGCAGATCTACTCCGCCGACGAGCAGCGCTTTGGCGAGGCGATTCTCCCCGTCACGCAACCCAAATCGCGGATTCTGACGTCGGCGGCCTTCACGCACCCCGTCTACTGGGCGGGCCGTCGCACCTGGCTGGGCTACACGGGCTGGCTCTGGTCACATGGCCTCGACTACGGCTACCGCGAGGAAGCGCTCAAGAAGATCTACTCGGGCGACCCTGAGGCCGAAGCGCTCCTCAAAAAATACGAGATTGACTTTGTGGCAGTCACCCCCCGTGAGCGCGGCGACATTCCCAATAACTACAAGCTCCCCTTCAACGAAGACTTCTTCCGCCAGCGCTACCCCATCGCTGCTCGGGAAGGTGACTACGTGCTCTACAAGATCACGAAGTCGCGCTTTTAGTAGCCCAGCTCCGGGCTGACGAGATTTTTTAGCGGCTCCCCAGCTTGCATACGGCGCACTTGCTCGGCCACTAAAGCCGCCAAGCGCTCGGCGAGGGTGTCGGTGACGCCGCCGATATGCGGGGTAATCACGACATTGTCCAGCTCCCACCACGGCGAGTTTTCGGGAAGCGGCTCGTCCTCGAACACATCGAGCCCTGCACCGGCGAGCCACCTGTTCTTCAGCGCTGTCCAGACATACTTTTCATCAATCAGCCCGCCCCGCCCGATATTAAACAGATAGCTGCCCTTCTGGATAATCTCGATCTCGTCCTCGCCGAAAAACCAGCGCGTCGCGGGTGTGAGCGGCAGCGCCAGCACGACCATATTGGCGCGCAGAATGAGCTCGTGGTACTGGAGGTGCGGCAAGACCACATCGAAGCCCTCGGCGGGGAGCTCGGGGTTGCGGCGCAGGCCAATCGTGTTCATGCCAAAGGCCTTGCAGCGAGTCGCGATCCCCTGCCCGATCTGTCCCGCCCCCACAATACCGACCGTCTTGCCTTCTAGCTGAAACCCCGAGGACGCGATGCCCCAGTGCTTCTCTTTTTGTGCCAAGACACTCGCCGGAATCTGCCGCGCGACGGCCAGCATCAGGGCCAGCACGTGCTCCGCACAGGCACTCGCGTGCACATCCGAGCCCGTCACCACTTGGACACCGTTTGTGAAAATCTCCGGGTAGAGCTTCCCATCCACCCCCGCGCTCGTGATCTGCACCACCTTGAGCTTGGGCAAGCGCGGCAACAAATCCAGCTCCAGCTTCGCCGTCACCACCAGCTCCGCCTCCGCTAAAGCTTTCGGATCGGGGTCTTTCGGGTCGCAGAAGTGCAACACCACCGACTCCCCCAGCTCCTCAGTAAGAGCATCGCGGAGTTTTTGATTCGTGGAAAGGCAAAGAATATGCATGCAGGTATTGTACCTAGCTCCGCCGAACGCTAGCTCTGTGATGTGGAAGATTGACAATACGCCGCCAAAAACCTACGACGCGCCGGGCTTTAGCGAGCCGGGCGTGACAGGACTTTTCTACGATGGCCCAAGCTGGCAAGGAAAGCCGACGCGGGTCTTTGCGTGGCTGGGAATGCCCGCCCGAGGTTCTCAAGCCGACGGCCAGAAAGTGCCGGGGATCGTGCTGGTGCACGGCGGCGGGGGATCGGCGTTTTCCCGCTGGGTGCGGCTCTGGAACGAGCGTGGTTTTGCGGCGATTGCGATGGACACCTGCGGCCACACGCCCGACTCGGGGACGCAGCGCCGGGATCATCACGCGCTGGGTGGCCCGCCAGGTTGGGGCGTCTATGACAAGGCACTAGAGCCGCCCACCGAGCAGTGGGGCTACCACGCGGTCGAGGCGATCCTGCGCGGCCACTCTTTGCTACGCGCTCAGCCGGGCGTGGATGCACAGCGCATTGGGCTCACGGGAATCTCCTGGGGCGGCGTGCTAACGGGCATCGCAGCGGGTCACGACCCGCGCTTTGCCTTCGCGATGCCCGTCTATGGCTGTGGTTTTCTGGATCGCTCACCAGGCCTAGGGCTAGACAAGACCGACAAGCCGCACGCCGAGAAGTGGATGGCGCTCTGGGATCCCTCGCGGCACCTCAAAGACGCGAAGATGCCCTTTTTCTGGATCAATGGCACCAACGACTTTGCCTTCACCCCCGAGATTTGGCAGGAGTCGCACCGCTTGCCCCGTGGAAAGAAAACGCTCTCATTTAAGCTGCGCATGCCGCATGGCCACGGCGCGGCAGGGGAAAACCCCGAAGAGCTACGCGTCTTTGCCGCAGCGCAGTGCGGCCTCGGCGAGCTGCCTCTAGCCCGCCTGAAGAAACAAGAGCGCAAGAGCAACTGGCTCCGCGCGGAGTTCGACGCAAAAGTGCCGCTCAAAGTGGCTGAGCTCCTCTTCACCAAGGACGACTCTGGGCCGTGGCCACAGCGCCACTGGCAGGCACAGCCCGTGCTCCTCAGCGGCAACACCGCCTCGTCGGCGATCCCGCTAGGAACCGTCGCCTGCTACCTCAATGTCACCGACTCGCGCGGCTGCATCACCAGCTCCGAGATCGAGTTTCTGTAGTACGCTCTCTCATTTTCTGCTAGAATCTACGTATGAACGATCCGATCTCACCGCGCGCCCTCACGGCAGAGGAGTGCGACTCTTACAAAACCTACGGCTACGTGCTTCTCAAGGGCCTGCTCTCTCCCGAGGCAACCCAAGCCACCCGCGACGAGGTAATGGCGATCATGGACACAATTGGGCTGGGGATGACGGCGCTTAAACAGACCAGTGAGTATCTGGCAGGCTCACCGCTCGACGAGCTGGTCAATAGCCCGAATCTCTGCGCGATTGCCTCGGAGCTGATGGAGGGCGAGGCGCGGCTCTATCTGCCCTTCAGCGCGGTGAAGTCGCCGGGTGGCGGCGGGGCGTTTCACTTCCACCAAGACAACCAGTACACCAAGTTCGACGGCCCTGGTATCAACCTCTGGGTCGCACTCGTGCCCATGACCGAGGAGAACGGCTGTCTCTCGATGGTGCCCTACTCGCACTACTTAGGGACGTTGCATCCCGTGGCGGGAACGAATCATAACAGTGGACTAGAGCCCAAAGTCACCGTGCCCGTGCCCATGGATCCCGGCGATGTGGTGGCCTTCTCGCGCCTCACGGTGCATGGCTCGGGCAAGAACCTCACCGATGCGCCCCGAGTCGCCTACGCCATCCAGTACGCCCGCCACGATATACGCTACACCCGCGATCTAGGCCAGACCTGGAAGACCATCCAGGACGACGGCCCCGGCTGGCGAACCGGCCCCGTGGAGACCATCACCCTCCCCGAAAAGCGTGACGGGCATTAGCATGTTTTTCACACGATATAATTATTCATGTTTTTCTCAGTAATCATTCCGACATACCATCGGAATGAGTTATTAGCACGCTGCTTAGAGCGGCTTGCACCTGATATCCAGACACTATCTTCAGACCAGTATGAAGTAATTGTAAGCGATGATGGTAAGAACTCAACTGCGGAGAATTTACTGCGAGAGCGTTTCCCATGGGCCCATTGGATACAAGGACCACAACGTGGCCCTGCCGCGAGCCGTAACTTTGCCACCACTCATGCGAATGGAACGTGGCTTGTCTTCACCGATGACGACTGCATCCCAGATCCAGGCTGGCTTCAAGCCTATGCAGATGCCATCACTCCAGAGAGCCTTGCCTACGAGGGATGCACCACTTGTGTCCAGCCATTTTCTCCTCTTCTTGAAGAAACCCCTATGAACCTTACCAGAGGATGTTTTTGGTCTTGCAATATCATGATAGCCCCTTCAGTATTTCACTCCATTCAAGGATTCGATGAAAATTTCCCTTACCCCTTTCAAGAGGACACAGACTTTCGTGAAAAACTAAAAGCAGCAGGTTATTCTTTTCCTTTTGTCCCGAATGCTATTGTGGATCACCCCGCTCGTCCGCGCCGCCTTGGAAAACGCATGGGGGAGGTGCGTGAGTGCGATGCCCTTCTCTGGTATAAAGGTGGACAACAAAGCTCGGCTGTTAATCCTTTAATTAGAAATATTCTATGTAGCCACTGGGATCGTTTTCGCCTGATGCACTATCTCTCTCGTGATACCTGGATTGCCTTATATTCAATGCTTGGAGAGATGAACTATGTACTAGCATATGTTAAATACTGGGATAAAAAAATACAAAACACACCAAAATCCTATAATTACAGACAAATATAATCATTATGAGCTCATTACAACGAATATTTTTTCGAATCAGATCTATTTCACTTCAGAATTTTTTTCGTAATTTTTTTCATATTATAAATGGATCTAAAATAGGGAAAAATACGTACATTTCAGAAAGAACAATTATCAATTGGCCTCATCAATTCACAGTAGGAAACAATTGCATACTGGAATCAGATTTGCATATAAAATTCTCAAGACCCTGGCAACCTGGCCCCTCAATAATTCTGGGAGATAATGTTTTTGTAGGACGTTGGACAGAATTTAACATCTGTGAAAGAATAGAAATTGGCAATGATTGCCTTATAGCCTCGGGTTGTAAGTTTATTGATGGTAATCATGGTATGGATATCTCAACCACAATGAATACACAACCACTCACAACAAGCCCTATTCGATTGGAAAATAATGTATGGCTCGGAGCCAATGTTGTTGTATTAAAAGGGGTTACTATTGGAGAAGGCGCGATTGTAGCTGCGGGCGCAGTGGTTACCAAAGATATCCCTCCCTATGAGATATGGGGAGGGATACCCGCAAAAAAGCTTCGTGATCGCCCCTCGGCGGACTAGTTGGGGCGGGCAGCGAAGGCGCGCTTTTGTTGGCCGTTTCCCACGTCAAAGACCCGCACGGTACCGTCGAAGCTTCCTGTGACAATGCGCTTGCTGGCCGTGTCCGCATCCAGCGAGAAGGCGAAGTCGCCGCTCTGGCCGAAGCTGCGGATCTCTTTCTGACTGATAAGATCGAGCTGCTTGACGATGCCATCGCTGGCGAGGGTGAAGACTTGGCCGTCTTTGAGGCAGAGCTGGTAGATATCTTTATCGCAGCCGTGGGCGAGGAACTTTGCATGACCTTGCTTGAAGAAGCGCTCTTCCATGTCGCCTGCATCGCCGGACTCAGCCTTTGCTTTCTCAGGCTCCCACTGCTGCACCCACTTGCCACCGCCCACAGAGAGTGCTGTGTTGCCCGTGAAGCAGACACCGTAGACAGGATCCTGGCCTCTGTACTGCCCAATCTGCCGATTGTGGCCGCCGTAGGTTGTGTAAAGCGTCCCGTTGGCCTCGTAGACCTTCACGGTATGATCGCGGCTTGCGGAGGCGACGTACTTCCCATCGGCGCTGAAGGCCACGGAGGTCACCCAGTCTGCATGGACACTCATGCTCCAGAGCCGCTCGCCGTTTTTGATGTCGTAACAGCGCACGCTCGCCTCCGCGCCGCCCGCCGCTACTTTCGTCTCATCGGTGTTGAAGCGTGCGGTGAGAACCAAGTCGCCAAAGGTGTCGAGCACGCGCCGCTTGCCGGTGGCCAGCTCCACCAGCGCGACCTCGCCGTACTCGCCGGGAATCCCCCCACCCACGAGGAGCGACTTGCCGTCTTTGCTCACTTGCAGGCTCTGGATGCGCTGGGGCAGGCCTCCGATTCGCCGCACCAGCTTGCCCGTTTCTGCGTCCCAGAGCGTGACTTCGTTGTAGCCGCCCACAGCGATTTGCTTTCCACCCGGCACAAAGGCCAGCGCCAGCACGGGCACGGGCGTGCGGTAGCTCGCGGGAGCCGCCGGGTGCACCCGTGGCCCCAGTAGCGTCTTGAGGAGCACCGTCTTGCTTGAACCGTCGAACTTCGCGCCCTCGACGATCCAGCGCTTCACGCGCGCAAGCTGCTGCGCACTGAGGGCATCATCGGACTTGGGCATACGCAAGTCTGGGTCTTTGTGGGCGACACGCTTGTAGAGCTCGGATGCCTCGGGCTTGCCAGGAACCACCATCGCCGCCCCCGATGCGCCGGGTTTCATCAGGGCCATAAAGGTATGTGCCCGCCAGTCCCCCAAGTTGGTGCGCTCACCATGACAGCCCGCGCAGCGCCGCTGGATAATCGGCGCGATTTCTTTCGAGAAGCTCACCGACTGGGCATGGGCAAGAGTGGGAAATGCGAGTGGCGCAAGCGCCAAGAGTGCGCGGTTTTTCATTTTTGGAAGAGAAACTCCTGGGTATTGACCACGGTCCAGAGTAAGTCAGTGACGGCGGCGGTGCGCTCGGGGGCGTTTTTTAGAAAGGCAATCGCGACCGTGCGCTCTTTCTCGGTGGGGCGACGGCTCAGGGCGGTGAGATAGAGCTCGTCGAGAAGCTGCGTGTCGGGGAGGGCGGCGTAGCGTGCGGCCCCGGTAGCGACCGTCTCATAGGACGTTCGTCCGTTGAGCAGCTCTAGTGCCTGAAGCAGGGTCGGGGTTTGGCGACGCTCACAGGTACAGGCCGTCTCCCGTGCAGGCTGGCCAAAGGTCTTGGTGAAGGCGGTCTGCTCCGGCCACGGGCGCTGGGTTGCGTAGGCCACCCGGTCTTCCAGAGTCGCCTTTTGCCCCAGGAGCTCGGTGCGCTCGGGATCGTTGGCGAGATAGAAATCATGGGCAGGCGCGGTTTTCTCAGCGCGTAGCGCCTCGATCAGTGGGCTAGAGAGGCCAGTGGTATCGTCGTCTAGCTTCCATGTGAAGGCGAGATTGTCGCCGGTCATGCGGAGCTCGATCGTGTTCTCCCCCGGCTGGAGCGCAAGAGGCAGTGGGCGCCTGAGGTTGCCCGTCAATGCCACACCATTTAGCTTGAGGGTCGCCTGGTCGCTGAACCGCAGAGTGGCTGTCACGGTGCGCTCTTGGTCCGAGTGCACGATCCGAGTGAGGGTGCGTGTCTGGCGTTCGGTCGCCTCAAAGCGAAACTCCTGCCCCTCCGAAATCTGCGTAAGAGGCGTCCCCGAGTCGCGCCAGGTACTCTGCCAGAGAGGGAGTGCCTTGGCGACTTGGGTCTGCGTGGCAAGCCAGCTCGGGAACTGTGCCTCCAGAGCAGCACTGCGCTGCGTGAGCTTACTCTCCAATGCGGCAAGCTGAGACGGGAGAGTTGCGGCAGGGGCGAGCGTGCCCGCCGTGACTCCAATGGCGTCCTGGAGCTGCTCCGCTGTGAGAAGCCGCACTTTGGCGTGGGAAAAAAGAGCCTCATCGGCGGCGCTTGGGGCCACGGAGACACGCTGGTAGGTCTGGCTCTGGCAGATTAACCTGATGAGCTTCTTGCGGTCAAAGCCGGATGTCACAAACGCCTGAGTGAGCCCGTCCAGCAGCGCGGGGTTGCTGGGCGGGTTGGAGGCCCGGAAGTCATCGACAGGCTCGACAATCCCACGCCCGGTCAGCTCGGCCCAGATTCGGTTGGCCTCCACACGGGCAAAGAAGGGGTTCTGGGGCGTGGTCAGCCAGCGGGCAAAGGCCGTGCGCCGGTCTTCGGTCGGGGTGCTGAGCTTGGACCAGGGCTCCATGTTCTCGCCGGTGGTGGGGTGCTTCACCTCGCCAATTGCCGCCAGCGTGATCTGGCCTTTCTTCGCCTCGGTGCGGGCAAAGACGGCGGCGATCTTGTAGTAGTCCCGCATGGTCCAGTTCTCAAACGGGTGGTTGTGGCACTTGGCGCACTCGATCCGCGAGCCCAGAAAGACCTGCGCTGTCAGCTCCGTGCGCTCCTCAGGGGTCTTGATCGCTAAAAAATAGCTAGCCGTGGGCGACTGCTCGGTGCCTCCCGTGGCGGTCAAGATCGCATTGGCGAGCTTGTCGTAGGGCAGGTTATCTCGGGTTGCCTCGACCAGCCAGCGGGAGAACCGCCCCGCCTGCTCGGCAGTGAGATGGCGTGGTGAGACACGCATGAGGTCGGCTTTTTTCAGAGCCCAGAACCGCGCAAACTCCTCGGAGGCTAGCAGGCTGTCGATAAGCTTCTCGCGCTTGTCAGGCGACTTATCGGCGAGAAATGCCTTACTGGCCACTGCCCCAGGGAGCATTCCGGTCAGGTCCAGCGAGACGCGGCGGAGAAACTCGGTGTCGGAGCAAGTCGCGGCGGGGAGGCACTGGAGCTGCTTGAGGCGGGAGTTCACCAGCCCATCGATCAGATTTTTCTCCGGCTGTGGCTTCCAGACAAAGCCCGGTCGTGGCTCGACCACGGTAAGATCGAGGGCCTGCACCTTGTCTAAGTAGCGCACCGAGATCGCGGCAAAGCCCCGGCTCTTGCCCGTGATCTTGCCATCGGCATCCACACTCGCGACACTAGGGTGCGACGACTCATAGGTTGCCAGATTCGTCACATCACGCTTGGTACCATCGGTCAGCTCGGCGATCACGCTGATTTGTTGGTTTTTATACGGCGCTTCGAGCACACGACGTCCGCTGGGAGTCACCTCAATCTTGGCAACTCCCACACTGGGGACACCGACTTCCGCGCCCTCAGAAATCCACTGGTTGAGAGTGGCGTAGCGCGCATCGCCAACTCTGAGACGCTTGCCTCCGACATGGGGAATCGCGAGAGTCGGCTTCTTGAGGATCAGGCTCTCGGCAGGCTCTAGCGTGTTCACGCGGCGACTAAACCCATCGCGGGTCAGTGCGATCCGGTCGATCTTGGGCTCATAGCCGAAGAGCGAGAGCGAAAAGCCCCCCTTACCGTGCGGCGAGCCGTGGCACGAACCGCTTGCGCAACCTTGCTTGGTCAGAACGGGGACGGTCTCAAAGGCGAAGCGCACGGGGTCGGCTTTCTTCGCACCGCTCACACTCACAGGAACCGTAAAGACCTTTCCCGCGACTTTGACCGTGACACTTGTCTTACCGTCCCCTGCGACAGCGACCCGGCTCCCGACCAGCGTGGCGATCTTCGGGTTGCCGCTGGTAAAGACCGCCTTCTCGGTCAGGTCGCGCGGCTGCCCACCAAAGAAGCCCGTCACCACCACCTGCCGCGCATCCCGTGCACTGGTCAGCGCCACCGATGGCGGTGTGACCACGATACGCTCTTGTGCGTGGGCTGATGTGGTGGCGAGGGCGAGGAGAATTCCCAAGACCAGCCAGCCAGAACCCACCCGGCTCTTCGTTCGTTCCTCACGGCGAGCCACCCTCCCTGTTCCAGGGAGGGTTGGGGATGGTCGGGTATTGATTTTGTGTAGCAGTTCCATTCTCATTTTTCTACTTAACCCTCCTTCGAAGAGGGAGGGTATGTGAGCCGTGCGAGCAGCCGGGTGGGTTCAAAACAGCTCCGGGATGGGCTTGCCCTTGCCTGCGATTGGCACGGGGCGACCTTGTGGGGTGTAGATGGGCTTATGGCGGTCAATGCCCAGCTTCTCGAAGATCGTCGCGCCGTAGTCCTCCAGTGTGTAGGCCATCGGGCTGGTGATAAAGCCACCATCACGGTCGGTCGAGCCGATCACCGTGCCGCCGGGGACACCCGCTCCGGCGAAGGCGAAGCTAAAGGCATGGGTCCAGTGGTCGCGGCCCTGGCGCTCGTTGATGCGCGGCGTGCGGCCAAACTCGGTGACAAAGCAGACGAGGGTGTCTTGCAATAAACCGCGCTGGGCCATGTCCTCGATGAGCGCGGAGAATGCCTGGTCGGTCGAGCCCATCATGGGCCAGGTCTGGATTCCCCAGCGCCCTGCCCCCGCGCCGCCGCCGGGAATGTTGTTGGTGTGGGTCTTGGAGTAGATCCCATCGTGGTGGTCCCAGTTCATGTTACTGCCACCGTCGTAGCGCACTTGCTTACCATTGACATAGGAGTTCATCGGCTCGCGGACATCCACGGTGACGTAGCGCACGCCCGACTCAATCAGCTTGCGGCCCAGCAGGTAGCACTGGCCTCGGTGGCCGCTTCCGTAGCGCTCCCGGATTTTATCGGACTCGGTGCCCAGATCGAAGGCCTTTCGGGTGAGCGGGTTGGTGAGCATGTCCGTGGCCTGGTGCATCAGCGACTGCATCGCCTCGACATCCTTGGGTGCACTGCCGTGCACATAGCCCACGTCCAGCGCGGAGAGCAGATTTTGCCGATCTTTAAAGCGCCGCTCATCAATCCCGGCAAGCAGCCCGAGGTTGGGCACCTGCCACTTGGGATCGGCGGGGCTTCCTCCGGTCTTGAAGGCAGTAAACCCGGGGGGCATGAAGCCAATGCGCGAGCTATCGGCCTGCTCATCGGTGCCGGGAAGAAGAATATGAGCGGGCAGATACGGCGCTTTCGTGCCGAGGCGCTGGGCGACAATCGAGCCGATATCAGGCATCTCCACCGGGCCGCCGGGTGCCTCGCCCGAGTAGACATACTGCGAACCCTTGGGGTGCGAGTTTCCAATACCAGGCGTGGGCTGAGTCATGCAACGGACAATGGCGAGCTTGTCCATGTGCTGGGCGGTCTGTGCCAGTAGCTCGGTGACATAGACACCATCGGCCTTGGTCTTGATGGTCTTAAACGGGCTCCGGTGCTCCGTGGGCGCATCGGGCTTGGGGTCCCAGGTGTCTATGTGCGAGACACCACCTTGTTCGAAGATCACGAGAACTTGCTTAGCCCGTGCGCCCGGCTTCGCCTGCCCCAGCGCCATCCCGCCCACTCCCAGAAAACTGCGTCGTCCCAAAATTCGTCCCTCCGTGCTGGTCTATTTTAAGCTTTCGTGAAGCCAATAGCAATGGCCTGAACTCAAGATCACTGGTAAAAAATCAGATACGCCGCACGTCGGTCTTCACTTCCCCTGCAACACGGCGAACCTGAATCTCCCAGTGTCCGCCAAAGCCCTCTAGTGTCAGCGACATCTCACTCCAGGCGTCGGGGAGGCGGGGTGTGACATCGAAGCGCTCTAGGCCGCGCGGGACAATGCCAAAGAGCCCTTCGGTGAGAATGCGGCAGTAGAGGGCGCTCTCGGCAGAGAGATGCGCCTGACTGCCCTCAGGGTGCGCTTCGACGGCGTAGGGGACGTGCTCCCCTAACAGGCGGCGGTGGGTGTAGGCGGTGAGTTTCTCCAGCGCCGTTTCCGTGGCCCCGGCCACAAAGAGCCCGCGCAGGGCATAGAGGGTCGCCCGATCCCAGAAAACCGTATCGCCGGACTCGGTCGCCAGCCCATCTTCCGTCCAGAGCTGTGGCGAGAGCAGTGCGGCAATCGTGCCGTCGCGACGTGCCCCGGCCCCCTCCTCCCAACCCTGGGAGGAGGGGGCCGGGGGGAGGAGGAGGGGGGAGCCTGAAGCGGTATTCTCTCCCTCCTCTAATCCTGCCTCCGCAGGGTTGGGAGGAGGGCCGGGGAGGAGGGCAAGCGGCAAGCAAATCCATGCCCGCAGGGTCGTGTTGGCTTCGTAGTAGCGGTAGGTCGTGAAGCCCTCAACTTCTGCTCCGAAGTGCTTCTCAATGGCGAGCTCCAGCGCAGCGGCGGCAGTGCTGTACTGCTCTGCCAGCTCCGTGTGACCCAGCTCAAGGGCGAGATCGGCGGCACGTTTGTAGCCATCGTAGGCGAGGCACGATGTCGAGAGATTTGCCTCGCCGGTGGGAAAACGCCCCTCCAGCTCATCGGTGTCGGAGAGGACAATGCCGCGCTCGTCGGTCTTGCGGTGGCAGAACTCCAGGCACCAGACAATCAGCGGCCAGAGCTTTTCGGCGATTTTTTTATCGCCTTGTGCCAGCGCGTAGCGGCTCGCCCCCGACGCGATCATGGCGGCATCACCCCGGTCGCCGCAGTTGCGCCAGATCACATCTCCCTCAACCTCAAACGACGAGGGCAAGGGGCGAAAGCGTGAGGTAAGCTCGGTGGCGAACTTTTCGTAGCAGTTGACGCTGGCCTCGTGGCTGAGAGAGTCGCCCAGATAGCCAAAGAGAGGATTGGCGTACTCCGCTTGGTCATTGGCCCAGACGCCGCCGTAGTAGCGCCCACCACCCGGCGAGTGCACCAGCCCCATCTTGGTGTGAAAGAGGCTCTCCGCGGCGCGCCACTTGGCAAACTCAAACGCCCGGTTGAGCACGGGATCGGGGGTCGTCAGCACCAGTTTCTCGCTCAGAGCCTTCCAGCGCCGCTCGCGAAAAATGGCTTCGTCGGGGACATTGAGGGCTTTCTGAGTCGCGTTTTTCTTGTGCGCGACAAAGGCCAAGGTGATATTGCCAAACTCACCGGGACGCACCAGAAGCGATGGCCCCTCGACAATCTTAGTACTCACCAGCACATCGCCATCGTAGCAGGCCACGGTCTCGGTGTCCTCTTCGGTGACACACTCCAGCCCAACCGGGGCATCGCTGAAGTTGATCACGCTCCAGCGCTCTAAAAGTGCAGGCTCGTCTTCGCAGGGGAAGAGATGGCGCTGGACGATAATCCCATCGAGCGGGCCGTGGGTGATGGTCAGCCGTCCCTCCCAGAGTCGCACCTCGCGGACGGGGCCCGGGACGAGCGGGATGCCCTCAATGCGAATCGGGGGGATGACCTCATTGCCCCAGGTGCGCCGCAGGTAGCCCCGTACATCATCGCGCTTGAGCCGAAGGGTGGGCCAGATGACTTCCCGGCTCAAGATCAAGCGGCGCTTGTCATCCACTCCGTAGCGGATAATCGCACTCACCCGCCGCCCACTCAGCTCCACATGATCGTCGTGGGGAAGCCCCTCGCTCCCCGAGATCTCCCACGCAATCCCCGACTCCGCCAACGTCCAACGCTCTTGCATGAGGGTATTTTACCGCCTGAGTCAGGCAAGTGAGGGGTTTATCGCGCAGTCGGGGGCGTGGGCACCGGGCAGATAGCCGCAGCTCATGAGAAACTCCCCGACAATCTCGCCGCCGGTGAAGGTGAACGTCTTCTTGAAGAGCGCTACCCAAGCGGCTTTTTCTTGCGGGTGATGCGCATCCAGCCAGGCCTTGAAGCTCCCGTGCGTGGCCTGAAGCTCTAAGATCTTCTGGGCATTGTTGATCGCAGCCCGTACTTTGAGGCGATTGCGGATAATCCCCGGGTCAGCGAGCAGGCGAGCGATCTCCGTGTCGCCGTAGGCGGCGACTTTGGCGATCTCAAAGTTCTCGTAAGCGGCACGGAAGCCCTCTTGCTTCTTGAGGATCGTCTCCCAGCTCAGTCCTGCCTGATTGATCTCTAGCACTAGCCGCTCAAAGAGGGCATCGTCGCTCTCGACCGGGAAGCCGTAGACAGAGTCGTGGTAGTGGACATGAACCGGATGGGCCTTACCAGAGCGCACGAACTCGCAGTAGGTCATGAGGCTTTTTTGTCGGGCACCGTAATAGCGGGAGGACGTTTTTTGTCCGGCGTGGGCTCGGTAGGTTTCTTCTCTGGCTCAGGCTCCGGCGTTGGCTTGGGCAGGGGCGCAACGAGCGTGAGCTTGGTGACGGCCAGCCGACCATCGCCGTCAAGCAGGCCAAGAGCGCGGGCGGATTTTTCTTTCAGCGCGGCTTTGAAGGCTTCTGCGGTAAGCGTCGCGCCTTTCTCGTCGAGATAGGCTGTTGCTGTCGTGGTGGTCAGGGCGACGGGTTTCTCGGTGGGAGCAAAGCCATCCCAGTCTGTGGGAGCGGTGACGGAGAGTGCGCCGGATTTCTCATCGGCGGTGAGGGTTCCGGTCACCGTGGCCTCACGCGCGCTCTTGCCCAGAAGCCAGCCGCGTCGCACGGAGAGTGATCCGGTGGCGGGCTCGTAGGTGCCTTCGACACGCACCATCGTGGACTTGTCTTTGAGCGCGGTCAGAAACTCATCCGAGGCAAGCAGTAGCCCACCACGGCTCCGAAAAATGGCTTTCTCCGCAAGAGTTGCGGTGACCGCGAGGCGTGTTGGCAGAATGCCGGTCGCATGGCTCAGGGTTAGAGTAAAGGTTCCCAGCTTCGGATCAAGATCAGCAGTCGTGCCTTCCAGCGCGGCGGCTTCGGGGCGGCCCAGTGTCAGGCGACTGACCGTCAGGGTCTTGCCATCTACAGAGAGTGTCCCATCGGCAAGTGCCGCAGTGCCATCGGTGGGCTTAGGTTTTGGTGTGCCATCGGCGTTGGCAAGCTGTGCACCGCTCAGCTCCAGCGTCAGTCGTCCTCCGCCAGGCAGCACAAGCAGACCGCCGCGCAGGGTACCCGACACAGACAGGCTGGGAGATTTCTTTGGAGCATCGCCTGGGACCAGCTCTAGCCCCGCTTTATTGTCGCGCGGGACGAACTTGGTTAGATCTACGGCGAGGGGCAACGTCCCTCCCTCAAAAGGCTTGGCGAGGGTTAGAGTCACGACGGCTCGCCCCTCCGCATCTTTGGGAAGGGCGGGCACGAGGCTGATGGTCTCGACATCGTTTTGCTCAGGCTTGGTTGCCTGCACCGATGGTGCCAGGGTGACCCGGATTCGGGTCATGCTAGCGAGGCTCGCGGCTGCCACGCCTGCGCCCGGAAGTGCGCCCGGCTGCGTGAGATCTAGAACCTGACCTTCCCCACTAGAAAACAGCGTGACGGGTTTATCTTTCTCACCCGCGCCCACGCCCTCGACTTTATAGACCGTCGCCCAGACATGGCCCCAGGTAGGAGTCACGGCATCGGTGCCGGTGACGAAGAGGCCAATGGGCGTAAAAGGAGCCGCGCTCGCCCCTGCTGGCTCGGCGGTGGGATCAATGCTTGCCGCTGTGCCACGTGTCGCCAGACCGCCTGGCGGATTCGCACTATCCATGGCCGTGCCTGAGCCGCCGCAACCGGTAAGCGCGAACAACAACGAGATCGGCAAAGAAGCCACGAGTGTACGTTTCATAACACTAGTATTGACCGTCACCCCCAAAATTCCTTCAGTTAATTTTCGTGCTCAGCTGCGTGAAGCTCCGAAACTGAGAGCCTTGTGTGAGAAGCTGCCCCGTCTGCCCAGCATAAACCTGCTTGTACTGCACCTCCGTCACCACAAAGTGGCGGCGACCGCCCTCAGGGAGAGAGAAGGTCACGACGTAGCGCTCATCAGGCTCCCATCCACTTCCCTGCTCGTGAACCAGGACTTTCTGTACCACGGTGGCAGCTTCCATCTGCTCTTGTTGCTGCAGATTTGTCCACCAGCTCCCTAGGCCCTGTACACCCCAAAGTACCACGATACTCCCAAGGCCACTCAATACCCAAAGCTCACCGGACATACCCTGATAGTGCCGCAAGCAACCGTGCCCTGCCTCCCCCAAATGGCGGATTCAGACAGCAATTCCCTGGCGCACTTTCAGGAAAAACGGCTCCGGCCCGAGCGTCTCCGCCTGAACCACAACCTCACAGCCCTCCAGTGGGCCACCCACGATCCGACAGAGTGGACAGCCCGAGGCGAGCGCGGCAACCCACTCTAGCGCCTCAATGCCAAGCTCTGGGGCAAGCGCCACCGACGATGAAAGCACGAGCCGTCGCTGTGGGTTTTTCTGATGGAGTGCAATAATCGTCTGAGCCAGCTCTGGCCCCAGTGCCGGGTCTTCGGCAAAGAGCGAGACACTGTGCCCTACGGAGAGCGCTCCCTGCGCCACCTTGACCCCCCGAGGGGCATCACGAAAAGTATGGCAGAAGAAACCATTCGTACGTGCCCAGTCTTGCTGCACCACGGACTCGGGCAGGGCTGAGGCATGGGCAACCAGAAGCTGGCCCAGTGGCTCCGGGCGAGTCAGCATCACGACCTCAGGGAGGAGCTGAGCCGTTTCCCAGGCCGCCAGTAGTGCCGTTTGAACCCCTTCGGAGCCCACAACAAGGCGCGGCTTTTGCTCCCATAAGATCTCGCCCACCAGCGCTTCGTGCGCCGTGGTGAGAGAATCAAAAAAGATCACAGATGGCTCAGGATCACCCTGGATCTCTTTGAGGCGTGTCCGAACCGCCTCGCGTCCCGCCTCTAAGTACAAACAGCTCATGTCGTAGAGTGAGAAGTACTCTGTCTGCTGATGGAGTAGCACAGCAAGATCCGTTTCCTGGCGCGCAATCGCCCACGGTGACTCGGGGTAGAGCTGGCGGTGTAGCCCCCGAAACGCAACAAAATACCCCTCACGCGGCGTGGCAAAGATAAGAGGAATCGCCTGTGCGCCCAGCACCCGAGCCCCGAGCGCCAGCACCGCCCCTAGACTCTCCGGCGTTGCCAAGGCATGGTGAACGGGGACACGCAAGGGCAGCAACGCCGCCGGACTCTCGGACAATAAACCCAGCACTTCTAAATCCGCAGGAAGGCTCGTCGGTGAGGAAAGATAGAGCTGAGTCTTTACCCCTGCCTGTGCAAGGCGCTCCAGCCCAGAAAGTAGCTCGGTTAGTGATGCCCCATAAAACGCCAGCCGTAAACTCATGCTCTATTGTAACAAAAACGGCGCAGAGCCGAAGCTCTGCGCCGCATTAACTTGCTCGGACAGCGACTAACGCTTGCCCTTCAGTCCCATTCCACCACCCGGAGGAGGCATGCCACTGTCAGGTGGTGCAAGCCCCTTAGCCGCTTTGGCCTCGGGAGAGTTGTTATCACCAGCCCCTTTCGGGGGCGGGGGTGGTGCCTCGTCGGCGCTGTTGCTGCAGCCAAAAAGTGGCAACACCAGAAGCGCGATAAGAAGCGCGATAGAGAGTGATTTTTTCATTCTAGAAGCGGTACTCCCAGTACGTGAAGATTCGTGCATTGGCGGCGGGGCTAAAGTCACAGCGCTCCAGATTGTTGCGATCCATGGATTTTACGTGCCCATCGACGAAGGCAACATTGGCGCGACCCGACTCCACTGCCGCGCGGCTTCCGCCACGACCCTTGGTGTTGGAGTGCAGGTACCAGGTCCAGCCCTGTCCTCCGAGACCAACACAGCCACCCGCTTCGTTCTCCGGCCAGACACCGGTGTTACCCACTGCCTGTGAAATCGCGACACCCGTGTTGTCCCAGACAGAGTCGGCCACGAGCATGGTGGTCTCCGCAGGGCGAGCGATCGCTGCCGTAGATCCACGGGCTCCCCACTCGACAAGCAGAATATTCACGGCGATCTTGGAGAAGGAGCTGGCGTAGTAACCGGCGTCGTCCATGGCTTGGACGTAGGGGGCACCTGCAACGGAACCATCAGGAATCGCGATCTTCCAGTTGGTCTTGCCGGCTTCAGGGCAGACGGTGAAGTCCCAGTTCTTCAGGTAGGGCTGAACAACTCCCAAGAACATGTGGTTGCCCCAGGTCTGGATATTGCCCGGGGTGCCCCAGTCCGGTGTATGACCAGCGGTGCGGTCGTTGTCCAGCTGCGGTAGCATTTCATCGTAGTCCTGGACGTACATCAGCACACCAAGAGCGGCTTGCTTGACGTTGCTCACACAGGTGATGGAGCGGGCCTTGGCACGAGCCTGTGCAAAGACAGGGAAGAGAATGGCGGCGAGAATCGCGATGATCGCGATGACGACTAAGAGTTCGATAAGTGTAAATGCCTGGCGTGTTTTACCTAGGCTTAATTTTCGATAAGACATGACTACCCTCTCGGAGTATATTTTTTTCACAAACAACTTTGCTGGAAAAGAAAAAGTAGTAGGACGCACGACGACACCCGAAAACTGTTTCTCTTTCGAACCAGCGTAAACGCATGTGTCTCCCGTGATAAATAACAAACATGAAGTGCGGCTTTTGACTAAAGGTTTTTAAGCTTTAATGTTGCCCACCTCTTAGAGATGCGACAGTCTAACGTGATATTGAAAATTTGTCAAGTAGTCTCTTTAAAAACGGATTCATGACCTATAATTCGCGATATAAAATCCTTATTTTATATCCTATGCGGCATTAAGAGCCTCGCGATACATCAACTCAGGACAACTTGCAGCCGTCCTAACACAACAAAACGCCAGCCATAAACTCATGCTCTATTGTCGCAAAAGCGGCGCAGAGCCGGAGCTCTGCGCCGCTTAAGAACCGGACAAGCAATGTCCTTACTTACGTCCCTTACCGGGAGGTCCAGGCATCGCAACTTGCCCAGGAGTCACTGCCCCGGGGGCAGGCTCATTCGGATTACCCGTATTAGGTTTATTCATCTCACTCTTAGACTGCACTTCCTCAGGCTTTGGGGGCTCATTGGAAGGACAACCCGCCATTAACACTCCTAAAGCAACGAGGCAAACCACACATATAAGACGCTTCATTGTCACTTTTCTCCTATTTAACTCTACAGACGATCCCAAAGATACTCATTTGTGATCCCATTTGCCGCAGTAGGATCCGTGAGAGTTTTGGTACGGACATTACATCCCTTAGCCAAATCCCCAATACGAGTTGCTTTAACATGTCCATCAACATAAGCAACTGTCACACTCTGTTGGTGAAACGGATGTGTACCACCAAATTGCAACCAATCGGTAGCGGTATCAATCCGCCAGCCACCAAACCAGTAAGCCGTTCCTGAATTTTGAAAACAAGGTGCTTCAATAAACCAGTTACCCCCACCTGCTGGAGCGGTGCCTGCTTTATCCCAGATCGAATCAGCAAGCATAATGGTAGCTGCCGGCTGTCCAACAGCGGCATTTGTCTGCGGGCTGAAGAGATTTCCTCCAGCAGGACCAACAGCCGTGGTGAAAGGCGTCAGGTGCATGTAGTTGAAGCCGAGCCCGGAGTGAAGTGCATAGTTAAACTCTCTAGTTAAAGGATTGGTTGCACCTTCAGAGACCACAGCCTCAGTAGCGGTTCCATTAGAGGGACAGCGGTGAATCTGCCAGTTCTTGATATAGGGAAAGACCATCTGCCCCCATGCCCAGTTCGGTTGTGGTGTCCAGACACCGTACTCAGCAGTCATTACGGGAAATGCTTCATCGTAGTCTTGCATGTACATCATGATCCCAAGCGCACCTTGCTTGAAGTTGGAGATACAGGAGGCCTGACGAGCTTTCTCGCGAGCCTGTGCAAAGACAGGGAAGAGAATGGCGGCGAGAATCGCGATGATCGCGATGACGACTAAGAGTTCGATAAGTGTAAATGCCTGGCGTGTTTTACCTAGGCTGAATTTTCGATAAGACATGACTACCCTCTCAGAGTATATTTTTTCCACAAACAACTTTGCTGGAAAAGAAAAAAGCAATTTCGGATGCACGAAGACACCCAAAAAAGTTTTCTTTCAAATCAGACAGAAACATATGTGTCTCCTGTGATGAATCACAAACATGAAATGCGGCTTTTGACTAAAGATTATTAAACTTTAATTTTTCCCATCTCTTAACTGCAACTTACAGTGTAACGGTATATTGAAAATTTGTCAATATTATTCCAATAAAGAGATACCATATCTAAAAATCGTGATTTACAATATTGTATTAGGCTCAGAAGAGGCATTAAAAACCTTATGATATATCAAGTTAGGATAAATTGAAACCGTCCTAGCCGAACGTCAATCTCGCTTCGGAGGGCTTTGGGATTGCTAAGCGACTCCCCTGTCGCGTTCAAACGGAGCGCTGACAAGCTCTTCGGCAACCTAGCGCTGACAAGCTCTTCGGCAACCTGACGTGCCTGACCTTCTAGGGGTAGCTGGACCGGAAGAGGAATCGGGAACCTTTTTTGGTATCAGTGTCGAATCGTTGCATTTTTTTCGTTTCTGTCTTTTCCTCTTACATGTTTTCTTTTTGTTTGACAATATCGTGAAGAGTTTTCGTCTTAAGGGTTCGCCACCTTAGGATCAGGAACTACAGGATCAGGAACTACCTTCAGCTTTTGACAGACACACCCCAGATGGGGCAAGGCACTCGCGGGAAATCTGGTTCGATCCACCAAACTACCAAGCTTGGTCAGCACCGTACGGTTTAACATAAATCGGGTTGAAGTTTAGACGAGGTTGAACACGGGGCAATGTAACTTGCCCTAAAGGTGATCGGCTTGAGCCAAGAGATCTGTTAAAGCTTTATCCTCGTAATCATACGAGTTTTTCTATGAGATTTTCAGCCCGTAATTCGCCAAGCTGTTAGTTTTTCTGTACGGTGTGATGGTCATATCACATCTACCCTGTCGTGGATGCTGTATTATCCTGATGAAGGCACGGTATTTTTTGCACGATTTGACGTTAAGGCATTAATGTTGCAGTAGTGCACAGCATGAACGACTGTGTATTTCACGATGCGGAGACGGGGCAATCTCGACCTGTCTTTTCTGTTCCTCGACGAGGGCGGCCTACCGCCCAGGTTCCTGCGCATCTCCTCGCGGTAAGCCAGAGCTGGCAGACCGATAGAAGCCTATCACTCACTGCAACAGGACGGCTGGATCTCAATACCATTCTCTCATTTCGGGATACTATCTTTAGTGCTTTGGGCGAGCGCCCCCTGCACCTAACACTGGATCTCAGGCCACTTGATTTTGTGGAACCTGCGGGCGTCGCCACTCTCGTCACCTTTGCCCGCGTCGCTCAAATGGTAGGAGTCGCCTGGAACATCGAGCCCTCCCCCGATCTCAAAGTGACACTGGAAGAGACGGGGCTAACTCGCCTGATGAATGCACCGCCTCCGACCAGTGTCGAACTCGCGCAACGGCTTATGATTCCCTAGCCGCTGTGTCACCGTTTTCTCTAGTATCCTACTCTCCATTCCTACTCTAAGCCACCTGGCGCTGTCAGGTGGCATTTTTTTTGCTGAACTTCCCACCCAAGGCTCTCGTCCTAAACGCCATGAAAGTCTTCTACTCACTCTTAGCACTAATGCTAGGAACGACGATCCCATCACGGAGTGCCGATAAACCTCTTACGGAAGAGCAACGCATCGTCCACACGCTCAACCGCTTGGGGTTTGGGCCGCGCCCCGGCGATATTCAGCAGGTCAAGAAGCTTGGGCTCAAGGCGTATATCAACCAGCAGCTTCACCCCGAGCAGCTTAAAGACGAAGCCGTGGCGCGAAAGACGGCAGGCTATGAGGCCCTTAAGCTGACCGGCTCTGACCTTGCGGAGATGGAGCGTAATGTTCAAAGGAACAACGCCCGCCTCTTGCAGCTACAGAGCCAGCTCTCCCAGCGAGGCGCAACGGGAGCATCACAAGCCATCCAAAATGGAGTCACCGCCGCACAAACCGGCACACCACCGCCCCAACAGCAGCAAGCCCAAGGATTTCTTGAGGTCATGCGCAATGCCACTCCGGACGAGCGTAAGCAGCTTCAAGAAGGGCAGCTGGCGCGGCAAAAAGTCAATGAGGCAGGCTCGCAGCTGGTGATGAACAAGCTGGTGCGCGCTGTGGAGAGCGAGAAGCAGCTTCAGGAAGTCTTAGTGGATTTCTGGAGCAATCACTTCAATATTGACGCCACCAAAGTTCGGGCCGCTAAGGTCATTGACGAAGAGCAGGCGATCCGGCCCCATGTGCTGGGCAAGTTCAAAGAGCTCCTCTCCGCCTCCGCACACTCCGCCGCGATGATGCTCTATCTTGACAACGCACAGTCCGTCGCCGCACAGCCCGAGCGCATGTCCGACAGCCGTCGCCCACAGTTTAGTTTTGCTCAGGTTCGCCAGGGCGCCGAGCGTGGCCTTGCACCTGCCATGCAGATGATGGCGCGGGTGCGGGAGATCGCCAAGAACCAAAATATCACCGAAGAGCAAGCCTACGAGCGCCTCTCGGGCCAGGGAATGCCCAACCGACCCGCGCTGGCGCAACGCCAGAAACAGGGCCTGAACGAGAACTACGCCCGGGAAGTCATGGAGCTTCACACGCTGGGCGTGGACGGCGGCTACACGCAACGCGATGTCACCGAGCTGGCACGCTGCCTCACCGGCTGGGGCGTGCGCGGCGGACGCTATGGCGGCGAGTTTGAGTTCCACGCAAACCTCCACGATAGAAACGAGAAAGAAGTGCTGGGCATAAAATTCCCCGCAGGCGGCGGGCAAGAAGAAGGCGAGAAGATGCTCGAAGTCCTTGCCAGCCACCCGGCGACCATCAAGAATATCTCCACCAAGCTGTGCCGCCGGTTTGTCTCAGACAATCCCCCTGCGAGCCTGGTAGACAAGTGCGTGGCGACTTGGAAGCGCACCGACGGCGACATCCGCGAGATTCTCACCACGATCACCAGCAGCCCGGAGTTCTTCAGCGCGGCGGCGTATAAATCCAAAGTCAAATCTCCCTTTGAGTTTGTTGTCTCCGCCGCACGCGCCTTAGGAGCCACGGTGGAGACCGCGCCGCCTGCTGCGTCGGGCCCATTTGGTGGGGGTATGGCAGGCATGCGGCAGGGAGCGGGGATCAATATCTTTGCGCCCAATGGCGGTGGCCAGACCAATCAGCGGCTCCTCGCAGGTCAGATTGGCCTTCTGGGACAGCCGCTCTTTAACTACGCTTTCCCCACAGGCTACCCAGAAGACTCCAGCAAGTGGGTTTCCAGCGGGGCGCTTATCGGCCGCATCAACTACGCGCTCGCACTGGTCAATGGCCGCATCAGCGACGCGGATCTGAGTGGCGCGATGCCGTTCTCCGAGACGCCCAGCAAGCCTACTCCCATCATGATCGAGCTTCTCGGTGAGCAGCTCACGGGCGGCTCACTCTCGGCGGCAACGATAAAAACGCTGCAAAAACAAACCGAAGGCGATGAGTTCTCAGCCAAGCGCCTCGCCGCACTGATCCTGGGCTCCCCCGAGTTCCAGCGGAGATGACCCTCCTCCCCTAGCCCCTCCTCCCAATCCTGGGAGGAGGGGGAAAGGCATATTATGAACGTATCACGACGATTGTTTCTGAAAAATGGCGGGGTGGCTCTAGCCTCCGTCGGGCTGGCTCCGATGCTAGGGCCATCGTTTTTGCAGCGGGCGGCGCTGGCGCAGGGCACAGGCAAGAAAAAGAAGACGCTTGTCTGTGTGTTTATGCGAGGCGCTGCCGACGGTCTCTCGGTCGTGGTGCCCCACGGCGAGGCGGAGCTCTATCGCGCCCGGCCCAATATCGCCATTCCGCGCAACCAAGTCGTGGACTTAGATGGCTTCTTTGGCCTGCATCCGTCGCTGGAGCCACTTGCCAAGATCTACAAAGACGGCCACTTAGCCGCCGTCCATGCCTGCGGCTCGCCCAGCAGCACGCGCTCACACTTCGATGCGATGGACTACATGGAGAGCGGCACACCTGGCAGTAAGTCCGTCCACGACGGCTGGCTGGCTCGCGCCGCAATGCTCTGCCCCGAGGATCGCGCCAACGTAAAAGCCGGAAAATCCCCGTTTAAGGCCGTCGCGCTGGGAGGCGGCCTGCCCACGGCTCTGAAAGGCGATGCCGGAGCGCTCGCCATTCCCGATCTGCGCACCTTTGGAATCAACGACCCGTCGGCCAGCCGCTTCGCCCTCGCCAGTGGCTCTAGTGTCGCAGGCGGCTTCGAGGCGCTCTACGACCAGGCGGTCGGCGATGTCTTGCACGGCACGGGCAAGGAGAGCTTCGAGGCGATCAAGATGCTCAAAGGAATCAATCCGGCGCGCTACACCCCCGCGAACAACGCCAGCTATCCCAACGGCAAGCTCGGGGAGTCGCTCAAGCAGATCGCGCAGCTGATCAAGGCCGATGTGGGGGTCGAAGTCGCTTTCGCCGATATCGGCGGCTGGGACACGCACGCCAACCAGATCCAAAACGGCGCTCCGACGCAGGGCAACCTCGCCAACAAGCTCCGTGAGGTCGGGCAGGCGCTTGCTGCGCTCTACACCGATCTGGGCGACAAAATGGACGATGTGGTGGTGCTGACCATGAGTGAGTTCGGGCGAACCGTCAAGCAAAATGGCACCGGCGGCACCGATCACGGCCACGCGACCTGCTTCTTTGCACTCGGCGGGGCAATCAAAGGCGGCAAGGTCTACGGCGACTGGCCCGGCCTCGCTCCCGAGAAGCTCTACGAAAACCGCGATCTAGCACTGACAACCGACTTCCGCGCCGTCTTTGGAGAAGTCGCCATGAAGCACCTTGGGGTGAGTAGCCTAGAAAAACTCTTCCCCGGCTACGACGGCGGCGTCAAATCTTTCCGTGGGCTAATCTAGCCATAGGGCCCGCCGATTGAAATCGGCGTGTAAAAGCCTCGTGCCTCGGCTGAGAAATCGCTCCGCGATTGGGGAAGTATTTCCTCAATTGCGGGGCGCTTTTTACGTTGGGTAGGCGTGGTTCGGTTGCTGAGTAGCCCAGGCAAGAAGCTCAAGTGGCTCAGGTCGAAGAATTGGTTTCAGTCGCGGAGCGACTTTTTGGCTGGAAGCCCACAGACGCCGATTTCAATCGGCGGAAAAGGCGGAGAGGACAGGATTCGAACCCGCACACCCGTTCAGGGGTGAGACCGCTTTCAAGGCGGTGGCGATACCATTCCGCTCACCTCTCCGCGCCGGATATTATTTTACCATGCGAATCGCTTCGTACAAGAGCATTCCGGCGGCGACGGTGACATTGTAGGAGTCTGCGCCGGTGTTTGGAGCCATGGGAAGCCGCACGACGGCGCTACTGGCACTGGCGACGGCTTCCGAGATGCCTTCTTGCTCATTTCCCATCACGATCACGAGGGGGCGACGCGTCAGATCGGCCTCAGCGGCGGTCTTAGTGGCGGCTCCCGATGAGGCAATCACGGTGGCTCCTTGCGCACGCAGCGTGGTTAAAACCGCAGCGAGGTCAGAGGCAAGGGCGATGGGCAGGCGCAGGATACTCCCCGTGGTCGAGCGCACGGCTTGGCGTGAGAAAGGCTCGGCGCTTCCTGCGGAGAGCAGGAGCCCGGAGCAGCCCAGCGCATCGGCGGTGCGGATCAGGACGCCGACATTGCGCGGGTCTTGAATGCGCTCGCCGCAGAGAATCAGGGCGTTTTCAGAAAGCAGCTCGGTGGGCTTGACGAGGCGCTGCTGGACGATGGCAATCGCGCTGACGGCGGTTTCGTAGCCTGTGCCGGTGAGCTTTTGCAGGAGTCCGCTTGTCAGGACGTAGAGTGGGATCCCACGCGCCACGCAGAGCGGCTCTAGCTCGGCCACATCGCCTGGGAGGCAGTAGGCAGCGCTGACCGCTGTCTCTGGGGCGACGAGTGCTTGTCGTACCAGGTGGATGTCCTCCACGAGATACTGCCCCGTCTCACGGCGGCCCACAGGCTTGAGGAGGCGCTCGGCGGCCTCGTAGGCAGGGTGCTTACTGTTCATCTCCGCTGCTTATCCTCTCATCGCCGCTGCTCGTCCTCTTTGTTCCAGCGAAACAGACTCGGGGGAAGCGGGCCACCCAGCTGAACCTCGGTAAACTCCTCACGGAGAAGCTCTTGGATCGTCCCGCCGTGATCGCCCACACGCACCAGACAGATCGGCGCGTAGTTTTTCGCATCCAGTGTCAAGGTGTCCATGCTCGTCCCTTGGGTCTGTGTCACCACAAAAAGCTCCCGGTCTCTCTCTTTTCGGCGCTTGGCTGTGCGCGTGGTGTCTTTGCCGGGAAGCCAGAAGGGCACGGGAGCGAGAAACTGATCCACCGAGTAAGAGGCTTCGTCTAAGGGGTGGAGAATCCCCGACATCACCGTATCCTGAAACGCATGCCTTTGGGTGTGGGCAGGCCGGAGGGGGACGCCCTGGTTGCGCTGCCAGATCACGCGGCCATCGCAGACACGCAGGCAACAAAACTCGGCTTTGTCCACGCGCACTTCAATGCGCGCGAGGTGAGGGCGACGGAGCATTACCTGAAGCGTCCCCCGTAGCCCTGGCTCGCCTTGGTGGCTTAGCACGAGCTGTGAGCGGTACTGCAGTGTCAGCGCGCCACGCCAGCGCTCTCCTAAGGTCTTGAGAACTTGCTCCGCATTCGCTGGTTTTTCCTCGGTCTCTTGCACGAATTTTACGATACCATATAGGCATGTCGTTTTCGCTCATCCATCGGGTGCGACAAGCCGAAGGAGCACGTCCCCCGCTTCTCGTTCTGCTTCACGGGGTTGGCTCCCATGAAGAGGATCTCTTTGGGCTCTCTCCCTGGCTCGACCCGCGCTACACGGTTGTCTCCGTCCGTGCGCCGCTTCGTCACGGCGGCGGCTGGGGCTGGTACCCCATCACCTTCCACGAAGACGGCCTTGAGTTCGAGGAAGATATCGCCTTTGAGAGTGCGGAGACCCTGGAGATATTTATCCAGGAGTGTCACCGGCACTACGGCACCGATCCCAACCAGACCGTCTTGATGGGGTTTTCCCAAGGGGCGGCGATGGCCCTCCTGCTACTTCTCACCCGTCCCGAGTGCCTCCACGCAGCGGTCTTGATGAGCGGTCGGCTGATCCCCGAGGCCGCGACGCAGGCAGCCCACTACATGCAGCTTGTCGGCAAGCCTGTCTTCGTCACCCACGGCCTCTACGATAGTGTCCTCCCCATTGACCAGGGCCGGGCCATTCAGGCCGAGCTCAAGCGCTACCCGGTGCTGATGACCTACAAAGAGTACCCCATGGGCCACGAAGTCTCCCCGCAGAGCATCGCCGATATCCAGACCTTCCTGACGAGCCTCCTCGACGTGGACTATAATGGTGGGCATGAGTAAGACGGTTCTGGATTTGTTTCGCCTCGACGGTCGTCGGGCGCTGGTGACGGGCGGGGGCAAGGGGCTGGGGCGTGTGATGGCGCAGGCGCTGGCCGAGGCGGGGGCGGATGTGGCGGTGGTGAGCCGGACGCAGGCAGATGTGGACAGCGCTGCCGCCGAGATTTCGGAGGCAACCGGGCGGCACATTGTCCCGTTTGCTGCCGATGTGACCAGCGCTTCGGAAGTGGCCGCGATGGCCAGGGCAATTGAGCTTGGGCTGGGCGGGCCCGTGGACATTCTGGTCAACAATGCCGGGGTCAATATTCGCGGCGGGATCGCGGATCTCACCGAGGCCGAGTTCGATGCGGTCATTAACGTCAATCTGAAAGCGCCGTTCTTAGTCTCCAAGCAGTTTGCGCCAGGAATGGCCGAGCGCGGCTGGGGGCGGGTGATCAACCTGGGCTCGATTCTCTCGGTGATCGGGGTGGCGGGGCGGATTCCCTACGCGTCGTCCAAAGCCGCGATCTTAGGCATGACGCGCGTCTTGGCGCTGGAGTACGCGACCAAGGGCGTCACGGTCAACGCGATCTGCCCCGGCCCGTTTGCCACGGACATGAACAAGCCTCTTTTGGAGAACCCCGAAGCCTACGCCGCATTTGTGGCCAAGATCCCCATGGGCCGCTGGGGCGAGCTCCATGAGATCACCGGAAGCGCTGTCTTTTTAGCCTCCGATGCCGCCAGCTTTGTCACGGGAACGACACTCTTTGTAGACGGCGGCTGGACGGCGCAGTAGTCAGGGCCTGAAAGTCCCCGCCTGAGCCGCCTTCGGCGAAGCGGCCCGCGACCGCGTAGAATCGGCTTCTCTGCGGGCTCGGCCCGCTTCGCGCTTGCGCGGCCTGAGACGGGGACTTTTAGGCCCCGATCAAACCGTTACCACCAAACCATTGAAACGATTGGCCGCCGCAAGCGTGCCCTCACCCAGCCAGAGCTCGGCGGCTCCCATGGCGGCGATGAGCACTTCGTCCATGAGCTTGCGGTCGGCAGGGCCAAACTTGGAGAGTACCCAGCTGATCTGCTCGCTGCCTGAGGCAGGCGGTGCCCCGACGCCGATGCGCAGGCGTGGGAAGTCCTCACCTTCTAGTTTGGCAATAAGATCCTTGAGGCCGTTCTGTCCGCCCGCAGAGCCGCTGGAGCGCAGGCGCATCCGGCCCGGCGGTAGGTTGATGTCGTCGCAGATCACTAAGATAGCGCCGCGCTCGATGTTTTCTTTGGCGGCAATCGCGCTCACAGCATCGCCCGAGAGGTTCATGTAGGTCTGCGGCTTGACCAGCATCACGGCCTGCCCAGCGATCGTGCCGCGCCCGGTGACGGCTTTATCGCGCCGGTTGGTGAGCGCAATCCCGTGGGCTTTGGCGAGCGCGTCAACTAGCTCAAAGCCAATGTTATGCCGCGTTTTTGCGTAGGTGGTTCCAGGATTCCCCAGCCCGACAATTAGTTTCATGCTTGCTCTATCGCCTGTGGATAACCTGTGGATAAGTGCCAAGTTATCCACAGGCTCCCTCAACTACTTGCCATTTCCGCGTAGCAGAGCAATGGTAATTCCAGCCACCAACATCAGCATCAGCACCCCAAAATAAATCAGGCTGTTACGAATCTCTTTTTTCATGTGCCTATGCTACCACTGCTTCTCGAAGAGCTCGCTGATGGAGTCGTCACAGTGGATGCGGCGGATAGCGTCGGCTAAAAGCTCGGCGACGGAGAGAACGGTGAACTTGGCGGCGGCGGGGTGGTCGTAGTAGCGGAAAGGGACAGTGTCGGTGAGGACGACACGCTCGATGGGGCTGGCGCTGATGCGATCTATGGCGGGCTCGGACAGAACGCCATGGGTGCAGCAGGCGGTGACTGATGCGGCACCACGGGCGATGAGGGCTTGTGCGCCTCCAACAATTGAGCCGCCGGTGTCAATCATGTCGTCAATGATAATGCAGTTCTTGCCAAAAACATCCCCGATGATCTCAGTGATCTCAACTTTATTGGGTGAGGGGCGACGCTTGGAGATAATGGCAAGGGGTGCTTGGAGGGTCTCGGCGAGCGTGCGGGCGCGGGTGACGCCGCCCTCATCGGGAGAGACAACACAAGTATCGCCATTGACCAGCCCGATCTCTTTAAAGTGCGCCCCTAGAATCGGCCCCGCGTAGAGATGATCCACGGGGAGGCGAAAGAAGCCCTGGATCTGCTTGGCATGCAAGTCTACACAGACCACACGGTTCGCCCCCGACTCCGAGATGAGATCCGCGACAAGGCGTGCGGTGACGGGCTCGCGAGGCTTGATTTTCTTGTCCTGGCGGGCGTAGCCGTAGTAGGGAAGCACCACCGTGATACGCTGCGCCGAGGCACGCCGAAACGCATCTAGCAAGATCAGCAGCTCCATCATGTTGTCATTGACGGGCATACAGGTCGGCTGGATCAGAAAGACATCCATCCCCCGTGCAGACTCGTCCACCTGAACACGGATCTCGCCGTCGGCAAAGCGGGTGAGGAGCATCTTGCCCATCGGAACCCCAAGCTCCTGGGAGATGGAGGTCGCCAGAGCCGGGTTACCACTGCCCGCAAAGATACGCAGGTTCTTGCCGATAGGAAGCGCTTTTCTAGCCATTTTCTCGCTCTTTTCGCCTTCGCTCGCGGCGGATCGTCTCCGCCCCTTCTAGGTTGCTCTGCTGTTCCCGCGCAATGGCAATTGCCTCCGCGGGGACATCTTTGGTGATCACGGAGCCTGCCGCAGTCAGTGCCCCATCGCCGATGGTGACGGGGGCGACGAGTGTGGAGTTGCTACCAATAAAGGCATCTGCGCCGATAATTGTCTTGCTCTTGGTGAAGCCGTCATAGTTGCAGATGATCGTCCCGGCCCCAATATTCGTCCCCGCTCCGATCTCCGTGTCGCCCAGGTAGGCCAGGTGCGACGCCGAGACATTCGTGGCGAGCTTGCCGTTTTTGACTTCGACAAAGTTACCAATCTTGCACTTATCACCAAGAACTGCCTTGCCACGAAGCTGTGCAAAAGGCCCGACTTTACAGCCATTGCCCACGGTGGAGTCCGTAATCACGGTGTAGGGGCCGATGATGCAGTCCTCCCCAATCGTCGTTGCGCCGCGCAGGTGGGTTCCCGGATGGAGCACCGTGTCCTGCCCGACCGTCACGCCCACCTCGACATAGGTCGTCGCCGGGTCTAGGACCGTCACACCTGAGAGCATCAGCTCGCGCAAGAGCTGCTTTCTGAGGATCTCGTTGAGCTCGGCTAGCTCGACACGGGTGTTGATCCCGAGGGTCACGTTGTTGTCTTTGGCGACCACGGCGCGCACGGGCTCTCCGGCGGCGCGGGTCATTCCGATCACATCGGTTAAGTACAGCTCCCCTTGGGCGTTGTTGGGCGTCAGGTTCTTCAGCCGCGCAAAGAGCGACTTGCTGTCAAAGACATAGACCGCCGCGTTCATCTCACGGATTGCCTTTTGCTCCGGCGTCGCGTCTTTCGCCTCGACAATTGCCTCCACAGAGCCATCGGTAGCCCGCACAATCCGCCCGTAGCTTCCCGCGTCGTCTAAGATCGCAGAAAGAAGTGTCGCACCGCCCGTGTGGGCCGTCAGGAGCTCACTGAGAACATCGGCGGAGAGCAGTGGAGCATCGCCGGGGACGACCAAGACCGGTCCATCGTGGTCGGCGAGGGCCTCTTCAGCTTGCTGAGTGGCGTGGCCTGTGCCCTTGGGGTTGTGCTGCCAAACAAACTCAATGTTCTGCCCAGCGTAGGCGGCCTCGACACGCGCTTTTACCATCTCACCTTCGTGGCCAATCACGACAATGCGGCGCTCGGCCCCAGCGGCAGCAAGCGCCTCTAAAATATGAAAAAGAACCGGTTTTCCACAGACGGCATGAAGCACCTTGGAGAGCTTGGAGCGCATCCGTGTAGACTTGCCCGCTGCTAGAACGATTGCTGCTGTTGTGCCCAAAAAAAAACTACCCCCTGACCGTGCCGATTATAGCATGTGAGGGGTCGTACTGTCTATTGAAACGTCGTCTACATCAGTACTGGAGTGTCCGTGGCAGCAGGTTCCCCATCTTGTTGATCGCCTCGGGGCAAAGAATCTCGGAGTGATCTTTAGCGATCCCATGGAATGCGACACAGGCGACTTCAAGAGCAAATAGTGCCGCTTGGGCAGCGCGAAAGGCTCCTGGTGAGAGCACAGCAAGAAGACGCTTCCGGGTCTCTTGCACCTGCGCCTCCGCCTGCTCGTTGGCTACTTGGGCTTCCATAAACCCTGCCCAGCCGGGCTCGCGCATGCTGTGGATACACTTGTGGCCCAGAAGAGTCACCGCACCGACAGCCTTGCCCAGCTCCATCCGGATAAAGTTATTGTGCTCGGTGATAGACAGAAGGGGAAACTCAATATGGCGGCGGAGCTGGCCGACCGGACGGAGCTGCTGGTACGCGCGGAAGATCCGGTTGAGGCGTGCGGTCTGATAGTGGCTCAGCGATGGGTCGAGTAAGATGCTGCGAAAGCGCCCCTCAAACAGCTCCATGTCGGCCAGAAAGTGCACAAAGGTCGAGGAATCCCCCACACTACCCTGCGTGACACGGCAGTTGGTAAGCTCCGCAGTGGCGACGGAGGCCATCAGGATCACTTCCTGCTCAATTTTATCTATACCCGGATGGGTACTCTCTGCCCCCTTGTGCCATGTTGGGGAAGAAGAATGCGTCTTCAGGGGACGGTTTGATTCAAAGTCGGGATGCCAGGTAATTCTCATGAGAGAGAGCTTAAGCAGATTCCGTGCCAAATATTGCACAATAGACTAAATCGTTATGGAGCTTTTTCAACTTCGTTACTTTGTGGCTGCAGCCCGGCAGCTCAACTTCACACAGGCGGCGGCCCAGTGCCATATCGCGCAGCCCTCACTCTCGGCGCAGATCGCAGCGCTGGAGAAGGAGCTGGGGACGAGTCTCTTTCACCGCCGGGGTCGAAGCGTCCAGCTCACAGATGCTGGTGAGGCGCTTCTGGGCTATGCCGGGCGGCTGATCGCGCTGGAGGAAGAGGCGCGGCTGGGCGTGCGGCGCGTCGTGGGGCTGGAGGCGGGGAAGCTAAGCCTCTGGACGCTTCCGACACCAAGCCAGCACTTACTCCCTCCCCTCCTTGCTCGCTTTCGTGCGGCACATCCCGGCATTAGCATCTCCGTACACGAGGCCGTCCCTGCGCGTGCCATCGCTGAGGCTGTACTGGCAGGCCGTGCGGATCTGGGCGTGGTGCACCTGCCGTGCGCCCTCGACGGCCTAGAGCAGAGGAGTTTATTAACCGAGGAGCTTGCCTTGATCGTCCCCGAGGCACATGCCTTAGCAGTTACCACGCCCACGCTGGCCTCGCTCTCGGGCGAGAGCTGGGTCTGGGTTCCGGAGGGGCAGTCGCCGGAGCACCCGATCTTTGCGGCGTGTCTGGCGGCGGGATTTACCCCGCGCATTGCCTGCGTCTCCGGCTCAGCAGGCGGAATGCAAGCCCTCGTGGCTGCCGGACTCGGAATCGCCTTGCTTCCCCGCCTCGCGCTGAGCCCACCGCCCGGCACCGTGATTGTCGAGCTCGCCGAGCCCCGCCCCACCCGGACACTTGCGCTCGTCTGGCGCTCCGGCGAGGCACTCTCGCACGCTGCCACCGCCTTTATGGCGCTTCTGTAGGCTCCCGATAGCGCTGCTCGCGGATTTCATTGAGAAATGTCCTCGCCGCACTGAACACGCGCAACCAGAGCGCCGTTGGCCCGCTCCAGCCGAGCCAGCGCAGGGAAAGACGAGAAGACATCTATTCTCTGAAGACATCTACCCTCTAAGGGACGGCGGTAAAATCGACGGCACTCAGGCTCTCGGGCTTGCGCCACTTGGCGCTGCCATCGTAGCGGAGGGTCGTGAAGCCGCCGCTGTGCCGAGTGGGGTAGTGGGTGTGGGCCGTGTCTGCGCGCACGGGGAAGATTCCCCAGACAGGCCCCGTATTGCCCGTGCGTGTGTCGGCACAGCCGGGCGTGCGAGCATGATCCCAGACAAACATCGCGCTCGGATTCGTTACTTCCGCATCGGGCTTTCCCATCGGCCCGGCGGTGATATAGCTCATGGCGTAGCCCACTTGGCCTTGCGGGTAGCTGGGGCACTTGAAGATCGCCATATTTTTGGCGTAGGGCTGGAGCATCCCCGCTTTGGTTGCCGTGTTATATTGAACGCTCGCGGGGCTCGGCGGCTCGGGCGAGATGGCATTGTCGTAGGGAGCCCACCAGGTCTCGTTGGAGCCGGTCGAGACGGTCGGGCTGGCTGTGGAGCAGAGCGCATCGCCGACACGATCAGGGCATAATCGATGGCGTGGGTTGACCTGGTCGTAGTCCTGGCGGTACATCACAATCGCGAGGCCAAGCTGCTTGGCATTCGAGAGGCAGGAGCTCTGGCGGGCCTTCTCTCGCGCTTGCCCAAAGACCGGGAAGAGAATCGCTGCCAGAATCGCGATAATGGCGATCACCACCAGTAGCTCAATAAGCGTGAAGGCGCGAGACATTGCGTCTTTATACCTAATAGTTGGATCATCTGATCTGATAATTGACGATTAAAACACGATCAAGGTATAGTAGACCCACTATGAAAGTACTCCGAAAAAAATATCTTGTCTCTTTCACTGCTACTCTCGGAATGCTTGTTGCCTGCACTTCGGTGAGTGTCGCACAAGTCAAACCCAAGCCCGCGAAATCGAGGCAAGGTAGCCTAGCACCTACCAAGGGAACCGCACAGCTTCCCGGCGATAATGGCAAGCTGGGCATCACCTATCAGCTTGGAGAGAAAGACCGCGAGCTACACTTCACCCTGGAGTCGGCGCAGGTGGCTCCTTTCTATAAAACTCCCGAGGCTACTGTGGTTGCGGGAGAAGATCAGCGGCTTCTCTTACTCACCTTCACGGTTCAGAACCCGCAAAAGACGACGGACATGACGGTAAACTCCAGCGCGTTCAAGTTTACGGCAGTCTCG